>NZ_JBEPKA010000001.1:0-316731 GCF_040496015.1 Agromyces litoreus
GAGAAGGAGGGCGCCGTGATGGCCGCCGTGCGGCAGTCGTTCAAGCCCGAGTTCGTGAACCGCCTCGACGACCTCGTGGTGTTCTCGACCCTCAGCGAGCAGGAGCTCGGCGAGATCGTGAACCTGCAGATCGACCGGCTCACCGCTCGGCTGCACGAGCGCCGGCTCGAGCTCGGGGTCACTCCCGACGCGCGCACCTGGCTGTCGGAGCGCGGCTACGACCCGCTGTTCGGTGCGCGTCCGCTGCGCCGGCTCATCCAGACCGAGGTGGCCGACCGGCTCGCTCGCTCGCTGCTCGCGGGCGAGATCCGCGACGGCGACACGGTCGTGGTGGGCCTCGCCGACGGCGGGGACCACCTGTCGGTCACCAGGGCCGACGCCCCGGGCGATGCACCCGAGGGTGGCGACCACGACGTGATCGACGCCGAGATCATCGAGGAGCCGTGATCGGCGCCGGCCCGCCCGAAGGTCGGCCGGCGCCGGGTCACCGAGCTTCCTCGGGCGGTGCCCCGGCCGCCTCCCCCTGCGACGACGGGGCGGCGACCGGGGGTTCGTCGGCGACGCCGTTCGCCGACGACGGGATCCGACGTTCGAGTGCGAGGGCGAGCACCATGATGAGCGCGCAGCCGACGAGCATGGTGGTGACGTAGGCGGCATCCCATCCGCGGTCGAGGAGCAGCCCCGCCGCGATCGGGCCCGCGATCGCCCCGCCCTGGAACGCGGCCGCGTTGACGGCGTTGACGCGCCCGCGATTGCGATCGGTGGCGAGGTCGTTGTACATCGCCGGCACGGTCGGCTGCAGCATGGTCTCGCCGAACGCGAAGACGCCCATGTACGCGAGGACGCCGATCGCGGCGGCGACGCTGCCCGGCACCAGCCCGGCGAGGCCGAGCACCACCCACGCGGTCGCCCAGACGAGCGCCATCACCTGCATGACGCGGGTCCGGCGGCGACCGGAGATCAGCTTCAGCACGGCGAACTGCAGGAGGACGATCACGCCCGTGTTGACCGCGAACGACAGGCCGACCACGCGCGTGGACACCTCGGCGACCTGGCGGGCGAACGCCGGGAACCCCGCCTCGAGCTGCCCGTACCCGATGAACACCGAGATGAAGGTGATGAGCGTGAGCCAGACCACCGCCGGCATCCGCAGGATCTGACGGTAACTGGCGGTCGTGCCGGCGTCGTCGTCGCCCGGGTCGCCCTGGGTGCGGACGTGCCGCAGGGGGCCGAGCAGCAGCACGATCGGGATGAGCCCGCATGCCGCGTTGGCGAGGAAGGCGGCGCTGAAGGTGATGGGGTTCTGCACGTCGACGAGGAACCCGCCGACGATGCCGCCGACGCCGATGCCCAGGTTCACGAGGGCGAAGTTGATGCCGAAGTACTGCTGGCGCAGCTCGCCGCCGACCACGCTCGCGACGAGCGCGTTGAAGCCCGGCCACGAGATGCCGAAATTGACCCCGATCAGCACGAGGGCGACGGCGGCGACCGCGGGATGCGTCGCGAACGCCAGCAGGCTCGCGCCGAGGATCATCGAGGAGAACCCGGTGAGCAGCACCGCACGGGCCCCGAACCGGTCGATGAGGGTGCCGCCGGGCCCCGTGACGGCGAGCGCCGTGATCGCGATCAGGCTCATGAGGACGCCCGAGAGCCCGAGGTCGAAGCCGCGCACCTCGGTGAGGTAGATGATCGTGAACGGCAGCGTGAGCCCGCGCCCGAGGGTCTGGATCGCGACCGTCGAGAGCAGCCAGCGACCCTCGGTGGGGAGGGCGCCCCAGAAGCCCCGCATCGTCGTCACCAGCGCATTCTGCCCGATCCCGCCGACATCCGCCGGACGTCCCGGTCACCCGCCGTTCACCCTCCCGACCTAGGTTCGGTCCCGTGGCGGGCGGAGCGCAGGGCGAGGATCCGCTCGTCGTCGAGACCGGCTCGGGCGCGGTGCGGGGGCGACGACGGCGCGGCACGCGGCAGTGGCGCGGCATCCCGTACGCGGCCGCCCCCGCGGGCGACCTGCGCTTCCGTGCACCGCGGCCGCACCCGGACTGGGACGGGGTCCGCGACGCGGCCGCCTACGGGCCGGTGGCGCCGCAGCATCGCCGAGGGCAGTTCCTGGGCGCCGCGGAGCACCTCGCCCGCAGCGAGGACTGCCTGAGCCTCAACGTCATCGCGCCCGACGACGCACGTCCCGGCGACGGCAGGCCGGTCATGGTCTTCGTGCACGGCGGCGCGTACAGCGTCGGCTCGTCCGGCGAGTACCCGCGCCAGGGCGAGCGGCTGGTCCGGGAGCACGGCATCGTCTACGTGAGCCTCAACTACCGGCTCGGGGCGCTCGGATGGCTCGACCTGCGGGCCTACTCGCGGCCGGATCGCCCGATCGAGGCGAACCTCGGGCTCCGCGACCAGGTCGCCGCCCTCGAGTGGGTGCGCCGCAGCGTGCGCGCCTTCGGCGGAGACCCCGGCAGGGTGACGCTGTTCGGCGAGTCCTCGGGGGCGAACTCGGTCACGACCCTCCTCGCCGTCCCGGCGGCCGGGGGCCTGTTCGCGCGGGCGATCGCCCAGAGCTCGCCGGCGAACGCCGTCTACCCGGCCGAGGTCGCGCAGCGATGGGCGGCGGAGTACGTGCGGATCCTCGCCCGGCTCGTCGACGACGACGACCTCCAGAGCGAATCGACCGAGGATGCCGCGGCGATGCTCGTCGGCGCCGACGGGATGCGCCTCGCCGACGCGACGACCGCGCTCTGCGTCCGCACGCCGGACGAGAACCCCGGCACGATCGCGCTGGCGCCGGTGATCGACGGCGCGTTCCTGCCCGAGCGTCCGCTCGACGCGTTCCGCGACGGGCGCGCCCACCGTGTCCCGCTCATCGTGGGCACCAACGATCGGGAGGGATCGCTGTTCGAGGGCCGCATCGGCATCCTGCCCACGACGAAGCCGCGCATCCGCGCGATCTTCGCGAACACGCCCAAGAAGGCGCGGAAGGCGATCAAGGCGCGCTACCCGGGCCTGCCCGAGCGTCGCCCCGCGGCCGACTTCGCCGGCGACTTCACGTTCTGGTTCCCGACGATCAAGGTCGCGGAGCGGCACTCGAGGTGGGCTCCGACCTGGTGCTACCGGTTCGACGCGGCCCCGCGCACGGCGCGCCTGCTCGGGCTCGACGCCACGCACGGGCTCGAGCTGTTCGCGCTGTTCGACAAGTTCGACACCCCTGTCGGCGCCGGGCTCACCCTGCTCGGCGGTCGCCGGATGTTCCAGGCGGTGGGGCGGCGCATGCGGGGCCATTGGGCGGGCTTCGCGGCATCCGGCGCACCGGGCGTCGACTGGCCGCGCTACGACGAGGTGGACCGCCGCACGCTCGTCTTCGACCGCGCGGATCGGGTCGTCGCCGACCCGCGCCGGAAGAAGCGCCGGGCGTGGCAGGAGTTCGTGCCCCACGTCTGAGGGAACGGTCGGGCGGGGCACGTAGGCTCGCCCTCATGCTCGCAACCATGATCCACGCTGCCCGTGACATCCGCGTCGAGGAGGTGCCCGACCCCGAGCTCTCCACCGGAGGCGACGCGATCGTGCGGGTCGTCGCCGCCTGCGTCTGCGGGTCCGACCTGTGGCCGTACCGGGGCGTGACCCCGACGAAGGAACCCCACCGGATCGGGCACGAGTTCGTCGGCGTCGTGGAGGAGGTCGGACCGGAGGTGGTCGAGGTCAGGCCGGGCGACTTCGTGATCGCCCCGTTCTACGTGTGCGACGGCACGTGCACGCACTGCCGGAACGGCGTGAGCACCTCGTGCGAGTCGGGCAGCTGGTGGGGCGGCGAGGACCGGGTCGGCGGCGTCGCCGACGGCGGCCAGGGCGAGCGCGTGCGCGTGCCGCTGGCCGACGGGACCCTGTTCGTGGTCCCGGGCCCCGTGGCCGACGACGAGGTGCCCGGGCTGCTCGCGCTCTCCGACGTGATGGGCACCGGTCACCACGCCGCGGTCTCGGCCGGCGTGGGCGAGGGCGATTCCGTCGTCGTGGTCGGCGACGGCGCGGTGGGGCTGTGCGCCGTGATCGCGGCGAAGCGGCTCGGTGCGACGACGATCATCGCGATGTCGCGCCACGCCGACCGCCAGGCGCTCGCTCGCGAGTTCGGTGCGACCCACGTCGTCGAGGAGCGCGGCGACGAGGGGGTCTCGCGGATCATGGAGCTCACCGACGGCATCGGCGCGGACCGGGTCCTCGAATGCGTGGGCACGAAGGAGTCGATGGACCAGGCCCTGCGCTCGACGCGCCCCGGCGGTTCGGTCGGCTACGTCGGCGTCCCGAACGGCGGACCCGAGCTGCCGGTGCGGCCGATGTTCAGCCGCAACGTCGGCGTGAACGGCGGCGTGGCGCCGGTGCGCGGCTACATCGGGGAACTGCTGCCCGACGTCCGCTCCGGCGCGATCCGGCCGGGGCTCGTCTTCGACCTCGAGCTGCCGCTGTCGGAGGCCGCCGAGGCCTATGCGGCGATGGACGAGCGGCGCGCGACCAAGGTGCTGCTCCGGCCGTAGGCGGGACGATACGGGCCGGCCCCGAGGACGGGGCGGACGCCGCGGCTCGCGACCTCCGACCCGTCCGGGAGCGCAGGCGGGTCAGGCCGCGGCGATGACGATCTCGTCGAGCGGCTTGCGGCTGCGCGGAGCGGCCTCGCGCTCGCGCAACGGCTCGGGAAGCGCCGCGGCGTCCCCCACCTTGCCGATCGCCGTGATCGAAACGACCTGCAGGCCCTCGCGCAGGCCGAACGCCGCGGCGAGGCGAGCGGCGTCGAATCCGCCCATCTGGTGGGTGTGCAGTCCGTCGTGCTGGGCCTGCACGGTCATGTGCGCGACCGCCTGGCCCAGGTCGTAGCTCGCCCACGGGCGTGCCTCGCCGGCCTCGTCCACCGTCTCGGCGATGTTGACGACGAGGGCGGCGGCCGAGTCGGCCCAAGCCTGGTTGAACCCCATGAGCGCGTCGTGGACGGTCGCGAAGGCCGCGGATCCGCGGCGGGCGACGATGAACCGCCAGGGCTGGTGGTTCATCGCCGACGGCGCCCACCGGGCGGCCTCGAGCAGCGTCGAGACGTCGCGGTCGGACAGCTCGGCGGTGGGGTCGTAGGCGCGCGGGCTCCAGCGCTCGATGAGGGGCGCGATGAGCGGGGCGTCGGTGGGGACGTGGCGAGAGGTGATGTCGATGAGGGTCATTGCTGACGGTGCCTTCCGATGTCGCTGGCGGATCTGCCGGGACACCGTCGGCCCGGTGTATTGCAACGCATGGAGCCGCGCGGTATTCCGGGACGGGTCCGCGGAGCGTGCATCTCGCGACTCAGGCCGCCGCGAGCGCGAGCTCCTCGCGGATGCCGGCCACGAACGCGTCGATGTCGGCCTCGGTCGTGTCGAACGAGCACATCCAGCGCACCTCGTCGCGGGCGGCGTCCCAGTCGTAGAACTTGAATCCGCGCTCGCGGAGTCGGTCGGCGACGCCGGCGGGCAGCGTCGCGAAGACGCCGTTCGACTGGGTCTCCTGCGTGAACGAGAGCCCGGGCAGCTCGCCGGCGGCGATGCCGGCGTCGAGCGCGTCGCGGAGGCGTCGCGCCATCGCGTTGGAGTGCGCGGCGTTGCGCAGGTACAGGTCGCCGTCGAGCAGCGCGATGAGCTGCGCCGAGACGAAGCGCATCTTCGACGAGAGCTGCATGTTGAGCTTGCGCAGGTACTTCAGGCCCTCGGACGCCGAGGGGTTCAGCACGACGATGGCCTCGCCGAGCAGCGCACCGTTCTTCGTGCCGCCGAAGCTCAGCACGTCGACGCCGGCATCGCGCGTGAACGCGTGCAGGGGCAGCCCCAGGGATGCCGCGGCGTTCGAGATGCGCGCACCGTCCATGTGCAGCGTCATCCCGCGCTCGTGCGCGTGGTCGGCCAGCGCCCGGATCTCGTCGACCGAGTACGCCGTGCCGAGCTCGGTGGTCTGGGTGATCGAGACGACCAGCGGCTGTGCTCGGTGCTCGTCGCCCCAGCCCCAGGCCTCGCGGTCGACGAGGTCGGGGGTGAGCTTGCCGTCCTCGGTCGGCACGGTGAGCAGCTTGATGCCGCCGACCCGCTCGGGCGCGCCGCCCTCGTCGACGTTGATGTGGGCGGTCGAGGCCGAGATCACGGCGCCCCAGCGGGGCAGCATCGACTGCAGCGCGGTGACGTTCGCGCCGGTGCCGTTGAAGACGGGATAGACCTCGACCGGGTCGCCGAAGTGCCGTGCGAACACCTCGTGCAGGTGCCCGGTGTAGTCGTCGTCGCCGTAGGCGACCTGGTGCCCGCCGTTGGCGCCCGCGATCGCGGCGAGCACCTCGGGGTGCACGCCGGAGTAGTTGTCGGAGGCGAAGCCGCGGAAGGCGGGGTCGTGCAGGGGCTGGAACTCGTGGGTCACCGGATGATTCTCCCAGACCGGCGAGCACCTGCCGAGCCGGGCGGTGCGCCGGGGGGCGCGCCCATGCCGGCCCCGAGCATCGCGATGAACGTTCCATGAACCCCGGCGCAACCCGTTGACGGCGGAGGTGCCGACCGGGGAGCGTGGCCGCGTGATCGATCGAACCATGGCCCCCTATCTCATCGGCTTCACCCTGTGCGTCGGCAGCGTGCTCGGCCTCGCGGCCTGCACGACGGGCACGGAGGGGGAGGGCCGGGCCGCCGGCGCGGCCGCCGTCGAGGTGCTCGGCGCGCACTGACCCGCTCGCGGCGCGTCCGCCGGCCGCCGTGGCCGGGGCGCGCTCGGGGCGACCGGCCCGGGAGGTTAGGCTAAGCTAACCTGGGCCCGCATCCGACGGGCGCTCATGTTCCCCGAACGATGATGGAGCCAGTACGCCCATGCGCGCACGCCGCGGACTCGTCCTCGCCGGCGGCCTCGCCGCCGCCGCCACGCTCGCCCTGACCGGGTGCACCGCCCCGGCCGACGACGAGGAGACGCTCACCGTCTACGTGGGCCGGGCCGAATCCCTGGTCGGCCCGCTCATCGAGCAGTTCGAGGAGGAGTCCGGCATCCGCGTCGAGGCGCGCTACGCCGCGACGCCCGAGCTCGCCGCGCTCGTCCTGGAGGAGGGGGACCGGACCCCGGCCGAGGTGTTCCTCTCGCAGGATGCGGGCGCGCTCGGCGCGCTCGCCGACGCCGACCTCGTCGCGCCGATCCCGGCCGACCTCGCCGACCTGATCCCCGACGGCTTCACCTCGCAGGACGACTCGTGGATCGGGGTCACCGGTCGCGCCCGTGTCCTGGCCTACGACGGCGAGCAGCTCGCCGAGGACGAGGTGCCGGACACCGTGGACGACCTCACCGGCGACGAGTGGTCCGGAGAGGTGGCCTTCGCACCCGGGAACGCGAGCTTCCAGTCGTTCATAACCGCGCTGCGCGTGCTCGAGGGCGAGGACGCCGCGGCCGAGTGGGTGGAGGGCATGGCGGCGAACGACCCCGAGCTGACCGAGAACAACCTCGCGTCCCTCGACCTGGTGAACACCGGGCAGGCGCAGATCGGGCTCATCAACCACTACTACTGGTTCCGGCAGGCCGCCGAGGTCGGCGCCGACAACATGCGCGCCCAGCTGAAGTTCCTCCCCGGCGACCCCGGCGGCATCGTCAACGTCACCGGCGCCGCCATCATGGACGGCGCCGCCGACGACCCCGCCGCCCTCGCGTTCGTGGAGTTCCTCGTCTCCGAGCAGGCGCAGCGGTACTTCGTCGAGGAGACGTTCGAGTACCCCCTGCTGCCCGGCGTCGACGCACCCGAGGGCCTTCCGGCCATCGAGACCCTGCTGAACCCGGGCCTCGACCTCAGCGACCTCGACTCCGTGGGCGAGTCGCAGCGCCTGCTCGCCGACAACGGCCTGATCTGACCGGACGACGGCCATGGATGTCGCGGGGATCGCGCCGGAGGCGGCGACCCGACCGACCGTCGGGCCCGGCCCGACCGGGTCGGGCGCGTCGCCTCGCGCCCGCCGCCCGTGGGGGCTCGTCGCGGCCTCCGTCGCGGCGGTGGCGCTCGCGGCAATCCCGATCATCCACCTGGTCGTGCGCGTCGCCTCGGCCGACCCCGCGGAGCTCGCCGCCGTCTTCGACCGGCCCCGGATCCCCTTGCTGGTGGGCAACTCGGTGCTCCTGGCCGGGTCGGTGACCGCGACGGCCGTGGTGCTCGGCGTGCCGAGCGCGTTCCTCCTCGCCCGCGCGCGGCTGCGCTGGCGCGGGATGTGGGCGGTGCTCGCCGCGCTGCCGCTCGCGATGCCGTCCTACCTCGCCGCCTACGGATGGCTCGCCTGGCAGCCGTCGATGAAGGGCTTCTGGGCCGCGTGGCTCGTGCTGAGCTTCGTCTCCGTGCCGTACGTCACCCTCCCGGTCGCGGCCGCCCTGCGCATCGGCAGCACCGGCCTCGACGACGTGGCCCGCACGCTCGGCCGCGGGCCCCTCGGGTCGTTCATGCTGGGCACCTGGCCGCAGATCCGGCCGGCGGTGCTGGCCGGCGCGCTGCTCGTGTGCCTGTACACGCTCAGCGACTTCGGCGGCGTCGCCCTGTTCCGGTTCCCCGTGCTCACGACCGCCATCCAGCAGGCCTACTCGGCGAGCTTCAGCCGCGACGAGGCGGCCGTGCTCGCGGTGCTCCTGGTGACCCTGGCCCTGCTCGTCGTGCTCGGCGAGCAGGTCGCGCGCGGGCGGGCGGCCCGGCGCATCCAGTCCGCGCCCGCGGTCGGGCGGCGGCGGATGGTGCGACTCGGCCGATGGACGGCGCCCGCGATGGGCCTGCTCGTGCTCGTCCCCGCGGTCGGGGTGGTCGTCCCGGTCGCGGTGCTGCTCGGCCGGGTGCTCACCGCCGAGACGGTGCAGGCGTTCGACGCCGCGAACCTCGGCCGTGCGCTCGCGAACACGGTGATGCTCTCGGCCGGCGGGGCCGTCGTGGCCGTGCTGCTCGCGCTGCCGATCGGCGTGCTCGCCGCGCGGTACCGGGGCCGCCTCGTGCGCGCCGTCGAGTCCGCCGGGTACCTCGCGCTCGGCCTGCCGGGCATCGTCGTCGGGCTCTCGCTCGTCTTCTTCTCGCTCAGCGTCGTGCCCGCGCTGTACCAGACCGCGCTGGTGCTGGCGTTCGGGTACGGCGTGCTGTTCATGCCCAAGGCGATCGGCTCCATCCGCTCGGCCACCGCGCAGGTGCCGACCTCGCTCGAGGACCTCTCGCGCACGCTCGGCAATTCCCGCGCCCGCACCTGGTGGGCGGTGACCGCGCGCCTCGCGCGGCCGGGGATCTTCGCCGCGGCCCTGCTCGCCGCCGTGTCGGCGATGAAGGAGCTGCCCGCGACGCTCATGCTCCGCCCCACGGGCACCGACACGCTCGCGACCGAGCTCTGGCAGCGCACCGACATCTCCGCGTACGGCGCGGCGGCCCCGTACGCGGTCGCACTGCTGCTGGTCGCCGCGGTTCCCGCCTTCCTCCTCTCCAACGCGCGCGCGGGACGCGTCGCCACCAGGGAGGCGATCGCGTGAGCCGGCTCGAGGTCCGCGACCTGACGGTCGGCTACGAGTCGGCGGCCGTGCTCCACGGCGTCGGCGTCGAGGTGCCCCACGGCGAGCTGCTCGCGATCGTGGGGCCGAGCGGATGCGGCAAGACGACGCTCCTGCGCACGATCGCGGGGCTCCTGCGCGCGCAGTCCGGCGAGATCCGGATCGGGCAGCGCATGGTGACCACTCACGGCATCCACCTCGCACCCGAGAAGCGGCGGATCGGCTGGGTGCCGCAGGACGCAGCGCTCTTCCCGCACCTCACGGTCGGCGAGAACGTGGCCTTCGGCATGCTCGCCGGTCGCGCCTCATCGCGCGCGGCACGGCGCGCGGCACGATCCGACGAGGTGCGCCGCCTGCTCGACCTCGTCGACCTCGCGCCGCTGGCCGACCGCCTCCCTGGCCAGCTCTCGGGCGGGCAGGCGCAGCGCGTGGCGCTGGCCCGTGCGCTCGCCTCCGGGCCGGAGCTCGTGCTGCTCGACGAGCCGTTCGGCGCGCTCGACCCGATGCTTCGCGCCGACCTGCGCGTCGCGGTGCGCGAGCTGCTGCGCGCCGAGGGCGTCACGGGCATCCTCGTCACCCACGACCAGGCCGAGGCACTCTCGATCGCCGACCACGTCGCCGTGATGCGCGGCGGCGAGGTGCTCCAGCTCGGCACGCCCGAGGAGGTGTACCGGACCCCCTCCACCCCGTGGGTCGCCGGGTTCGTCGGCGACGCGGTCTTCCTGCCGGGCGTGCTCCACGGCGACGAGGTCGTCACCGGGCTCGGTCGCCTGCGGGCGCTCCCGGTGCCGGACGCCGCGGGCCTCGCGCCGGACGACGGCGCCGAGGTGACCGTGCTCGTCCGCCCCGAGGAGGTCCGGGTCCGCCGGGTCGACGGCCCCACGGTCGTCGGCGACGGGACGGGCGACGAGCTCGACGGCGTCGTCGCCGACGTCGAGTACACGGGGCACGACGCCATGCTGCACGTGGCGCTCGCCGACGGACGCGGGCTGCGGGCGCGGGTCACCGCATCCGGGCTGGTGGCCCGGGGCGCCGAGGTGCGCGTCTCGATCGCCGGCCCGGTGCTCGCCTACCGGCCCGAGCCCGCCTAGGGCCGCCGGCGTCAGGTCCGGGCGCGGCGGTCGTCCACGCGACCCTTCAGCCACCACAGGCCGAGCAGCCAGGTGCCGAGCGCCGTGATGATCCACATGATCAGCGTGGCGAGGATCCACGTCACGATGCCGTCGACGCGGATGCCGTTCGGGAACAGCGACGCGATCAGCAGCGCCACGAACGTCGAGACCAGGCCGATGCCGCCGAGGATCGCGGAGGCGTACTGGCGTGCCACGTTGAAGATGAACGGCGCCAGGATCGCCTGGGCGACGGTGAACACGATCACGGCGACGATGAACCCCGCCGCGTCGAGGTGGAAGTCCGGCAGGATCCACGCGGTGACGAGCAGGCCGACGGCCGCCGTCACGAGCGAGATCGCGACATTGATCAGGAACCGCACCATGGGCGAAGCGTAGCGCCGCCGGAGCCGCCGCCGACAGGGCCGGATGGACCCCGGTGGCGGACGGCGCGCGCCGGGTGCAGGATGGCACCCGTGGCCGCACCGACGGGATCGGGTTCGTGACCGCCGGCGCGGGCGACGACGGCGGGCGCGCGGCGCGGCGCGTGCAGGGCACGTTCTACACGCTGACGCTCGGCAACACGCTCGCGGCGAGCTTCATCTGGGGCATCAACACGTTGTTCCTGCTCGACGCGGGCCTGAACAACCTCGAGGCGTTCGCGGCGAACGCCTTCTTCAGCCTCGGCATGTTCCTGTTCGAGATCCCCACGGGGGTGGTGGCGGACACCGTCGGGCGCCGGGCCTCGTACCTGCTCGGCACGGTCACGCTCGCGGCGACGACGGTCCTGTACTGGCTGCTCTGGCTCTGGGAGTCGCCGTTCTGGGCGTGGGCGCTGGTGTCGGTGCTGCTCGGGCTCGGGTTCACGTTCTTCTCGGGTGCCGTCGACGCGTGGCTGGTCGACGCGCTCACCGCGACGTCGTATCGCGGCAGCCTCGAGACGGTGTTCGGGCGGGCGATGGTGGTCTCGAGCGCCGCGATGCTCGGCGGCTCCGTGCTCGGCGGCGTGGTCGCGCAGGCGACGAACCTCGGCGTGCCGTTCCTGCTGCGCGGCGGCGTGCTCGTGCTGATGTTCGTCGTCGCCGCCGTGCTCATGCACGACATCGGGTTCACGCCCGAGCGCGGCCTCGGCCCGGTCCGCGCGTCGCGCGAGGTGCTCCGGGCGTCGCTGAAGTACGGCCTCGGCCGCCGCCCGGTGCGCTGGCTCATGCTCGCGACGCCGTTCACCACCGCCGTCGGCTTCTTCGCGTTCTACGCACTCCAGCCGTACCTGCTGGAGCTCTGGGGCGACGAGGGCGCCTACTCGATCGCCGGTCTCGCGGCCGCCCTGCTGTCGGGTGCGGGCATCGTCGGCGGGCTCTGCGCTCCGCTCGTGCGGCGGTGGTTCCGCAAGCGCACGTCGGTGATCCTCCTCTCCGCGGCCACGAGCACCGGCGTGCTCGTCGCGCTCGGGTTCACGACCGAGTTCTGGGTGGCGGTCGTGCTCATCGCGGTCTGGGGCGTGGCGTCGTCGATCGACGATCCGGTCCACCGGTCGTACCTGAACGACATGATCCCGTCGAAGCAGCGTGCGACCGTGCTCTCGTTCGACTCACTGCTCGGCAGCGCCGGCGCCGCGGCGATCCAGCCCGGGCTCGGCCGCGCCGCCGACCTCGGCGGGTACGGGACGTCGCTGCTCTTCACCTCCGGCGTGCAGGTCCTCGCGCTGCCGTTCATCCTGCTCAGCCGTTCGGAGCGCGACCCGGCCGACACGGCCGTCTCGGTCACGCCGGGCGCTCCCTCCGACGAGTCCGCCGACGCCGCGGAGCCGACCGAGACGTCCTGATCCCGGGTCGTCGGGCGCGCGTGCCGGGGCGGTCAGGCGATCGGGTCGGCCCCGAGATCGCGCACGTGGTAGAACTCGTGGTCCCAGAGCGCGTAGATCGCCCAGGTGGGGAGGATGTACGAGGCCGGCATGAAGTCGCGCTGGGAGGCGTGGATCTGCCATCCCTCGAACTTCTTGCCGACCTCGGCCGGCATGGCGTAGTCGGGCTCGGGCTGGTTCGCGGCGACGAACGCACCGGTCTCGCCGCCGAACGTCGTGAGCGCCTTCGTCGGGCTGATCGTGTAGACGAGGTGGTCGGGGCCGGCGTAGGAGCCGCCCGAGGCGGCGAGCTCGGCGATCGCGCGCTCGGTGGCCCGCCCCATCGCCATGTGGTCGGGGTGTCCCGTGGCGCCGCTCTCCGGCCAGAAGGCGACGACGACGTCGGGACGGAACCGCCGCAGCTCGTCGGCGACGCGCTCGACGAGCTCGTCCTCGTAGCGCTCGAGCACGCGGCCGTCCGGGTACTCCCACACCTCGTGCTCGTCGACGCCGAGGTTGAAGCTGTTCTTGAGGGCCTCGGCCTTGCGGACGTCGCCGAGGTCGTCCGGTCTCGCGACCACCGGCACCTGGTGGCCCGCCTCGCCGCGCGTCGCGGTGATCATGGCGGTCTCGGCGCCGCCCTGGTGGGCGCGCCAGAACAGTCCGTTGACCGTCTGCTCGTCGTCGGGGTGGGCGAAGACGCCGAGCACGCGCTCGCCGTCGAGTTCGGCGACGACGGAATCGACGCCCCTGGCTGCGGGCTCGTGGAAGAGGTCGCGGCCCGCCCAGTAGGCCGCTCCAGCGGCGGCGAGGACGACGGCGGACACGGTGATGAGCGCGACGGTGCGCTTGCGCATGGGAGTGGGGGCTCTCGTTCGGGCGGATCGGGTCGTTCGGGATCGTACCCGCCGTTCACCCGAATCCCGAATCGCGTTCGGCATCGCGCTGGTCGGGCTCAGCCGAGGCGCGCAGCCGATGCATCGGCGTGCCGCCTCCCGTCCGAGCGGCCCGGGCCGGTCAGCCCTCGAGGGTCGTGACCCGCCCGTTCAGGTCGGCCCCATCGGCATCCGTCGACCACAGCGCGACGACCTCGTCGGCCAGGCGCTGCTCGAGGCCGGCGAGCGACTTCACGCGGAACGTGACGGCCGCGGCCGGCGACTCGGCCTTGGCGATGCCGTCGGCGAGTGAGCGCATCCACGACTCGCTCGCCGCCTTGACCGAGGTGTAGTTCGCGCCGCCGGCGGTCGGCTTCTCGACCGTCGTCGACGACACGATCGCGATGCGGCCGGCCTCGGATCCGAGCAGGTCGTCCCAGAACACGCGGCTGACGTAGCGGAGCGCGGTGAACGAGCGCTCCAGGACGCGGTAGTCCTCCTCGGTCTGGCCCGGGATGCCGCCGCCGCCGCGCCAGCCGCCGACCAGGTGCACGATCCCGTCGACGTCGCCGACGTGGGCGTGCACGCGCATCGCGAGTTCGAGCACGTCGTCGCCGTCGGTCAGGTCCGCGCGCTCGCCGACGACGCCCGGGAGGTCGACCTCGAGCTCGTCGAGGCGGCCCTGGTGGGTGCCCACGACGACCACCTTCGCACCGGCGTCGACCAGGGCGCCCGCGACGGCGCGACCCGAGGCGCTCGTGGCGCCGGCGATGACGATGACCTTGTCCTGCAGGGTGTTCACGGTAGGGGATCCTCTCATGGCGCGAGCCACCCGGGGCGATCGGCGGATGCCGAGGGGTCGTCCCGGGTGGCTCGCAGGGGTGGTGCGGGCCGGCGTCAGGCGTCGGCGGCGGTGATGCCGACCGTCGACTCGATCACCGGCTTCATCTTCTTGTCGAGCGCCTCGTAGAACATCGACAACGGGAACTCGTCGTCCATCACGAGGTCGGTGTAGCCCTTCGGCGGCCCGGCGAGCACCTCGCGCGGCAGGCCGTCGGCCCACACCGAGGCCGGGTTGGGCGTGAGCACGCCGCGCACCAGTTCGTAGGCCGCGAGCCAGTGCGACGTCTTGGGTCGGTCGATCGACTTCCAGTACAGCTCGTCGATGGCGTCGCCCAGCTCGACCACCGCGTCCGGCACGGCCTCCCAGTCGAACGTGAGCTTCACGTCGGTCCAGTCGAGCACGTGCTTCTGGTGCAGCCACGCGAACAGCAGCTGGCCGCCGAGCCCGTCGTAGTTGCGCACGCGCGAGCCGGTGATCGCGAAGCGGAAGATCCGATCGAAGATGACCGCGTACTGCACGAGCTTCGCGTGCTCGAGCAGCTGTCCGCCGGTGGCGTCGAGCTCCTCGCCCTGCTCGACCCGCGCGCGCAGTCCGCGCTCGATCTTCACCGACTCGCGGAACGCGGTCAGGTCGCAGCGCAGCTCCTCGAGCGAGTAGAGGAAGAACGGCATCCGCTGCTTGATCATGAACGGATCGAACGGCAGGTCGCCGCGCATGTGCGTGCGGTCGTGGATGATGTCCCACATCACGAAGGTGCGCTCGGCCAGGTCCTGGTCGTCGAGCAGGCTCGCCGCGTCCTCCGGGAGCTCGAGCTTCGTGATCTCCGACGCCGCGCGGACCACCCTGCGGTACCGGGCGGCCTCGCGGTCCTGGAAGATCGCGCCCCACGTGAAGGCCGGGATCTCGCGCATCGCCACGGTCTCGGGGAACAGCACCGCCGAGTTGGTGTCGTACCCCGGGGTGAAGTCGACCAGCCGCAGGCTCACGAACAGCTTGTTGCCGTAGTCGCCGGCCTCCAGGTGCGCGATGAACTCCGGCCAGATGGTCTCGACGACGAGCGCCTCGACGTGGCGGTCCGACGAGCCGTTCTGCGTGTACATCGGGAAGACCACCAGGTGGCGGATCCCGTCGACGCGGTGCAGCTGCGGCTGGAACTCGACGAGCGAGTCGAGGAAGTCCGGCACGCCGAGCCCCTCGGCCTTCCACCGGCGGAAGTCGGCCTGGAGCGCCTCGAGGTACGCGGCCTCGTGGGGGAAGCGGGGAGCGAGCTCCGTGATCGACGCGACGATGGCGTCGACGAGCTCGCCGGCTGCGGCGACGTCGGACGCCTCGGGGACGGAGCCGTCCTTGACCTGCAGCGACTGGAGCGCGGTGGCGGACTCCTTGAGCCGCAGCCAGGCGGCGTCGTGCTCGACCCCGTCGGCCAGGGCGATGAGCTCGGGCGTGATCTCGATGCCGGCGCCGTCCTCGAGGACCTCGGGTTCGCCAACGATCGTCGCCATGGTGGTCTGTGACATCGGAACCTCCGTTCTCATCGGTCGGGCCGCATCGGCGGCGTGTGGGCGCGCGACATCCGCGTGCAGTCCAAGGCTACGTTCGCAGCCTTCGCGATTGCTTGCAGCCCGGCGCGGGAATCTTGCGTGGAACTCGCTCGGCGCGCGGGCATCCTGCGGCAGAGGTCGATGGGGGGCGTGCACACGCTCGACCGCCCTGCGTGCCTGCACCGAGTCCACCCCTGAGGGCGTGCTCCGGGCGCCCGCCGCTCACCCCTGACGCGGGTTCCGGGGTGCCCTCGCCGAGGAGGCGGGACGACCCGGATCCCGTCGCGGCGCGTGCTCCGTAGCGTCGGCAACGACCCGAAACCGACCGGCACCCGGTCGGAACTGGGAAGGAACGGAACCATGCGCACCACCAAGTCCGCAGCACTCATCATCGCCGGGTCCCTGGCCCTGCTGATCGGGGGCGGCACCGCCACCGCCGCGTGGGGCGGCCCATCCCGCGACAGCCTCACGCCGTCCGTGTTCGGTCTCGCGCGCGGTCACGTCGTCGTCCTCGACGACCTCTCGCCGCTCACCGGGGTCGGACCCCTGGTCGACGCCGTCCGGCCCGTCTCGGAGTCGCCGTCGCTGTTCACCGCGGACGTCCGACGCGAACTGCACGGTGCGACCGTCTCGACGCCGCGCACGTGGACGGCCGACGAGCGTCGCGCGCTGCACGGCATGACCGCCGACGCGGCGTCCGGCGCCGAACGCCAGGGCCAGCGGCTGGCCGCCTACGCCGAGTCGATGCAGCAGCACGCGGATTCGGACGGCGGAGCCGACGACGACCTCTCCCCGTTGCGGAGCGGCCGATGAGGTCGTCCAGCCGGAGCATCCGCGATGGGCGCGGCAGGTCGCTTCGACCGCCGCGCCCATCGCCGCGTCGCGGCCGCCGCGTCGTCACTGGGAAGGCCCGTGGCTCGCGCGTACGCTTGGGGGCATGGGGGTGGCGGCGCGACGCCCACGGCTGCGGGCGATGCTCGCCGTCGGTGCGATGGCGGTCGGGGTCCTCGCGCTGAGCGCGTGCGACCCGGCACTCGGCCCGCCGGGCGCGGGAGCCGAGCCCGGAGCGACACCCGCCTCGTCCGCCACGTCCGCGTCCGAACCGCCCGAGACCGATGACGTCCCGGCACCCGCGACCGGCCCCCGCGTGGTTCCGGGACCACCCCGGGCGAGTGCGACGCAGTCTCGCGCGCTCGTGCCTCGCCTGGCCGCGATGCGGACCGACGCCATCGGCGTCACGGCTCGCTGGGCGATCCCACCCGGGTCGAGTGCGCTCGGCGACGCACTGACCGCGCGGGTCTCCGAGGCCGTCCGCGGGTTCGCCGCGGCGCACGGAACGACCTGGTCGCCGGGCGTCGACCTCGTCGCGGGCGGGGTCGCGACGCCCTGCGCCGGCGGTGCGGCGTTCGCGCCGTCGACGACCCGGCTCACCATCACGTGCTCGGTGGTGGTGGCGTCCGGACCGGTCGTCGGGGAGCGGATGGTCGTGACCTCGACCGAGCCGGGGGCGTCCGCGACGGTGCAGCGCGAGGTCTGGTACTCGGACGCCGCCGGCGGGGCCGTGCTGACGGGCACCGACCTCTACGACGCGGGCACCGAGCGCCGGGTGCTCGGCCTCGTCACGGAGGGCCTCCGCGAGGCCGGCAGGGTCGCGGCCGCCGACGACCCGTTCTCCGGACTCGACGCCGCCTCGGCGCGCGCGCTGCTCGCCGACTCGGCCGCGACCGGGGCGGGCGTCGTCGTCACGCTCGCCGTCCCCGGCGCCGCACGGGCGGGCCCCACCTCGGTGCACCTCCCCGCGCGGCTGCTCGCCCCGTTCCTCTCGGACGCCGGTCGCACCGTGCTCACGGCGGCGGCGTCCGGCGATCCCTACGCGCCGCCGGACGCACCGGCCGGCGCCGACCCGATCGACTGCACCCTCACGGCCTGCGCCTCCATCACGTTCGACGACGGCCCGTCCTCGCTCACGGCGGGACTGCTCGACCTGCTCGACGACGAGCGGGTCCCCGCGACGTTCTACGTGCAGGGCGCGTACGTCTCGCGGAACCCCGGCACCGCGGCGCGCGCCGTGGCCGCCGGGCACGAGCTGGGCAACCACACCTGGGGCCATCCCGACCTCACGAAGCTCACCGATGACGAGGTGCGCCGGGAGGTGGTGAGCACGCAGCAGGCGATCGCCGACGCGACCGGCGTCCGGGCGGCGAGCATCCGGCCGCCGTACGGCGCCTCGGACCAGCGGGTCCGGGAGCTCGTCGACCTGCCCTTCGTCGTGTGGGATGTCGACACCCGCGACTGGCAGGACCCGGGCGTCGACGTGGTCGTCGAACGCGCGGTCGGACAGGCCGCGCGCGGCAGCGTCATCCTCATGCACGACACGCACGGCGACACCGTCGCCGCCGTGCCCGACGTGATCGACGGGCTGCGTGCGCGCGGGTTCGAGCTCGCGACCGTGTCGGGCCAGTTCGACGGTCGCCTGCCGGGGCCGGGCGAGCTCGTCGGCCACGGCCCGCGATGAGGTCGGCGCGCCGGGAGACTTAGGTCCGGACCCCACCGCCCCGGCCGCGGGATGATGCGTGGCATGGATGACGCCCGCTCGGGTCCCGACCGCACGCTCCTGGCCATCCTGGTCGCCCTGGTCGTGCTGGTGATCGCCGCCCTGCTGATCGTCTTCACCCGTGGCGCGCCCGAGCTGCTCGATCCCGAGACGCCCGAGGGCGTCGTGCAGCGGTACGCCGAGGCCGTGCTCGAGGGCGACGAGGCCGCAGCGACCGCGCTGCTCACCGACGAGGTCGCCGACGACTGCGTCCGGATGCCGCGGACGGGCGACGACGGCGTCCGGGTGACGCTCGTCGGCACGACGGACCGCGGTGAGACGGCCGACGTCGAGGTGCGGATCGTGACGACGTACGCCGACGGTCCCTTCGGGGCGTCGGAGTACGAGGAGCGGGGCACGTTCGACCTGGTGCGCGTCGACGGCGACTGGCGCATCGAGACCGCACCGTGGCCGCTCGCGGTCTGCGACCCGTCGACGGTGGGCCGATGAGCGCCGGGCGCGGCTCCGCGCAGTCCTCGGTGCGCCGCATCATCGTCTTCGTCCTGCTGTTCGTGCTGGTCGCGATCGCCGCGATCGGCATCGGCGGCCTCCTGGACCGGCTCCTCGACACGGATCCCGAGCTCGTCTCCGGGGGCGCCGCCGACCTGGCGCTGTCGCTCGCGTTCGCGCTCATCGGCGGGCCGCTCGCGGCCCTGCTGTGGTGGGCGACCTGGCGACGCCTCGGCGATCCCGACGAGCGCGGGGCCGTCTCGTGGGGGCTCTACCTCGCGGCGATGCTGACGGTCTCGCTCATCGTCGCGACCGCGGGCATCGCCGGGGCGCTCGCGGGCCTCGCGGTCGGCCGGTGGGAGCCGAGCAGCCTCGCGACCGGCGTCGCCTGGCTGCTCGTGTGGCTCTGGCATCGATGGATGCTCGCCCATGCGGCGAAGGGTCCGACGCGGCTCGCCGGCGTCGCCCCGGTCCTCGGGGCCGCGTACGGGCTCGTCGTGACCGCGGTCGGCACCGCGGGCGCGCTCACGGGGCTGTTCGACGCGGCCCTGCGCGCGTGGTCCGACACCGCGATCGTCGGCGCGACCTGGTGGCGTGCCGCGGCGGGCGGCCTCGCGTGGGCCGCGGTCGGCGCCGCGGTCTGGTGGTGGCACTGGGTGCGCGACCGCGTCCGCGACGACCGCACGGCCTTCGCGGGAGTCGTGCTCGTGGTCGTCGGGATCCTCGGCGGGGCCGCGGCGACGCTCGCGGGGCTCACCGCCGCGCTGCTCGTGGTGCTCCGCCTCGCGTTCGATGCGGGCGACGGCCCGGCCGTGCTGGTCGAGCCGCTCGGCGGGGCGCTGGCGATCGCCGCCGTCGGCGGGATCGTGTGGCGCCTGCACGCGGGCGTCGCCGCCGGGCGCGACGGGGGCGTGCGCCGTGCCGCCCGGCTCGTGGTCTCCGGACTCGGGCTCGCGTTCGCGGCCTCCGGCATCGGCGTGGTCGTGAACGCCGCGCTCGCCGCGCTGGCCGATCCGATCGCCGCGACCGGGACGCGCGCGCTGCTGCTCGGCGGGATCAGCGCACTCGTGGTCGGCGGCCCCACGTGGTGGCTCGCGTGGCGACCGATGCGCGCCGTCGACCCGTCTGAGGCCGCGGACGTGGGCCGCCGCGTCTACCTCGTCGCGGTCTTCGGCGCGAGCGCGATCGTCGCGATCGTGACGCTCATCGTGATCGGCTACCGCCTGTTCGAGTCTGCGCTCGACCCCGTCCCGGGCTCGGAGCTCCTGGATCGGGTGCGGGCGCCGATCGGCCTGCTCGTCGCGACCGCCCTCGTCTTCGGCGTCCACTTCGCGACCTGGCGGCGCGACCGCGCGGCGGCCGCGAGCGCCGAGCCGGGGACCGTGCGGCGGATCGGTCGCGTCGTGCTCGTCGCGGCCGGAGACGCAGCCCCGCTCGCACGGGCGATCGCCGACGCGACGGGCGCCGCCGTGACGACGTGGCCGAGGGTGCCGGTCGACGGCGAGGACGGTGCGCCGGTCGACCCGGCCCGGGTCGTGGCGGCCCTGGAGGACGCCGCCGCGCGCCGCGTGCTGGTGCTGGCGGGTCCGGGCGAGCGCGTCGACGTGGTGCCGCTGGTCGAGTGAGGCGGTCTCGCGGCACTCAGAGCGGCTTGCGCATGTGCATCGCGGCGACGTCGTAGCCGAGCGACCCGTACAGGGCGATCGCGCCGTCGTTGCCTCCGAAGACGTTGAGCATCAGGCTGGTGGCGCCGTGCGAACGCGCGACGTCCTCCCCCAGGAGCATCGCTCGTCGGGCGACGCCGCGGCGTCGGAACTCCGGCCGCACCGCGAGGTCCCAGACCCACCACGTCTCCGAGCGCTCCCCCGACATCGGGCCGATCCAGAGCCAGCCGGCGTCGTCGTCGCCGAGGCGGACGGTGTGCAGGAGCTGCCCCTCGACGACGCGCCCGTCGGGGAAGAAGCGGTCCTCGCTCGCGCGACGCGCGGCGGCCGCGGCGTCCGGGGTGTCGCCGGCCTCGATGCGCGCCCGCTCGTAGGCGGCCATCGCCTCCGGCAGCCACGTCGCGACGGCGTCGTCGTCCATCGGCACGAGGCGCACGTCGGGCTCGCTCATGCGGGCAAGTCTGCCCGAGGTCGGTCGAGGGTGCCATCATGCGAGCATGACGGGGTCGACGGATGCCACGCCCGAGGCGGTGCGCTCGGCACTGGCCGACGTCGCCGATCCCGCGCGCGCCGCCGGATCCGTGCGCTTCTTCAAGACCGGTCCTGGCGGGTACGCCGAGGGCGATGTCTTCCTCGGCGTCACCATGCCGCAGGTCCGCGAGGTGGCCCGCAGGTACGCCGACCTGCCGCTGGCGGGTGCGGGCGAGCTCCTCTCCAGCGCGGTGCACGAGGTGCGGCTCTGCGCCCTCGTCATCCTCGTGAGCCGATTCGAGCGGGCAGGTCGTCCCCGCATGCGGGACCACGCCGTGCGAGCCCGCGTCGCGACCTTCTACCTCGACGCCGTGCGCCGGGGCCGGGTCGACAACTGGGACCTCGTGGACGCCTCGGCGGACCGGATCCTCGGCGCCTGGCTCGCCGACCCGCCGACCGGGACGGATGCCCCTCCGGCGTCAGTCGGTGCGGCGCCGACGATGCGCGATCTCGACGCGCTGGTCGCCGCGGACGACCTCTGGCAGCGGCGCGTCGCCATCATCGCCACGTACGCGTTCCTGAAGCGCGGCGACGGCGGCCCGACGCTCCGCCTCGCGCCGCGCCTGCTCGAGGATCCGCACGACCTCATCCACAAGGCCACCGGGTGGATGCTGCGCGAGCTCGGCGAACGGGTCGGACGTGCGCCGCTCGAGCAGTTCCTCGAGGAGCACGCGGCCCGGATGCCGCGGACCATGCTGTCGTACGCGACCGAGCACCTCGCGCCCGAGGACCGCGCGCGATTCCGCGCGATGCGCTGACCGCGGACCCGCGGCGGCGTCGCGGGGCGGGACCCGGCCTTGCCAGAATGACTCGCATGACCAGAACCGCGCAGGGCGCGAACCTCCTCATCACCGGAGCCGCCGGCGGCATGGGCCGCATGTACGCCGCGCGCGCGATCGCGGAGGGCGCGGCATCCGTCGTGCTCTGGGATCGCGACGCCTCGGCGCTGGCCCGCACGGCCGACCAGCTCGGCCGCGCCGCGGGCGGCCGCACCGTCGTGCGCTCGTACGTCGTCGACGTCGCCGAGCCGGGCGCGATCGCGAAGGCCGCGCACAAGGTGCGGCGCGACGTCGGCACACCCGACATCCTCGTGAACAACGCCGGGATCGTTCGAGGCAACCGGTACTTCTGGGAGACCGACAGCGGGGACGACGTGCGCCCGACGATGCTCGTGAACGCACTCGCGCCCATGTACGTGACGCGCGAGTTCCTGCCCGCGATGATCGCAGCGGGTCGCCCGGCGCGCATCCTCAACATCGGCAGCGCCGCCGGCACGCTGGCCAATCCGCGCATGGCGGTCTACGCGGCGTCGAAGGCGGCGCTGAACGGCTGGAGCGATTCGCTCCGCCTGGAGCTCGAACAGGCGGGGCATCGCGACGTGAAGGTCACCACCGTGACGCCGTCGTACATCTCGACCGGCATGTTCGCCGGGGCGCGCGGACCGATCCTGGCGCCGGTGCTCGCGCCGGAGGTCGCCGTCGACCGGATCTGGCGGGCGATGCTGGCCGGCGACCCGCTCGTCGAGCTCCCCGGAAGCGTGCGGCTCTCGCGGATCCTCCGCGCCGTGCTGCCGACCCGGGTCTTCGACCGCGTGATCGGCGAGGGCTTCGGGGTCTACCGCTCGATGGAGCGGTTCCGCGGCCGCGGCTGAGCGGATCGGCTCAGTCGTCGCCCTTGTCGCGGCCCTTGCCCTTCCCGGGCTTGTCGTCGCTGTTGCCGGATCCGCTGTTGCCGGACCCGTTGTTCCCGGAGTCGTCGCTGTTGCCCGGTCCGCTGTTGTCCTCGTCGTCGTCGGGCTCCGGCTCAGGCGCGGGTGCGGGCTCGGGCGTCGCCGCGGCGATCGCCGCATCGAGGTCCGCCCGCACCAGCGCGATCGCGTCGGTGATGGCGCCGGCGCGGTCCGGGTCGAGCGAGCCGTCGTCGACCGCGGCCTGCACCTCCTCCTCGAGCGCGTCGAGCCGGCCGAGTGCCTCGGCGTAGTCCCCGGCCGCGGACGAGTCGGCGATCGAGACCACCTGCGTGCGGTATCCCGACATGACGGCGTCGGATCCCGTGCTCTCCTGGGTGGCGCAGGCGGCCAGGCCGCCCACGAGCGCGATGGTCGCGGATGCCGCGGCGAGCCCGCGGCGCAGGCGCGTGATCATGGCGTCACCGCCTCCTCCAGTTGTTCGAGGTGGGTGCCGAGGTCGCCCCCGACGCTCGGCAGCGGCGCCTCGGTCGGCGTCGGCGTGGACGAGCCGCCGCCGCCGAGCGCGCTGAGGCTGATCGGGATCACGACCGCCGCGCCGACCAGGACCGCCGCCGCCGCGAGGAGCGCGAGGACCCGGCGGGGGAGTCGTCGCCCCGAGTGCGCGCCGTCGTCGACGACCGGCGCAGGCGCCGCCGCGGCCGCAGCGCGCGGCGCGCCGACGCCCGTGAGCACCCGGGTGGCGGCGGTCGCGTCGTCGTCGGCGACCGGTGCGGTGCGGTCCGTTCGCGTCGCCGGCATGATGCGCGTGTCGTCGGCGCCGACCGGGGGATGCGTGAAGACGGCCGTCGCGCCGGTGGCATCGTCGGTCGCGGCCTCGGATCGGTCGCCGAGGAGCGACTCGGAGGCGAGGGCGACGTCGAGCGCGCTCGGGCGATCGGCGGCGTCGCGTGCCGTCATCCCCGCGAGCAGCTCGCGCCAGACGGCGGGCAGGTCGTCGGGGATCTCGGGGTCTCGGACGAGTCGCGCACTGGCCGATTCGAGCGCGGGACCGGGGAACGGCTGGTGTCCGGTGAGCGACTCGAGCACCAGCAGGCCGAGGGAGTAGATGTCCGCGGCGCTGCCGACGGACTCGCCGCGCACCTGCTCAGGGCTGAGGTAGCCGGGCGTGCCGATGATGCGCCCGGTCGCGGTGAGCCGCGACTCGTCGAGGAGCCTCGCGATGCCGAAGTCGGCGAGCTTGGCGTTCCATCGCCGCGTGGGCAGGTGGGCGGGCGCGAGCAGCACGTTCGCGGGCTTCACGTCGCGGTGCACGATGCCGCGGGAGTGGATGACGTGGAGCCCCTCGGCGAGGTCGGCGAGCATGCGCGCGGCGTCGCGCCGCGGGATGGCGCCGCGCTGGAGCACGGCGCGCAGGTCGCGACCGTCGACCAGCTCCATGACCAGGAACTCGCGGTTCGAGGCCGGGTCCTTCGCCGCGTCGTAGAGCGTGACGAGGGCCGGATGGGTCAGGCTCGCCAGCAGCGCCGTCTCGGAGCGCCGGCGGTCGACGTCGTCGATGCCCTCGGCGGCGGGCGTGAACAGCTTCACCGCGACGCGTCGCCCGAGGACCAGGTCGTCGGCGCGGTACACGGTCGCCATGCCGCCGCGACCGATGAGGCCCTCGATACGGTACCGCTCGTCGAGGGTCGATCCGAGGACCGGATCGGTCTCCGCCGGCGGCGGGACCTGTTCCGTGGGGGAGTCCATTCCACGAAGGGTAGCGCCTCGGTCTGGACGTTCCGACGGGGTTGCGCGGACGGCTCGTGCCGCCGTAGGGCTCGACGCGTCAGCCGAAGATCATCGGCAGGTCGTCGTCGCCGCCCGTCTCGCGGTCGAGCTGCACCAGCACGGGCACGTGGTCGCTCGGCGCATCGCCCTTCCGCTCGTTCCGGTGGATCGCGGCATCCGACACGAGGTCGGCGAACGCCGCCGAGCCCAGGACGAAGTCGATGCGCAGGCCCTCGTTGCGGGGGAAGCGGAGCTGCTTGTAGTCCCAGTACGTGTACCCGGTCGGCACGATCGGGCGGACCACGTCCCGCATGCCCGCCTCCTCGAGCGCCCGGAAGGCCGTGCGCTCGGCGGGGGAGACGTGCGTGGTGACGCCCTCGACGACGGTCGGGTCGCCGTTGTCCTCGTCGAGCGGGGCGATGTTGAAGTCGCCCATGAGGGCGAACGGGCGCTCGGGACGGTCGCTCGTCTCGGCGCGCGCGAGGTCGGTGAGCGCGGCGAGCCAGTCGAGCTTGTAGGTGTAGTGCGGGTCGCCGAGCGAGCGGCCGTTCGGCACGTACAGGCTCCACAGGCGCACGCCCTCGACCGTCGCGCCGATCGCGCGCGCCTCCTTCGGCAGGTCGGGCCCCTCGTGGCCCTTCAGGAAGCCGGGCATGCCGGGGAACTCGGTGACGACGTCATCGATCGGCAGGCGGCTCGCGATCGCCACGCCGTTCCACTGGTTGAGGCCGTGGACCGCGAGCTCGTACCCCGCCTGCTCGAACGCGTCGTGCGGGAACTGCTCCGGCTTGCACTTGATCTCCTGCATCGCCAGTACGTCGACGTCCTCGCGCACCATCCAGTCGACGACGCGACCGACGCGGGTGCGGATGGAGTTGACGTTCCAGGTGGCGATGCGCATGCGCTCCAGCCTAGGGTCGGCCGCCCACCCCATCGTGCCCCTGGGGACGTCAGCCGTCGCGGCCCCGGGCCCGGTCCGCATCGCCGTCGGTGGCGCGGCCGCCGATGCGCGGGACCACCGTCCAGAACACGAGCAGGAGGGCGAGTGCGACGCTGCCGGCGATCCATCCCGCCTCCTGCGAGACGGTCACGTCGAAGATGAGCATCGCGACGCCGGAGGCGACCAGCGACACGACGACGAGGAGGACGAGCAGCAGGGTGTTGGCGATCCGGACCACGCGGTCCTTCTCCTTGCGACCGCTGAGCTGGCGGTGCAGGATCACGGGCGCGAGGCCGAGGATGGTCGCCGTCGTCGCCAGCACGACGAGGATCAGGTAGAGCACGACCTCATGCCGCTCGAGATCGGCGAACTTCGGCTGGAAGGCGACCGCGAGCAGGAAGCCGGTGATGAGCTGCGTGCCGGTCATCACCACCCGGAGCTCCTGCAGGATGTCGTTGAACTTCCGGTCCTGGCGCTCGGCCTCGGTCTCGTTGCGCTCCAGGCCGGGGCCGCCGCCGTCCGCTCGCGGGCCCATGGTCATCGCTCCGTCCGGGTTCACCCGCTGATCGGCCGGACCGCGGAGAACGTGATCGCGGCGCCGACCGCGACCGATGCGATCATCAGGACGATCCCGGCGAGCGGGATCCAGAACGCGATGCGCCGCAGCACCAGCATGATGATCGCCGCGACGATCGCGATCACCGCGAAGACCACGACGCCGCTCATCGCCACGAGCATGCCCGTCGCGATCTGGTCGGTGTCGCACACCGACGACGCCCCGCACGAATCGCTCGCGAGCGCGAGGAACACGGCGGCGAAGAACAGCACGAAGCCCGCTCCCGCGAGCACGACGAGCAGCACGATGGTGAGCACGAGGTCCCACACGACGACCGGGCGCCTGGCGGGTGCGGTGGCCTGCTCGGACATGGATGCCTCCCCCGGCGCGCGGGCCGCGCCCCACCCGAAGTCTGGCAGCGCCGGGCCATGCTGCCAAGATGTGAGGAGGTCCGAGCGGAGGGGTGGCGCGTGCGGTACAGCATCGAGGGTGTCGAGGGACTTCCGGAGATCGGCGCGGGCGCCGACCTGCCGGCGCTCATCGTGGGCGCGCTCGGCGAGCCCCTCGCCGACGGCGACATCCTCGTCGTCACGTCGAAGGTCATCTCGAAGGCCGAGGGCCGCGTGGTGCGCGCCGACGACCGGGAGCAGGCGATCACCGATGAGACGGTGCGGGTGGTCGCGACCCGGCAGACCGGGGACTCGGTGACCCGGATCGTCGAGAACCGGCTCGGCGTCGTCGGTGCGGCCGCCGGCGTCGACGCGTCGAACGCCCCCGAGGGGACGGTGCTGCTGCTGCCGGTCGATCCGGACGCGTCCGCGCGGGCGCTGGCCACCGGCATCCGCTCGCTCTCGGGCGCACGGGTCGGGGTGCTCGTCTCCGACACGCTCGGCCGCCCGTGGCGTGAGGGTCAGACCGACATCGCCATCGGCGCCGCCGGCGTGCACGTCTTCGACGACCTCCGAGGGCAGACGGATGCCGCGGGCAAGCCGCTGGCCGTGACGATGCCGTGCGTCGCCGACGAGCTCGCCGCCGCCGCCGAGCTGGTCAAGGGCAAGACGACCGGGGTGCCCGTGGCCGTGGTCCGCGGGCTCGACCGCCTGGTCGGCGACCTCGACCTGCCCGGCGCGCGATCGATCGTGCGCCCCGCCGACCGCGACATGTTCCGCCAGGGCGCAGAGGAGGCGTACGACGAGGGCTACCGCGCCGGGTTCGACGAGGCGCAGGCCGAGGGCGTGCTGCGCGCGGAGTGAGCCATCGGCCCTCCCCGCGCCGTCGCGGCGCCGATGGGGGGCAGGATGGAGGGGTGAGCGCCCACATCGGATACGCCGTGATGCTCGAGCGGTTCCCGCCCGCCGAGGCGGTGTCGCTCAGCGCGCTCGCCGAGCGCCACGGCTTCCGCGGCGCGATGGCCAGCGACCACTTCCAGCCGTGGCTGCCCGCCCACGGCCAGTCCGGGTTCGTGTGGAGCGTGCTCGCCGGGATCGGCGCCGCCACGTCCGGCGACTTCGGCCCGGGCGTGACGACGCCCTCCTTCCGCATGCACCCCGCGGTCGTCGCGCAGGCGTCCGCGACGCTGGCCGCCATGCACCCGGGCCGGCACTGGCTCGGCATCGGCTCGGGCGAGGCGATCAACGAACACGTCACCGGCACGTACTGGCCCGAGCCCGCCGAGCGCATCGCGCGGATGTTCGAGGCGGTCGAGGTGATCCGGAAGCTCTTCGCGGCCTCGGCCGCCGGGCGGGACGTGCGGCACGCGGGGGAGCACTTCAAGCTCGAGTCGACGCGCCTGTGGACGATGCCGGAACGGGCGCCGGAGATCCTCGTGGCCACGCAGGGTCCGGTGACGGCGCGCCGCGCCGGACGCAGCGTCGACGGGCTCATCACCACGAACGCGCCGGCGGACCGGCTCGCGGCGCTGCTCGCCCGGTTCGCCGACGGTGCCCGCGACGCCGGACGCGATGCGACGCGCATGCCCCGCGTGCTGCAGCTGAACCTCGCGTGGGCGCCGACCGAGGAGGAGGCGATGGCGGACGCGCTCGCCGAGTGGCCGATCGGGGCGCTGCGATTCCCTCGGGGCGACATCCGCTCGCCGTTCGAGGTCGAGCAGCTCGCCCGCACGGTGCGGCCCGAGGACTTCGCCGGGCGGATGCTCGTCTCCGCGGACCCCGACGCGCACCGCGCGAACATCCAGCGCCACCTCGACCTCGGGTTCAGCCGCATCTACCTGCACAACGCCGGGCGCGACCAGGCCCGCTTCCTCGAGGTGTTCGGACGGGACGTGCTGCCGGGACTGCGCGCATGAGCACCGGCATGCGGGCCGCGGCGTGGACCGTCGTGATCCCGGTGAAGTCCCTCACCGGCGCGAAGACCCGGCTCGCGCCCGAGCTGTCCCCCGCGGAGCGGGCCTCGCTCGCCCGCGCCTTCGCGCTCGACACCGTCGACGCGGCGCGCGCCGCGCAGGCGGTCGCCCGCGTCGTGGTCGTGTCGGACGAGCCCGCGATCGCCGCGGCGCTCGGCGGCGTGCCGGGCGTCGACGTCGTACCCGAGTCCGCCCCCCGGGGGCTGACGGCCGCCATCGCGCAGGGCATCGCCGTCGCCCGCGCGGACGCGGCCTCCGACGCGTCCGCGGCGGCGGGACCGGGAGGGTCCGCCGGACCGTCGCGACCCGCGCGAACCGTCGAGCGGGAGCGGCGACCGCCGGCGGCGACCGTTCGCGGCACGGCCGTGCTGCTCGGCGACCTGCCCGCGCTCCGGCCGGAGCACCTCGACGCGGCGCTCGAGGGGGCCGCGCGCCACCCGCGCGCCTTCGTCCCGGATGCCGAGGGCACGGGTACCACCCTCGCGACCGCGTCGCCCGGCGTCGCCTTCGTGCCGCACTTCGGTCGTGACTCCGCGGCCCGGCACCGGGCGGCCGGGTACGCCGACCTGACCGTCCGCGCGGCGGCGGGCCCCGGCTCCGTCGCCGCAGCGCTCCGCCGCGACGTGGACACGGCCGCCGAGCTCGCGGAGGCCGTCGCGCTCGGCGTCGGGGCGCGCACCGCGGAGGTCGTCGGCGCGCTGGACGGCCCGCATCCCGTGCGATCGGGCCGCGCCCCGTGGCATCCGCTCGACCCATCGACCGCGCCCGCGGGCGCCGCAACCGCGCCGCACGGCGCAGACAGGAAGGCAGTCTCGTGACCCTCACCCTCGGATACAAGGCCAGCGCCGAGCAGTTCGATCCGCGCGAGCTCGTCGAGATCGCGGTCGCCGCGGAGGCGCACGGCATGGAGTCGGTGTGGACGAGCGACCACTTCCAGCCGTGGCGGCACACGGGAGGGCACGCGCCGTTCTCGCTGACCTGGATGGCCGCCGTCGGCGAGCGCACCTCGTCGGTGAAGATCGGCACGAGCGTCATGACCCCGACGTTCCGGTACAACCCGGCCGTGCTCGCCCAGGCGTTCGCCTCGCTCGGCGCGATGCACCCCGGGCGCATCATCGCCGGCTTCGGCACGGGCGAGGCGCTGAACGAGATCGCGACCGGGTTCCGCGGTGCGGGCGAGCAGGACTGGCCCGAGTTCCGCGAGCGCTTCGCCCGGCTGCGCGAGGCCGTGCGGCTCATGCGCGCGCTGTGGACGAAGGAGGGCCAGGTGAGCTTCGAGGGCGAGTACTACTCCACGCACGACGCGTCGATCTACGACCGGCCCGACTCGCCCGTGCCCGTCTACATCGCCGCCGGGGGGCCGACCGTCGCGAAGTACGCCGGCCGGGCCGGCGACGGCTTCATCTGCACGTCGGGCAAGGGCGCCGAGCTCTACGTCGACCAGCTCGTCCCGGCGGTCAAGGACGGACTCGCGGCGCGGTCCGACGGTCGCACCTTCGACGCGCTCGACCGGATGATCGAGATCAAGCTCTCCTACGAGGAGACCGAGGAGGCCGCGCTCGACAACACCCGGTTCTGGTCGCCGCTCTCGCTCTCCAAGGAGCAGAAGCACGACATCACCGACCCGGTCGAGATGGAGCGGGCCGCCGACGCGCTCCCGATCGAGCAGATCGCGAAGCGCTGGATCGTGGGCACCGACCCCGACGAGGTGGTCGCACAGGTCGCGCAGTACGTCGACTGGGGCTTCAACCACCTCGTGTTCCATGCCCCCGGTCACGACCAGCGCCGGTTCCTGGAGCTGTTCGAGCGCGACCTCGCGCCGCGGCTGCGGACCCTGCCCGCCGCCTGACGCCGACCGCGTCGCCCGCCTGTCAGTTCGCTCCGCACCGGCGCCCCCGTGCGCGGTCGGGCGTAGCCTGAGGGCATGGGCCCACGCAGCCACGGGGCGACCCGACGAGGCGCCCGCATCGCCATCCCGGCGGTCGGGGTGCCGGTCGCGGTCGCGATCGCCGTCCTGGTGCCGATGCAGGCGAACGCCACGGTCGACCTGCCCGACAAGACGGCCGAGGAGCTCATCGCGTTCGCCGAGGCGAGCGAGGTCGACGCGCTCTCGGGCAGCATCGAGCAGCGCTCGGAGCTCGGGCTCCCCGACCTGGGCGGGCTCACGGGCGCCGCGCCCGGTTCGGGCGGCGCCGGCGACGGCGCGGAGGGAGCCCCGGCGACCGTCGACGACCTGATCGCGCTGGCCACGGGCAGCTTCGACGCCGCCGTGTACCTCGACGAGGAGCACGCCCGGCTGCAGGTGCTGGACGCGCTCGCGGAACGCAACGTGTACGCGGGCCCCGGCGAGACCTGGTTCGTCGACTCCGAGACGCGGACGGCGACGCGGCTCACGCTCGCCGACGACGCCGACGTCGACGCCCTGGAGGCCGAGGTCGAGCGGATGGCCGACGAGGCGAGGGCCGAGGCGGAGGCCCGACTGCCGGACGGCGAGCAGCTGCCGACCGCCCAGCAGGTGCTCGAGCGTGCGCTCGACCGCCTCGACGAGACCACCGAGGTCTCCGTCGGGTCCGACGGGCGAGTCGCGGGTCGCGACGCCTACGAGCTCGTGCTTCGGCCTGCGACCGACGAGACCCTCGTCGGCGAGATCCGCATCGCGATCGACGGCGAGAACGGTGCCGCGCTCGCCGCGTCGGTCACGGCACGCGGTGCGAGCGGCCCCGCGTTCTCCACCCGCTTCACCGACATCTCGTTCGAGGCGCCGGATCCCTCGGTGTTCGCCTTCGAGCCCGGCTCGGCGTTCACGGTCGTCGAGGAGGAGCTGCCGCTGCCGACCGTGGCGGAGCTCGAGGCGTGGGCGGCCGAGGGCCACGACGGCGACGCCGAGCACGAGACCGACGCGCCGCGCCCGATCGTGCACGGCGAGGGCTGGGCGACCGTCGTGGAGGTCGACCTCGCCGCGCTCGCCGAGGCGCGTGCCCGGGATGCGGGCGAGGGCGGCGAGGACGTCGCGCCGGCGACCGAGCCGCCGTTCGGCGACGACGAGGCGGACCTCCGGCTCGACGGCCTGACCACCCCGGTCGACGGCGGGCGCGCCGTGGCGACCTCGCTGCTGTCCGTGCTGTTCACCGACGACGGTCGCGTGCTCGCCGGGTCGGTTCCCGTCGACACCCTGGTGGCGTACGCCGGGTCGGGTCGCTGACGGGCCGCCGGTGACCGATCTCGCGATCCGGACCGACGGGCTCACGAAGCGCTTCCGCGCGCAGACCGCGGTCGACGGCATCGACCTGCAGGTCCCCGCCGGGTCGGTCTTCGGGTTCCTCGGGCCGAACGGCTCGGGCAAGACGACCACGATCCGGATGCTCCTCGGGCTGGTCGGGGCGAGCGCGGGCTCGGCGCAGGTGCTCGGCAGCGACATGCCGCGCGGGCTCGATCAGGTGCTGCCGCGCGTGGGCGCGCTCGTCGAAGGCCCCGCATTCGCGCCCTTCCTCTCCGGAGCCGCGAACCTCGCGCGCTTCGACGCCGCCGACCGGCACGCGCCGCCCGCGACCCGCTCGGCGCGCGTCGCGTCCGCGCTCGACCGGGTCGGGCTGGAGCACGCGGCGCGCAAGAAGGCGGGCGCCTACTCGCTCGGCATGAAGCAGCGCCTCGGCCTCGCGAACGCCCTCCTGATGCCGCGCGAGCTGCTCGTCCTCGACGAGCCGACGAACGGCCTCGACCCGCAGGGCACGCGCGAGGTGCGCAGCCTCATCCGCTCCTTCGCCGCCGACGGCACGACCGTGTTCGTCTCGAGCCACCTGCTGGCCGAGGTGGAGCAGCTCTGCACGCATGTGGGGGTCATGAGCGCCGGCCGGCTCGTCGCGCAGGGCACGCTCGAGGAGCTCCGTCGCTCGGGGCGATCGAGTGTGGAGGTCGTCACGCCGGATCCGGGCCTGGCGCGCGCGGTGCTGGAGCGCTTCGGACTCCGGCCCGAGCGCACCGTCGACCTCGCGCCGACCCCCGCCGCGGCCGGCGACCCGGTCGTCAGCGCTCCGCTCGGCGACGATCCGCCGGAGCCGGAGGCCCTCGTCGCGGCGCTGGTCGCCGACGGCGTGCGGGTACGCGGGTTCGAGGTGCGTCGCACGAGCCTCGAGCAGCGGTTCGTCGAGCTCACCGGGGAGGGGTTCGATGTCGTCGCCTGATGCTGCCGCGGCCGCCGGCGAGCCGGCCGTCGCCGAGCCCGAGGCCGCCGCGGCTGCCGGTCGCGGTGGCCGGATGCCGCCCCGCGGCGGCGGGCTCGGGTCGCTCCTCGGCTCCGAGGTCGTCACGCTGTTCCGGCGCCGGCGCACCTGGGCGATGATCGCGGCGCTCGCGCTCATCCCGATCCTCATCGCGATCGCCATCCGCATCGCCGGGCCCGCCGGCCCCGGTCGCGGTCCGGCATTCCTCGACCAGGTGGCCGGCAACGGGCTCTTCGTCGGCGTCACGGCCCTCGTCGTCGCGACCCCGCTGTTCCTCCCGCTCACGGTCGCCGTGGTCGCGGGCGACACGATCGCCGGCGAGGCGAGCCTCGGGACGCTCCGCTACCTGCTGATCGCCCCCGCCGGACGCATCCGCCTGCTGCTCGTGAAGTACGCCGTCGCCGCGACGTTCTGCGTCGCGGCCGCCCTCACCGTGATCGTCGTCGGGTCCCTCATCGGCTGGACGCTCTTCCCGGTCGGCCCGATCACCCTGCTCTCCGGCGGGGAGGTCTCGGTCGGGGAGGGCCTGCTGCGCCTGCTCGCGATCGGCGGGTACGTCGCGGTGTCGATGCTGGGGCTCTCGGCCATCGGCCTGTTCGCCTCGACGCTCACGGTCGTGCCGGTCGGCGCGATGGCCGCCACCGCCATCCTCGCCGTCGTGGCGCAGATCGTCGGCGCCATCCCGCAGCTCGAGTGGATCCATCCGTGGCTGTTCACGGACCGCTGGTTCGACTTCGCCGACCTGCTGCGATCGCCGCCGTCATGGGACTCGTTCCGCGAGAACCTGCTGCTGCAGGCGGGATGGATCGCCGTGTTCGGCGCGGCGGCCGGCTCGCGCCTGGCCACGCGCGACATCCTCTCGTAGCGCGGGCGCTCAGCCCGCGGCGCGGCGCTCGCCGATGCTCGGCGGGATGCGGCAGTAGTCGTAGAAGAACCGCGTCGGCGCGGCCTCGTCGGTCGCGTCCACGATGACGTTCGCGCCCGAGTGGGGCAGCTCGTCGCCGACGAGCGCCCACACCGAGAAGTGCCAGATCCCGAGGACGGACTCGTTCAGCAGCCGGCGACCGTCGACGACGAGGATCGTGTCGGGATCCTCCGCGCCGGCGAGGTCGCCCGAACGGAACGGCTCGACCGTGTCGCCGCGCAGTCGACCCTCGGACACGTCGCCGACCGAGCGGTGCAGCACGTGCCGGCCGCGGTCGCGGAGGACATCGGCGAGGTCCGCGGCGAACCGCGTCGCGAGGCCGTCGTCAGCCGCCTCGACGGCGAGCAGGCGGCGCCCGTTCCGCGCGTTGTGGAGGAACTCGTCGGCGATGGACTCGAGCAGGTCGCGTCGCGCTCCGGTCGCGTCGGTCATGCGGGCAAGGCTACGCCGGGCCCGTCACCGCGTCGACGGGGTGCGCGTCCGCCGATCGGTCGGGCTCCGCCCCGGCATCGGCCGGGGCGAAGGCGATGAGCGGGCGCCCGGTCGACGGATGCCGCAGGACCGTGGCCTCGACGCCCCACACCGCGCGGATCAGCGGCGGGGTGAGCACGTCGGCCGGGTCGCCCGCGGCCGCGACCCGGCCGTCGGCGAGCACCACGACGTGGTCGGCGTAGGCCGCGGCGAGCGAGAGGTCGTGGAGGGCGGCGAGCACGCTGAGCCCGTCGTCCGCGAGGCGGCGGAGCAGCCCGAGCGTCGCGAGCTGCGCGCGGATGTCGAGGTGGTTGGTCGGCTCGTCGAGCAGCAGCAGTTCGGGTTCCTGCGCGAGGGCGCGGGCGAGGTTCACTCGCTGGCGCTCGCCGCCGGAGAGCTCGTCGTAGCGTCGCTCCGCGAACCGGTCGGCGTCGGCGGCGGCCAGGGCGCGGGCGACGACGTCGCGGTCGTGCGCGGATTCCCCGCCCCAGGCGGACTGGTGGGGGATGCGGCCGAGCCCGACGACGTGGTCCACGCGGAGGGCGTCGGGCACCTGGGCGTCCTGCTCGACGAGCGCGATGCGCCGGGCGCGCTCACGCCTGCGGAGGCCGACGAGGTCGTCGCCGCCGAGCGTCAGCGCCGCGACCTCCGCCGGCAGGACGCCCGCGACGAGGTGGAGGAACGTCGACTTGCCGGCGCCGTTCGGCCCGAGGAGGGCGGCCACGGCGCCGCGCGGCACGGTCACGTCGACGCCGTCGACGACCAGCCGGTCGCCGCGAGCGAAGGAGACGCGCGACGCCTCGAGGCCCGCGCCGGGCTTCGTCCGCTCGTTCACGACCTCCTCCTCGTGCGCAGCAGGAGGGCGGCGAACACGGGCCCGCCGACGAGCGCGGTGAGGATCCCGACCGGCAGCTCGCGCGGGTCGAAGAGCGTGCGCGCGCCCGTGTCGACCCAGATGAGGAACACGGCGCCCGCCAGCGCCGACAGCGGCAGCAGCGCGCGGTGGCGGGAGCCGACGACGAGCCGCACCGCGTGCGGCAGGATGAGCCCGACGAACCCGATGGCGCCGCTGACCGCGACCAGCGCGCCCGTCAGCAGGGCCGTCGCGACGAGCAGCAGGGCGCGGGTGCGGGGCACGTGCACGCCGAGCGCGGCGGCCGCCGTGTCGCCGAACGCGAACGCGTCGAGGGTGCGGCCGGTGGCCAGCAGCGGCAGGCCGACCAGGCCGAGTGCGACGCCCGCGAGAGCGGCGGCCGGCCACCCCGCACCGGCGAGCGAGCCGAGCAGCCAGTTCAGGATCTCGCGGTAGCTGTCGGTGGTCGCGCTCCAGAAGATGACGAGGCTCGTCACGGCGCCGAAGACGGCCGAGACCGCGAGTCCGGCGAGCACGGTCGTCGTGGGGCTGAGCCCGCCCGCGGCGCGCGCGAGCGCCAGGGTGGCGCCGAGCGCGGCGAGCGCACCGGCGAACGCCGCGACGGGCAGCGCGAGCGAGAGGCCGAGCACGAGCACCACCACCGCGCCGACCGAGGCCCCCGACGAGAGGCCGAGCAGGTACGGGTCGGCGAGCGGGTTGCGCGTGAGCGCCTGCATCACGACGCCGCAGGTGGCCAGGCCCGCGCCGACCGCGCCGGCGGTGAGCACGCGCGGCATGCGCAGCTCCCACACGATCGCGTCCCGGAGCGGGGCGAGCGTCGGCTCGCCGAGCCCGAGGTGCGCCGCGACCGACGCGAGCACGTCGCCGGGCGCCAGTCCCGCCGGTCCGATCGTCACGGCGAGCACGACGGAGGCCGCGAGCAGCGCCACGAGCACGGCGGCGGCACCGATCGTGGTGGCCGCGCCCGACCGGCGCGGCGCCCGCGACCCGTCGACGGGCCGCGGCGTGCGCGCAGGAGCGGCGGACGGCCGCCCCGCGGCATCCGCTGCCCTGCCCGCCTCGACCGCCATCAGCGGGCCTCGAGCTGCTCCACGATCGAGCCGACCGCGTCGACGTTGCGCACGCCGGCCTCGGTCGACGGGAAGTCGACGATCACGTAGCGACCCTGCTGCACGGCCGGCATCACCGCGGTCGCCGGGTTCGCCTCGAGCTTCTCGATCTTCGACTCGGCCGTGTTCCATGCCGCGTCGACGAGCACGATCACGTCGGGGTCGGCGTCGACCACGGCCTCCCACGACAGCGAGGTCCACGTGTCGTGCACGTCGGCGACGACGTTGGTCAGCCCCGCGGCCGCCATGATCATCTGCGGTGCCCCGATGCCCGCGCCGACGAACGGCTGGTCGTCGCCGGAGGAGTACCAGAGCGCCGTGAGCCCGTCGTCGTTCGGCCGGATCGCGTCGAGCGCGGCGCGCTGCTCGGCGACGAGCTCGTCCGCGGCCTCGGGTACGCCGAAGATGTCGCCGGCCTCCTCGAAGTCGGCGAAGACGCCGTCGAAGGTGAGCGGGTCGGGCATGTAGCCCTCCTCCTTGCAGGCGGCGGGGGCGACGTACGTGTGCACGCCGAGCTGCTCGAGGGTGCTCCGCTCGCCGGCGCCCTCCGCCGAGAGGTTGGACTCCCAGCCGGCGAAGACCAGGTCGGGCTCGGCCTCGAGCACCACCTCCTGCGAGGGCACCTTGTCGGAGAGGAGGTCGATGTCCGCGGCGTCGGCGGCGTAGCGGTCGGGGACCGGCCCGTCGGTGAAGGCGGCGCCCGCCACGCGGTCGCCGAGCCCGAGGGCGAGCAGGAGCTCGAGCGTCGACGACTTCACCGTGACGACGCGCTCCGGCGCTTCGTCGAAGGTGACCTCGGTGCCGCAGTTGTCGATCGTGACCGGGAACCCGGATGCCGCGGTGTCGGGGTCGGACCCGGTGTCGACGTCGGCCGACGCGCCGGCGGCGCAGCCGGACAGCAGGGCGACGGATGCCGCAGCGGCGACGAGCGCGGCCGGACGCATGGGACGGGTCGAGCGGGGGAAGACGGGCATGGGGCCTCCGGGACGTGTGCGCGTGCGTGGTCCGACGTGCGTCGGCGACTCGCGGCCCAATCCCGGGCCGGCCCGACCGGTCAATCCGAACCGGCGGTCGTCCGCCAGTCTACGCACGCCGCGAGGGGGAGTGCACGCGGCTGGGGACGACCGGCGGAAGCGCTGCGTCAGGGACGTAAGCGGTGCGTAAGGGAACGGTAAGCGCACCGTCACGGCTGCCCCATCGCCGCCGGGACCCTCCCGGCATTGACTGCTGGAGGGCCGTCGGAACCGGCGGCCGAACGGAAGGGGAACCCCATGCACACCACCCGGATCCGCCCGCTGCTCGGCGCGGCCGCCACCTTCGCCCTCGCGGCCGGCGCCGTGCTCGTCGGCGCTCCGGCCGCGAACGCGGCGGGCGTCAGCGGCCCGGCGTTCTGGGTCGACGGCCAGCAGTACCGCACCGTCGGCACCACGACCGACTTCTCGACGACCGGGGCGCCCGCGTCGTCGTTCCAGCCGCTCTACGCCTTCCCCGATGGGACGCAGGCGAACGTCACCGACTCGGCGCCCGGCGACCCCGGCTACCGCGGCGGACGCTGGGCCGTCACCGAGGTGCTGCTGCCGAACGGCTACCAGGCCGCGCTCGACTCCGGCGACCTCGACCACGACGGCGTGCTCGACTCCGACGAGGAGCTCTGGGCGGCGGCCGCCGAGGGCGACCTCGTCGTGGGGGAGGTCCTGCGCTACTTCGAATGCCCGGTGATCCCGCTGCCGCGCAACGGCTGATCGCAGGCGGTCGCGAGCGCGCGGCCGGGCGGCCCGACGGGTCAGTCCCGGTCGCGCGCTCGCGTGTCGGCGGCGAGGTCGAGCGCGGCGCCCGCGAGGGTGGCGGAGGTGTCGAGGTCGCGCATCCAGAGCGGGGCGGATGCCGCGGCGAACCCGTCGGCCGCGAGGCCCGCGACCGAGGCCGCGTCGTCGTCGTCGACGAGCCAGCCGTCGAGGACCCCGCCTTCCGATCGCGCGCCGTAGTGCCGCGCGACGGCCGCGGCATCCGTCTCGACGCCGATCGCCGACAGGCAGGCGTCGGCCATGCCGCGCACGACCCGTCCTCCGATGATCGGCGAGACCCCGACGACGGGGGCGGGAGTGCCCGCGAGCGCCTCGCGCACGCCGGGGACGGCGAGGATCGTGCCGATCGAGACGACGGGGTTCGACGGCGCGATGAGCACGACGTCGGCGTCGGTGAGCGCGGCCTCGACGCCGGGCGCCGGGCGTGCGTCGGCGAGGTTCCGCTGCACGAAGCCGAGCGCGGGGACGGCGGCCCGATACCTCGTCCACCACTCCTGGAAGTGCAGATCGTCGCGCCCGGCGGCATCCGGGTGCGCCGGGTCGATGCGCACGTGCGTGTCGACCTCGGCATCGGTCGCCGGAACCAGCCGCACGCCGAGGCGCCACCGTCGCTGCAGCCGCACGGCGACCTCGGACGGCGTGAACCCCTCGCGCAGCCACGAGGTCCGCGCGAGGTGGGTGCCGAGGTCGAGGTCGCCGAGGGTGAACCACGGCCAGCCCACGCCCCATTCGCGCAGCTCGGCGGCGACCCGCTCCGTCTCGCCCGCACGGCCCCACCCGCGTTCGGCGTCGTTGACGCCGGCGAGGGCGTAGAGGAGGGAGTCGAAGTCGGGCATGAGCCGCACGCCCGACAGCCACAGGTCGTCGCCCGTGTTCACGACCACGGTGAGCTCGGCCGTCGTCGCGGACGTGCCGTCGGATGCGGCCGCCGCGCCCGCGGCGGCGGGCCATCGCCGGGCCGCCTCCTCGCGCACGCCGCGCACGAACCGCGCGCCACCGACCCCGCCCGCGAGCACCGTGATCTTCACCGTTCCACGCTAGCGGGACGAATGGAACCGCACCGGACGGTGTCGTGGGTCCTCCGACACCGTCCCGACGGGTGTCGCGGGACCATCGGCCTCGCGACGACCGCCGTCGCCGCCGGACGCTGGAGGCGTGTTCCGCGACCGCACCGACGCGGCGACCGAGCTGCTCGGCCGCCTCGAGGCGATGCGCGACGCGGACGTCGTCGTCCTCGGACTGCCGCGGGGCGGCGTGCCGGTCGCCGCGGTGGTCGCCGAGGGGCTCCGTGCGCCGCTCGACGTGATCGTCGTGCGCAAGCTCGGGCTGCCCTCGCAGTCCGAGGTCGCCATGGGTGCGATCGGCGAGGGCGGCGTCGAGGTCGTCGACGACGACCTCGTCCGCCGGACCGGGGTCTCGGACGACCGGTTCGCCGAGGTCGAGCGACGCGAGCACGAGACGCTCGACCGGCGGGTCGCGCAGTTGCGCCGGGGCGGGGCGCCCGAGCCGCTCGCCGGACGCACGGCACTCGTCGTCGACGACGGGCTCGCGACCGGCGCCACCGCCGAGGCCGCCTGCCGCGTGGCCCGCGCCCGCGGCGCCGCGCGCGTCGTGCTCGCCGTGCCCGTCGCGCCGAGGGACGCCGCCTCCCGCGTGCCGTCGGCGGACGAGGTGATCGCGGTCGACGTGCCCGACTGGTTCATGGCCGTCGGACAGGCCTACGCCGACTTCCGGCAGACGACCGACGACGAGGTGCTGGCGCTCCTCGACGCGGCGCGTCGGCGCGTCGGCGGTGCGGGGTCGGGGGCCGGCTGACGTGCCCGCACGAGGGAGCGCCCGGTGCCGCGGCACCGGGCGCTCCCGGGATCGAGCGACGCCCGGGGGTCAGGGCGCCGGGTACTCCACGATGAACCGCGGCAGGCCGATGACGGTCGTGTCGGCGGTTCCGCCGATGCCGTCGACCACGTGGTCGATCGTGCCCGCCGAGAGGTTCACGGTCATGATGTGGAACAGGCGGATGCCGTCCCCCTCGGGAGCCGTGAAGCCGTTCGCGGTGTGGATGGTCGGGTTGTTCTGGTTGAACACGTAGACGCCGGCGCCGTACAGGTCGTGCGTCGCCACGTCGTCCGCGACCACGTAGCCCGGGTACCCGAGCGTGCCGTCCGGTTGCGTCCAGTCGGCCTGCGTGGGCGGGTCGTACGGCAGCTCGTTCTGGTAGAGCACGACCGTGCCGCCGTCACCGTTCCAGGTGGTGTTGAACTGCTGGAAGTGCTCGACGAACAGTCCGGTCGCGGTGACGTCGTCGCCGTTCACGACGATGCCGTTGCGCCCGATGTTCGTGTTCCAGCGGTCGGTGTCGCCGTTCACGCCCTCGGTGAAGCCCTCGATGCCGTGGTCGGCCCGCCACACCCAGGCGTGGTCGATCAGCACGTGGTCGGCGTTGATCTCGATCGCGGTGTCGACCTTGCCGATGTGGGGCCCGCCGACGCGCACGTACACGTCGTTCAGCGTGATCGGGTCGGACGCGGCGCCACGGGCCGAGCCGCTCGAGCCGCTCTGGGCCTTGCCGACGCGCAGCAGCGCGGGCGAGAGCTCCTCGCCGGCGTCGAACGTGACGCCCGCCACGACGATCCCGGGTGCGTCCGCGACCTCCATCGCGACGGCGCCGCCGGTCGCGGTGAGCGTGGCGTGGCCCATGCCGAGCACCACGGTGCCGGGGCGCTTGACCTTGATCGTGCGGTCGATGTCGTAGACCCCGGGCGTGAGCAGCAGGTGCTTGCCGCTCGCGAGCGCCGAGTTGATGTCCTTGACGGAGTCGTCCGGCCGCGCGATGAAGAAGTCGGCGAGCGACACGGTCGTGCCGGGCGTCATCTCCTCACCCCAGCTGATGCCGCGGGTGTCGGTCGCGGCCGATGGGACGCGCACGTTGAAGGCGCCCGACTCGTCGACGAACAGGTACGGCTTCTCGCGGCTCACGGGCGTGGTGTCGAGCGTCGTGTAGGGCGGGTCCGGGAAGGTCGAGTCGTCGGGTGCGCCGACCGCGCCCGCGAACACCTGGTTCCACACGGCGTTGCTCCAGCCGGCGGAGATGTCGCTGTTGCGCACGAGCCACTGCTGCTGCGAGCCGTTGATCGTGAACGGCAGGCGCGAGTCGGCGATGTAGCCGCCGCTGGCGTACTGCGGACCGGCCGTGCAGTAGTCCATGAGCGAGAGGTTCGCGCCGGACATGTCGAGGCGGCGCATCGAGACCGCCTGCGAGACCGCCCAGAAGTTCGCGCTGGCACGGCAGCCGTCCTGGCCGGCCCCGTTGACGTGCACCGAGAGGTTCGAGAGCGTGCGCCAGAAGTTCACGAGCGCGATGCAGTTGTCCTCGGTGAGGCAGCGGTTGTAGACCTCGATCGCGCCCTCGACGGTGACGTCGGTGGGCGAGGCGCCGAGGCCGGCGACCTCGGTGTAGTACCCGACCTCGAACTGCAGGGGATGCTCGGCGTCGCCGTAGGTGCCCGGCATGAAGTAGACCGCGCGGCGCACCTCGCTCATCTCGGCGTCGCGCTGCTGGTCGGCGAGCGCGTCGAGCTGGGCGTCGATGTCGGCGAGCGGCATCGACGGGTCGAAGATCGTGACGTTCGGCCCGAAGTCCGGGTTCGTCGGGTCCACCGCGGGCGGCGGCGCCGCCTGGGCGGGGCCGGCGGCCAGTGCGCCGGCGACGAGCGTCGTCCCGACGATCGCCGCGATCAGGCTGCGCCGGGGGTGACGGGTGGGTGGGGCGTTGGTGCTCATCCGGGTCCTCTCCTTCGAGGCGTTGGTGGAGCTGTCGTGCCCGGCTCCGCTGCCGGTTACTGACGAGACGGTAACCATCGTCTGCGCGAACCGCAATGCCCTTGCGACGGATGGCAGAGAGCGCTCTCATGCCGCGCCGGGCGTAGCGTGGCCGTATGCCCGACTACGGCCGCCCGATCGAGTTCGGTTCCTTCATCACGCCCTCGGCGCTCGATCCGGCGCGCACCGTCGATCTCGCGCTCGCGAGCGAACGCGCCGGCCTCGAGTTCGTGACCTTCCAGGACCACCCGTACCAGCCGCGGTTCCTCGACACGTGGACCCTGATGACCTGGGTGGGCGCGCGCACGAGCCGGATCCGCATCTCGGCGAACGTGCACAACCTGCTCCTGCGCCCGCCGGCCGTGCTCGCCCGCGCGGCGGCGTCGCTCGACCTGCTCACGGGCGGCCGCGCGGTCCTCGCGCTCGGCGCCGGAGGGTTCGCGCCGGCCGCCGTCGCGATGGGCGCCCCGAATCGCAGGCCCTCCGAGCAGGCCGGCGCACTCGCCGAGGCGATCGTCGTCATCCGCGAGCTGCAGGACGCGGATGCCACGGGCGGCGTCTTCCTGCACCACGAGTACTACCCCATCCGCGGCGCCAAGCGGGGACCGGCTCCCGTGCAGCGGCCCATGCCGATCTGGCTCGGCGTCGTCAGGCCGAAGGGGCTCCGGCTCGTCGGGCGGGTCGCCGACGGCTGGCTCCCCTCGCTCGGTCGGCTCGAGCACGGGGCGGACTCCCTCGATGCCGGGCACGCGGTGATCGACGAGGCGGCGCGCCTGGCCGGTCGCGACCCGGGCAGCATCCGGCGCCTGCTCAACATCGGGCCGCGGGACGCGGAGCCCGAGCGGCTGGCCGACCTCGCGACCCGACACGGCGTCGACACGTTCATCGTCGCCGGCGACGACGAGCAGGTGCTCGCGGAGCTCGCCGCGAGGATCGCCCCCGAGACGCGCGCGATCGTCGCCGAGCGTCGGTCGGCGGCGGGGATTCCGGCCGACTGACACGATCCGGGGCGCTCCGCCTCTGGACCTCGCGGCCCGTCCGCGCGACGATGGACGCACGGAACCGCACCGCCGCGGGAGGCCCCATGAACTCGGCATCGCCCCAGACCCACCGGACGTTCGCGCTCGTCGGCGCATCCGGCTCGGGAAAGACCACCCTCGCGGAGGCGATGCTGCATCGCTCCGGCGCGATCCCCCGGGCCGGATCGGTCGAGCAGGGCAACACCGTCTGCGACCACGAGCCCGAGGAGATCGCGCGGCACACGAGCCTCGGGCTCTCGCTCGCCCACCTCGACTGGACCGGGCCGGACGGCACGCCGTACACGGTCACGCTCGCCGACACCCCGGGCCATCCGGACTTCGTCGGCTCGAGCGATGCGGCGCTCGCGGTCGCGGATGTCGCGCTCATCGTCGTGAGCGCGGTGGACGGCGTGGTCGGCGGCACGATCTCGGCGTGGGACGCCGCGGGCGCGGCCGGCCTGCCGCGCGTGGTGGTCGTGACGCAGGAGGACAAGGCCCGCGCCGACTTCCGCGCGGTGCTCGCCGACCTGCGGGCGGCGTTCGGCGACGGCCTCTGGGCCCTCGAGCTGCCGATCGGCGAGGAGGCCTCGTTCACCGCCGTCGCCGACGTGCTGAGCGAGGAGGCCCACGTCTACGACGCGGACGGGCGGCATCACGACGAGCCGCTGCCGCCGGAGGCGGAGGCCGAGGAGCATGCGATGCATGTCGAGGTGACGGAGGACATCGTCTCCCACGACGACGCGCAGCTGGAGGCGTACCTCGAGGGCGAGGAGCCCTCGCCCGAGGAGCTCGAACGCACCTTCCGGCGCGAGGTCGCCGACGGCGAGGCGGTCCCGGTCCTCGTCTGCTCCGGGCTCACCGAGACCGGGGTCGATCGCGTGCTCGACCTGGTGTGCGAGCTGACCCCGTGCTCGACCGAGCGCGACGGCCGGATCAGGGTCGGCGAGGGCACGGGCGGCAGCGAGCTGCAGGTCGCCCCGAAGGAGGACGGCGACACCCTCGTCCACGTGTTCCGCACCGTCGCGGACCCGTTCGTCGGGCAGGTGTCGATGCTCAAGGTGCTCTCGGGCACGCTCCGCACCGGGGACAAGCTGCGCAATGCCACGACCGGCACCGACGAGCGCATCCACGGGCTGTTCCGGCTCCGGGGCAGCGAGCACCTCACGGCCGGCACGCTCGCCGCCGGCGAGGTCGGCGCGGTCGCGAAGCTCACGGGGTCGCCCTCGGGCTCGCTCCTCTGGTCGCGCTCGAGCGGCACCGCCCGGCCCGCGCCCACGCCGTCACGGCCACCCGTGTACGCGGTCTCGCTGGAACCGGCGTCGCAGTCCGATGACGAGAAGCTCCCCGCCGCGCTCGCACGGCTCACGTCGGAGGATCCGACGCTCGTGATCGACCGGGCGGGCGAGCTGACCGTGCTCCGCGGGCTCGGCGACACCCACATCGCGGTCGCCGTCGAACGGCTCGCGCGGGTGTTCGGCGTGCACGTCGAGACCGGTCCGGCGCCGGTCGCGTACCGCGAGACGATCGCGGGCTCCGCGTCGGTCGAGGGCAAGCTGAAGAAGCAGTCCGGCGGCCACGGCCAGTTCGCGGTCGTGCAGCTCACGGTCTCGCCGCTGCCGTCCGGCGAGGAGTTCGAGTTCGTCGACTCGGTCACCGGCGGCGCGGTGCCCCGGCAGTACATCAGCGCCGTCGAGAAGGGCGCACGGGACGCGCTGGCCACGGGCGGCCCCCAGGGCCACCCGGTGGTCGACGTGCGGGTCGAGCTCACCGACGGCAAGTCGCACTCGGTCGACTCCTCCGACATGGCGTTCCGCACCGCGGCGTCGATCGGCGTGAAGGCCGCGCTCGCCGAGGCCGGAACCGTGCTGCTCGAGCCCGTGTCGAGCGTCACCGTCACGGTGCCGAACGACCTGCAGGGCGCCGTGCTCACCGACCTCTCCGGACGACGCGGCCGGGTCAGCGCCACCGAGGCCGCGAGCGACGGGCGCGCCCGCGTCGTCGCCCAGGTGCCCGAGGCCGAGCTCGCCCGCTACGTCCTCGACCTGCGGTCGATCACCGCGGGCCAGGCCGAACTCACCATCACCCCGGACCACTACGCGAAGGCGCCGAGCACCGCGCGCGCCTGAACTCCCGCGCGCCGCACCGTTGCCGCGAGCTCCGCCGCATCCCGCCACCGTTCCCGGCATGCCGTCCCTCGGCCGGTCGCGGTACCGGAGTACCGAAGTACCGGGATGTCGCGGGAGCGATGGCATCGCCGGCGAGCCGGCGGTCGAGGGTCCGGGGTCGACGCCCGTCCGGCGGTGCGCGTCCGGAGGGTCCGTGCGGTCAGTACCCGCCGGCCGCGAGGTGCTGCCCGGCGACCGCGAGCGCATCGGCCACCGCTGCGGCGTCCTCGCGCACGGCGCCGACGGTCACCCGCACGAACTCGTTCCCCTGCCCGTTCCCGCGTCCTCGTGGCGACCCGGCGACGGGCGTCCCGTTGGCAGCCGCGGCCAGGAACGGCGTGCCGCCCGCGACCCGGATGCCGGCGGCCGCGAGCTGCACGAGCGTCGAGCGCTCGGAGACGACGGGCATCCACAGGTTGATGCCGTCCGCGTGCATCACCGGCATGCCGCGCGCGCGAAGCGCCTCGCCGAGCGCGCGCTGCCGCGTGTAGTAGGCACGGCGCGCCTCGGCGACCGCGTCGATGGCCGCGCCGTCCGTCAGCAGGTCGAGCAGGATCGTCTGCAGCATCCGGCTGGTCCACCCGGGGCCGAGCATGCGCCGCGCCATGATGCGGCCGACGAGGTCGCGCGGGCCGCCGACGGCGGCGATGCGCAGGTCGGGCCCGTGCGACTTCGAGAAGCTCCGCACGTGCACGACGCGGTCGGGCAGGTGCGTCCCGAGCGTCACGTCGCCCTCCGTCGAGATGAGGCCGGAATGGTCGTCCTCGATCACGACGAGCTCGAGCCCGTGCTCCGCGATGCCGCTCCGGAGCACCTCGGCGAGCGCGGCGGCCCGGGCCGGCGTCATCGACGCGCCGGTGGGGTTCTGGGCGCGCGGCTGCAGCAGCACGGCGGTCGGCCTGCGCCGCAGCGCCGCGGCCAGCCCGTCGGGCACGAGGCCGTGCTCGTCGATCGCGACCGGCACCGCCTCGGCGCCGAGCAGGTCGAGCAGGTCGAGGAAGGGCGGGAAGCCCGGGTGCTCGACCACGACGCGGTCGCCGAAGCGGACGACCTGGTCGAGGGTGCGCGAGATGGCGTCGAGGGCCCCGTCGACGACGACGATCGACTCCGCCTCGCTCGGCCACGAGCCGCGGAGGACCGCGGCGAGCGCCGGGAGCACGGGTTCGGCCTGGTAGCTCCCGACGTCGGCACGGGCGGACACGCGCGAGAGCGCGGGCCCGAGCGGCGGCAGCAGCAGCGGGTCGGGCGTGCCGCGCGAGAGGTCGAGCCGGACCGGGTCGTCGGGCGGGGCCATCCCGCGCATGCGCACGGCCGGTCCGCCCGCGCCGTCCCGCCGCACGAAGCTGCCCGCCCGGCCGCGCGACTCGATCAGGCCGGCCTTCGCCAGGGCCTGCCAGGCCTGGCTCACCGTCGCCGGGCTCACCCCCAGCGAGGACGCGAGCTCGCGCACCGTCGGCAGGCGCACGCCCGCCTCGAGCTCGCCGCCGTTGACGAGCCGCGCGAGGTCGGCCGCGATGCCGCGGGGGGTCGTGTCGGCGAAGGGCGCGAGCGAGGTCAGCTCGGAGACATCCACCCGAATACCTGATCGCACCATTGCCTCCTCACGCAGCAAGGGACAGGATGTTTAACCACCGCGTCACAGACCGAAACAAAAGGGAAATGTTCAAGCCGAAGAATAACAGAACGGGTCGCACGCCCCGTTCGACCACCGCTGCGGGGTCCCCGCCCACGGCGGCCTTCGGCACCACTGCTCGGCGTCACCGCACGCACGGCAGGCACTAGAGCTCCACGCCTGCACCGCGGACGGCAACGACGCCGACCGACCCAGGAGGCACCATGACGATCGTTCGAGCGGCCATCACCCAGACCACGTGGACGGGTGACAAGGAGTCGATGCTCGACAAGCACGAGCAGTTCGCGCGCCAGGCCAAGGAGCAGGGCGCGCAGGTGATCTGCTTCCAGGAGCTGTTCTACGGCCCCTACTTCGGCATCACCGAGGACGTGAAGTACTACGACTTCGCCGAACCCGCCGACGGCCCGATCGTGCAGCGCTTCGCCGCGCTCGCGAAGGAGCTCGAGATGGTCATGGTGCTGCCCATCTACGAGGAGGAGCAGCCGGGCGTCTACTACAACACCGCGGTCGTCGTCGACGCCGACGGCACGATCCTCGGCTCGTACCGCAAGCACCACATCCCGAACCTCGACAAGTTCTGGGAGAAGTTCTACTTCCGTCCCGGCAACCTCGGCTACCCGGTCTTCCAGACGGCCGTCGGCCCGATCGGCGTCTACATCTGCTACGACCGCCACTTCCCGGAGGGCTGGCGCGAACTGGGCCTGAACGGCGCGCAGATCGTGTTCAACCCGAACGCGACCAAGCCCGGGCTGTCGAACCGGCTGTGGGAGATCGAGCAGCCGGCCGCGGCGGCCGCGAACGGCTACTTCATCGGCGCCGCGAACCGCGTGGGACTCGAGGACAACGAGTACGGCGACCTCGCCGTGGACTTCTACGGCAAGAGCCAGTTCGTCGACCCGCAGGGCAACATCGTCGGCGACTACGGCTCGGAGACCGACGAGGAGGTCGTGGTGCGCGACCTCGACATGGACATGATCCGTCAGGTGCGCAACGCCTGGCAGTTCTACCGCGATCGCCGACCGGAGTCGTACACGTCCATCCCCAAGCCGTAACCCGACGAGCGCGAAGGAGCGAAGCGCATGGCCACCACCCTCATCTCCGGCGGCACCGTCGTCAGCGCCACCGGCCGGTCCGCGGCCGACGTGCTCGTCGACGGCGAGAAGATCGTCGCCGTCCTGCAGCCCGGCAGCGAGCTGCTCGGCACGGATGTCGCGGCATCCGTCGACCGCGTCGTCGACGCCACCGGCAAGTACGTCATCCCGGGCGGCATCGACGCCCACACCCACATGCAGCTGCCGTTCGGCGGCACCGAGGCGTCCGACACGTTCGAGTCGGGCACCGTCGCCGCCGCGCACGGCGGCACGACCTCGATCATCGACTTCGCCGTGCAGACCTACGGCCAGCGGCTCGAGGACGGCCTCGCGGCCTGGCACGAGAAGGCCGGCGGCAACTGCGCCATCGACTACGGGTTCCACCAGATCGTCGGCGACGTGAACGAGGCCTCCCTCGAGGCGATGAAGAAGCTGCCCGACGAGGGCGTCACGAGCTTCAAGATGTTCATGGCCTACCCGGGCGTCTTCTACTCCGACGACGCGCAGATCCTGAAGGCCATGCAGGTCTCGCGCGACACCGGCATGCTCACGATGATGCACGCCGAGAACGGGCCCGCGATCGACGTGCTCGCCCAGCAGCTCGTCGACCAGGGGAAGACCGACCCGTACTATCACGGCATCGCCCGCGCCTGGGAGATGGAGGAGGAGGCGACGCACCGCGCCATCATGCTCGCCAAGCTCACGGGCGCGCCGCTGTACGTCGTGCACGTCTCGGCCAAGCAGGCCGTCGAGCAGCTCGCGTGGGCCCGCGACAAGGGCCAGAACGTCTACGGCGAGACCTGTCCCCAGTACCTCTACCTCTCGCTCGAGGACCAGCTCGGCGCGAAGAGCGACCAGTGGGGCGCGTTCGAGGGCGCGAAGTGGGTGTGCTCCACTCCCCTGCGCTCCCGGGCGGAGGGCCACCAGGACTCGATGTGGCAGGCGCTGCGCACGAACGACCTGCAGATGGTCTCGACCGACCACTGCCCGTTCTGCATGAAGGACCAGAAGGAACTCGGCCTCGGCGACTTCCGGAAGATCCCGAACGGCATCGGGTCGATCGAGCACCGCATGGACCTCATGTACCAGGGCGTCGTCACGGGCGAGATCACGCTCGAGCGCTGGGTCGAGCTCACCTCCACGACGCCCGCCCGGATGTTCGGCCTGTACGGCACGAAGGGCGTCATCCAGCCCGGCGCCGACGCCGACATCGTCGTCTACGACCCGAACGGCCACACGTCGATCGGCCTCGATCTGGATCCATCCGGGAACCCTACGGGCCGGGCCCACCACATGAACATGGACTACTCGGCGTGGGAGGGCTACGAGATCGACGGCAGGGTCGACACGGTCATGAGCCGGGGCAGGGTCGTCGTCGAGGACGACGCCTACGTCGGCGCCAAGGGCGACGGGCGCTTCCTGAAGCGCGGCCTGAGCCAGTACCTCATCTGAACGAGAGGATCCCCGCCATGGACTTCGGAGTCGTGCTCCAGACCAATCCGCCCGCCTCGCGTGCGGTCCACCTCGCCACGCTCGCCGAGCAGTACGGGTTCAGCCACGTCTGGACCTTCGACTCGCACCTGCTGTGGGAGGAGCCGTACGTCATCCACTCGCAGATCCTCGCGCAGACCCGTCGCGTGACGGTCGGCCCGTTCGTGACCAACCCGGCCACGCGCGACTGGACCGTCACCGCCTCGACCTTCGCGACGCTCAACGAGATGTACGGCAACCGCACCGTGTGCGGGATCGGCCGCGGCGACTCGGCGGTGCGGGTCACCAACGGCAAGCCGGTCACGATGAAGGAGCTGCGCGAGTCGATCCACGTCATCCGCGAGCTCGCGAACTCGCGCTCGGTGGAGTACAAGGGCTCGACCCTGCGCTTCCCGTGGTCGACGGGCTCGGAGCTCGAGGTGTGGGTCGCCGCCTACGGCCCGATGGCCCTGAAGCTCACGGGCGAGGTCGGGGACGGCTTCATCCTGCAGCTCGCCGACGTCGACATCGCCGCCTGGATGATCAAGACCGTGCGGGACGCCGCGGAGGCCGCCGGCCGCGACCCCATGTCGATCAAGTTCTGCGTCGCCGCGCCGTTCTACATCGGCGAGGACCGCGCCCACATGCTCGAGCAGACCCGCTGGTTCGGCGGCATGGTCGGCAACCACGTCGCCGACATCGTCGCCAAGTACGGCGAGCACGGCAGCGTGCCGGACGCGCTCACCGAGTACATCCGCGGTCGCGAGGGCTACGACTACAACACCCACGGCAAGGCCGACAACGACCACGTCGACTTCGTGCCCGACGAGATCGTCGAGCGGTTCTGCATCCTCGGCACCGCCGAGGAGCACATCGAGAAGCTCAAGCAGCTCGCCGAGCTCGGCGTCGACCAGTTCGCCGGCTACCTCCAGCACGACAACAAGGAGGAGACGATGCGGGTGTACGGCGAGACCGTCATCCCCGCCATGACCGAGCACCTCACGGCGAAGGCATGACGGCGGCGACGACCCGATCGGGCGAGCCCGGCACGCGCGGTGGCGACGCCCGGCGCGCGGCCGGGGCCGCTCGCGGAGCGCGACGCCGGCAGGCGGTGCTCTGGGGCGTGCTCGGGGTCGTCGCGCTCGCCGTGCTGTGGGAGGCCTACAAGTTCGCCGGTCCCGCGAACGGGTGGCTCGTGGGGGCACAGGAGGGCGTGACCGGCAGCGGCATCCGCCTGCTGCCGCGCACGAGCGACCAGGCGATGCCGCACGTCTGGGACATGCTCGCCCGGATCGTCGACCCGGTGACGCGCGCGCCGGGCGCGCTGCCGCTCGGGCTGGTCGTGCTGCTCGCGGCGCTGGTGAGCCTCGGCGTCGCGGCGCTCGGCTGGCTGCTCGGCGTCGTCGTCGGGTTCGCGCTCGCGCTGCTCATGCTCGGGTTCCGCATCGCCGAGCGCGCCGTGCTCCCGTTCGTCATCCTGAGCCAGACGGTGCCGCTCATCGCGCTCGCCCCGCTCATCCGCAACTGGGGCTCGCGCCTGGAGTTCGGCGCGTTCTCGTGGGAGAGCTGGATGTCGGTCGTGGTCATCGCGAGCTACCTCGCGTTCTTCCCGGTCGCGGTCGGCGCCCTCCGGGGCCTGCAGAGCCCGGAGGCCGCCCACCTCGACCTCATGCGCAGCTACGCGGCCGGGTGGTGGACCACGCTGTTCCGGCTCAGGCTGCCCGCGAGCGTGCCGTTCCTGATCCCGGCGCTGCGACTGGCCGCCGCGAACGCGGTCGTCGGCACCGTGGTCGCCGAGATCTCCGTCGGCTTCACCGGGGGGATCGGCCGGCTCATCCTCGAGACCGCCGTCGCGGCCTCGAGCGACCCGTCCAAGCCCTGGGCGCCGATCCTCGGCGCGGTCCTGCTCGGCCTCGTCGCCGCCGGGTTCGTCGCCCTCGTCGCCGCCTTCCTCAGCCCCTTCCGTCGACAGGAGACCGTCGCATGAGCAGCCCGTCCCCGAGCACGGCCCCCGAGCCCGCATCCGCCGCACGGCCGTCCGCCGCGGCGACGTCGTCGCCCGACCCGGCCGAGCGGACCGAGGCCGTCGTCGCGCGCGGGGTCGAGCGGATCTTCACCGGTGCGAAGGGCGCCGAGGTGACCGCGCTCACCGGCATCGAGCTGACCGTGCGGGACGGCGAGTTCGTCTCCCTCATCGGGCCCTCGGGCTGCGGCAAGTCCACGCTGCTGCGCCTGATCGCCGACCTCGACGAGCCGACCGCCGGGGAGATCCGGGTGTTCGGGAAGACGGCGCGACAGGCCCGCGTCGACCAGGCCTACGGCATCGCCTTCCAGCAGGCGGGTCTCCTGCCGTGGCGTTCGGTCGCCGCGAACGTCGAGCTCCCGCTGCAGCTGCACGGCATGGCGGGGCCCGCGCGCCGGTCGCGCGTCGCCGAGCTGCTCGGACTCGTCGGGCTCTCCGACTTCTCCGGCCACTACCCCGACCAGCTCTCCGGCGGGATGCAGCAGCGGGTCGCGATCGCGCGCTCGCTCGCCGAGCAGCCCCGGCTGCTGCTCATGGACGAGCCGTTCGGCGCCCTCGACGAGATGACCCGTGAGCGCATGCAGACCGAGCTGCTGCGGATCCGCGCCGAGACCGGCGCCGCCGTCGTCTTCGTCACGCACTCGATCCCCGAGGCCGTCTACCTCTCCGATCGCGTCGTCGTCATGTCGCCGCGACCCGGGCGGATCACGGCCGAGGTCGACGTCCGGCTCGGGGAGGCCGCCGAGCGCGGCGAGGACCTCCGCGAGGACGCGGCCTTCTTCGCCGGCGTGACCGCCGTGCGCGAGGCGCTCCACGGCCACGAGACGGCCCCGGCGACGGGCTCGGCGAGGGGGGTGGACGTGCGATGAGCGGCCTGCCCGACTCGGCGGTGGCGACCCAGCCCACGGCGCCCCGCGCCGACGGCGTCGCCGCCGTGACCGGCGATGCGGGCGCCCCCGGGGCGCCGGGCGGCGCCGTGCCGCCCGCCCGTCGCGGACGCCTGGCCGGCGGCCGGCTGTCGAGCTTCGCCGCGCTCGTGCTGCCGCCGCTCGCGCTCTTCGTCGTGCTCGTCCTGCTGGTCGAGGTCGTCGTCGTGTCGACCGGCATCCCGCCGTTCGTCCTCGCGAGCCCGTCGGCCGTCCTCGACGAGCTCGTCCGGTACGCGCCGCAGGTGCTCGCCGCGACCCTCGCGACGGGTCTGAACGCGCTCATCGGTCTCGTGATCGGCGCCGTCCTCGGGGTGCTGCTCGCGATCGCGGCATCGTCGCTGCGGTGGATCGACGGCATGCTCGCGCCGATCGTGGCCGCGGTCGCGGTCGTCCCGATCGTCGCACTCGCGCCGGTGCTGTACACGATGTACGGCTCGACCTCCGAGGTGGCGCGCATCCTGATCGCCTCGATCGCCGCGTTCGTGCCGATCTTCCTGAACACGCTCCGGGGCCTGCGACAGGTGCGCCCCGTGCACCGCGACCTCATGCGCGCGTACGCCGCGAGCCCCGGCCAGCAGACCCGGTTCGTGACCATCCCGTCGGCGCTCCCGCACTTCTTCACCGGCCTGCGGATCGCCTCGTCGCTGGCCGTGATCTCCGCGCTCGTCGCCGAGTACTTCGGCGGTCCCCGCGCGGGCCTCGGCTCGGCGATCACGACCGCCGCCGCGTCGAGCGCATACGCCCGCGCCTGGGCGTTCGTGATCGGCGCCATCGTGCTCGGCCTCGTCTTCTTCGCGCTCACCACCCTGATCGAGAGGATCGCCTCGCGCCACCGATGACCACCTGACCCGCCGGCCGACGACGCCCGGCCCACGCCACCGGCACCGCCGGTCGGATCCCGCACCAGAGCACCACCACCGAGAGAGGAATGCACATGAAGCGCAACAGGATCCTCGCGGGCGCGGCCGCAGCAGCCGCCACCGCGCTCGTGCTCGCCGGCTGTTCCAGTGGGAGCAGCGATTCCGGCGACGGCGACGGCGGCGGCAGTGCCGACGGCGAGCTCACGCCGGTCACCCTGCAGCTGCAGTGGCTGACGCAGGCGCAGTTCGGCGGCTACTACCTCGCACAGGCGAACGGCCACTGGGAGGACCTCGGCCTCGACGTCGAGATCATCCCGGGCGCCGTCGACATCGTCCCGCAGGACGTGCTCGCCGCCGGCGACGTCGACTTCGCGATCGCCTGGGTGCCGAAGGCGCTCGCGTCGATCGAGGCCGGCGCCGGCATCACCGACATCGCCCAGATCTTCGAGCGGTCGGCGACGCTGCAGGTCTCATGGGCCGACAGCGGCATCGAGGGGCCCGAGGACCTCTCGGGCAAGCAGATCGGCAGCTGGGGCTTCGGCAACGAGTGGGAGCTCTTCGCGGGCCTCACCGAGGCCGACGCGTCGGACTACACGATCGTGCAGCAGAACTTCGACATGAATGCGCTGCTGAACAAGGAGATCGACGCCGCGCAGGCGATGACGTACAACGAGTACGCGCAGCTGCTCGAGGCGACGAACCCGGACACGGGCGAGCTCTACCAGCCCGAGGACTTCTCGGTGATCGACTGGAACGAGGTCGGCACGGCCATGCTCCAGGACGCGATCTGGGCCAACACCGAGCGGCTCGAGTCCGACCCGGAGTACGCCGAGACCGCGGTCAAGCTGATCCAGGGCGCGATCCTCGGCTGGATCGACCAGCGCGACGACCCGCAGGCGGCGGCCGACGCGGTCACCGCGGCCGGTTCGACGCTCGGCGTCAGCCACCAGCTGTGGATGGCCAATGAGATCAACAAGCTGATCTGGCCCTCCACGAGCGGCATCGGGCACATCAACGAGGACCAGTGGGACGCGACCGTCGAGATGGCCCTCATGACGAAGAACCAGGACGGCGCGCAGGTCATCACGACCGACCCGCCGGACACCGCCTACACGAACGAGTACGTCGACGAGGCCATCGCGAACCTCGAGGCCGACGGCGTCGACCTGACCGGCGACTCGTACGAACCCATCGAGGTCACCCTCAACGAGGGCGGCAACTAGCAGCCGGATGCCGCGGGGTCGGCCCCGCACGGTCGGCCCCGCGGCATCCATCCCACGAAAGGCGACGACGCCCATGACCGAGAACCTCACCGCCGACCTCGACGCGCTCGCGCGCGAGCTCGACGCCGCACACGTCTTCCACTCCTGGTCGGCGCAGGGCTCGCCGCCGCAGCAGGTCGTCGCGAGCGGCCGCGGCACGAAGGTGTGGGACCACTCCGGCCGCGAGTACCTGGACTTCTCGAGCCAGCTCGTCAACGTCAACATCGGCCACCAGCATCCCGCGGTCGTCTCGGCGATCCGCGAGCAGGCCGAGCTGCTGACCACCATCGGGCCGCCGACCGTGAACCTCGCGCGCGGGGAGGCGGCGAAGCGGATCACGGCGCGCGCCCCCGAGGGCATGTCGAAGGTGTTCTTCACCAACGGAGGCGCCGACGCGAACGAGAACGCGATCCGCATGGCGCGACTGCACACCGGGCGCGACAAGGTGCTCTCGACCTACCGCTCGTACCACGGCAACACCGGAGCGGCGATCGTGTCGACGGGCGACTGGCGGCGCATCCCGAACGAGTTCGCACGCGGGCACGTGCACTTCTTCGGCCCGTTCCTCTACCGCTCGGAGTTCTGGGCGTCGACGCCCGAGGAGGAGTCGGAGCGCGCCCTGCGGCACCTGCGCCGCGTGATCGAGGCGGAGGGGCCCGCGTCGGTCGCGGCCGTGCTGCTGGAGACCGTGCCCGGCACCGCCGGCGTCCTCGTGCCGCCCCCCGGCTACCTCGCGGGCGTCCGCGAGCTCTGCGACCGCCACGGCATCGTGCTGATCCTCGACGAGGTCATGTGCGGCTTCGGGCGGACGGGCCGCTGGTTCGCGTTCGACGGCTACGACGTGCGCCCCGACCTCATCAGCTTCGCCAAGGGCGTGAACTCGGGCTACGTGCCCGTCGGCGGCGTCGTGATCAGCGACGAGATCGCCGCCGACTTCGACGAGCGCGTCTTCCCGGGCGGGCTGACCTACTCGGGGCACCCGCTCGCGATGGCGTCGATCGTCGGGGCCCTCGACGCCATGGAGTCCGAGGGCATCGTCGACCACGCCCGCCGCGTCGGCGCCGAGTCGATCGCGCCCGCGCTGACCGAGCTCGCCGAGAAGCACGCCGTGATCGGCGAGGTCCGGGGCGAGGGCGTCTTCTGGGCGCTCGACCTCGTCGCCGACCCCGATACCCGGGAGCCGCTGCCCGCCGCCGAGGTCGGGCGCGTGAAGGGCGCGCTCATCGAGCGCGGCCTGCTCCCGTTCGTCGCCGAGAACCGCATCCACGTGGTGCCGCCGTGCGTGGTCACCGCCGAAGAGGTCGAGCAGGCGACCGAGATCTACGACGAGGTGCTCGGCACCGTCGCCGTGTGACCCGGCTGCCGCGGCATCCGTCCGGGCGCCGCGGCGCCACCACCATCCCGAACGACCCGGACACCTCGATTCGAGAGGAACGAGACCATGACCGACACCCAGACCGCCCCCGGCGCCGAGGGCACCGACACCGCCGAGACCATCGAGCACTGGATCGACGGCGCGCCCGCCTCGGGCGCGTCCGACCGCACCGGGCCCGTGTACGACCCTGCGCGCGGCGTCGTGCAGCGCCGCGTGCGCTTCGCCACGACCGACGACGTCGACACCGCCGTCGAGGCCGCCGCGCGTGCCTTCCCGGCCTGGCGGGAGACCTCGATCGCGAAGCGGCAGCAGATCATGTTCCGCTTCCGCGAACTGCTCGCCTCGCGCACCGACGAGCTCGCGGCCATCCTCACCAGCGAGCACGGCAAGGTCACGGCCGACGCCCGCGGCGAGATCGCGCGCGGCCTCGAGGTCGTCGAGCTGGCGTGCGGGCTCTCGGCGTACACGAAGGGCGAGTACTCCGAGAACGCCTCGTCGGGCATCGACGTCTACACCGTGCGGCAGCCGCTCGGGGTGGTCGGCATCATCAGCCCGTTCAACTTCCCGGCGATGGTGCCGCTGTGGTTCTTCCCGCTCGCGATCGCGACCGGCAACACGGTCGTGCTGAAGCCGTCGGAGAAGGACCCGTCCGCGGCCGTGTGGCTCGCCCGCGTCTTCCAGGAGGCGGGCCTGCCCGACGGCGTCCTGAACGTCGTGCACGGCGACAAGGTCGCGGTCGACGCGCTGCTCGAGCACCCGACGGTGCGCGCGATCTCCTTCGTCGGGTCGACGCCGATCGCGCGGTACATCTACACGACCGCCACCGCGAACGGCAAGCGCGTGCAGGCCCTCGGCGGCGCCAAGAACCACATGCTGGTGCTGCCCGACGCCGACCTCGACCTGGCCGCCGACGCGGCCGTGAACGCGGGCTTCGGCTCGGCGGGCGAGCGCTGCATGGCCATCTCGGCCGTCGTGGCGGTCGACTCGATCGCCGACGAGCTCGTCGCGAAGATCGGCGAGCGGATGGGACGCCTCACCACCGGCGACGGTACCCGCGGCACCGACATGGGGCCGCTCATCACGGGCGAGCACCGCGACAAGGTGGCCGGCTACGTCGAGGTCGCCTCGAGCGACGGGGCGAGCGTCGTCGTCGACGGACGCGACCCGGAGGTCGACGGCGAGGCCGACGGGTTCTGGATGGGGCCGACCCTGATCGACAAGGTCCCGACCACCTCGGACGTCTACCGCGACGAGATCTTCGGCCCGGTGCTCTCGGTCGTGCGCGTCGACGGCTACGAGGACGGCGTCGAGCTGATCAACGCGTCGCCGTACGGGAACGGCACCGCGATCTTCACCAACGACGGCGGCGCCGCGCGGCGCTTCCAGCGCGAGGTGACGGTCGGGATGGTCGGCATCAACGTGCCGATCCCGGTGCCGGTCGCCTACCACTCGTTCGGCGGCTGGAAGGCGTCGCTGTTCGGCAACGCCAAGGCGTACGGACCGCGGGGCTTCGACTTCTTCACGCAGGAGAAGGCGATCACCTCGCGGTGGCTCGACCCGAGCCACGGCGGACTGAACCTGGGGTTCCCGCAGCACGAGTGAGCGCGGCCGCCGTCGCGCTCGGCGGTCGCGCGGTCAGTGCGAGCGGGATCCCGCTGTGAACCGCGCGATCGCGGCGCGGGCGTCGTCGGTCTCGATCGCCGCGCCGATCGTGGCCGCCTCGTCGTCGAGCGCCTCCTGGAACGACCGGGAGAGCCCCGACCGCACCAGGCGCTTGGCCTGCCCGAAGGCGTGCGTGGCGCCCGCGAGCCATCCGTCCGCGATCTCGCGGGCCCGCGCTTCGAGCGCCTCGGCCGGCACGACCTCCGAGACCAGGCCCCAGTCGAGTGCCTCGGCCGCGGTGAGGGTGCGGGACGTGAGCGTGAGCTCGAGGGCGCGGCGGGTGCCGACCGCCTCCGGCAGGAGCGTGCTGACGCCGCAGTCCGGGGTGAGGCCGATGTCGCTGTAGCGGCTCGCGAAGCTCGCGCGATCGGAGGCCACGATGACGTCGGCGACGAGCATGAAGCCGAGGCCGCCGCCCGCGACCGGGCCCTGCACCGCGGCGACGATCGGCTTCGTGCTCTCGCGCAGCACCCGGTGGCCCTCGTGGATGCGGTCGGCGAGCCCCTGCACGACCTCGGCCGGACGTGCGCCGCCCGTCGCGTTCGCGAGTCCGGACATCGCCACCACGTCGCCCCCGGCGCAGAACGCACGACCGACGGCGTCGAAGAGCACCGCCCCGATGTCGTCGCGCTCGGCGATCTCGTGGGCGAGGTCGCGCCATCGCCCGATCGCCTCGGGGTCGACCGCGTTGAGCCGGGCGGGCCGGTTGAGCGTGAGGTGCGCGAGGCCGTCGCGCACGTCGAAGAGGATCACGTCGTCGGGCATCCTCGGATGCTACCTCGCGGCCCGTCGGGCGGGCGGCCCGTGCCCCGACGCCGGAGGCGCTCCGAGATCCGACGGCGGCTGCCGATGTCGTATGCCGCTCCTAGTATCCGATCGTGCTCACCCCCCAGGTCGCCGAGGCCGCCGCCGCGCTCGGCCGAGCGGTCGGGGCGCGGGCGCCCCTCGACGCGCCGGCCCCCGTCGTCGAGGAGACCCTGGCCGAGGCCTGCGCCGGAGGCGCGCGGGGCCTGGCCCGAGCGCACGCCCCCGACCCGATGCCCACGCGCTGGTGGTGGGGCGCCTACGCGGCGTCGTGGCTCGTCGCGGTCGCGGCCGTGCTCCTGCTCGTGCAGCAGGCCGGCGACCCGATCGTGCCGGCGATCGGGTCGGGCTGGGCCGTGGCGCTGCTCGCGTGGGGGGCGGGGCTGCTCGTCGTCGTCCGCCGGTGGGTCCGCGACCGGCACGACGAGGCGGTCGGGAGACTCACCGCGGAGGTCGCGGCGGCGGCCTCGGCCGCGGCGTCGGAGGAGGCGAGGAGACCGGGTCGTGCCGCCCCGGCCGATCCGCTGCCGTTGCGCTGGCCACGTCCCGGTGCGCAGCCGTACGGCGTCTCGCATCGCGGGGCCGAGGTGCTCGTCGCCGACTGGATGCGCCACCTCGGCGCCGTCGACGCCGAGGCGACGCGCTTCACGGGCGACGGCGGGGTCGACGTGATGAGCGCGCACTGCATCGCGCAGGTGAAGAACCTGTCGGAGCGCACCTCCGTGCCCGTCGCGCAGATCCGCGAGCTCGCGGGCGTCGCGGCCCACGACGGCCGCCGCGCGCTGTTCTTCACGAGCGGGACCTACTCCGACGGCGGCATCGCGTTCGCCGACGTCGCGGGCATGAGCCTGTTCGAGTACCGGGCCGAGGGCGGCGCGCTCCGCGCGGTCAACGTCCACGCGCGCACCGACCTCGCCGTGGGCCTGGCGCCGCGGAACCGAGGGGGCGGCTAGGCGTCGTCGGCCGCGTCATCCTCGTCGCCCGCAGTCACGGTGCTGCCGCTGCCGGTGCCGGTGCCGCTGCCGCTGCCGCCGGTGCCGCTGCCGCGCGAGGGGTGCTCGTACGCCTGCTGCAGGCGGGTCGCCCGGTCGACGAGCACGTCGAGCACCGTGCGCACGGCCAGCCGCTCGGCGACGTCGGGCCGCACGAGCGCGAAGATCTGCCGCGTCGACGGCACGCCGCGCAGCGGCTTCAGGACGAGGTTCTCCGGCAGCACGCCCGCGGTGTACCGGGGTACGAACGCGATGCCGAGCCCGGCTCCGATGAAGGCCTCGATGATCCGCATGTCGCTGAAGCGCTGGCCCACATCGACCCGCTTGCCGCCCGCCTGCTCGATCGCGTGGAGGATGCGCTCGAACGGGAACCCCGGCGGCACGCCGAGCCAGGTCTCGTCGACGAGGTCGGCGGGGGTGACGTGCGACCGTCCCGCGAGCCGGTGGTCGGCGGGCAGGCCGATGTCGAGCGGTTCGGTGAGCAGTGGCAGCGCGCGCAGGCCGCGACCGCCCCACGGCAGTTCCCCCGGCATGGTGTGCGCGAGCACGATGTCGTAGTCGTTGGTGAGGTCCGGGAACTCGGCCAGCTCCGGGTCGAGGTCGGTGGCGCGCACGACCAGCCCGGCGACCGAGCGCAGGTCGTTGAGCACCTGCGGCAGCAGGGTCGCGCCGATCGTGGGGAAGGTGAGCAGCGAGACCTGCCCGCTCGGGTGGTTGCGGAACTGGTCCCAGAGCGATGACGCGCGCTCGAGGGCGATCGCGACCTCGGCCGCGCTGTGCGCGAGCGCGTGGCCCGCGCTGGTGAGGACGACCCCGCGACCGCTCCGCTCCGTGAGCGGCATGCCGGCCTCCCGCTCGAGCACCTTGAGCTGCTGCGAGACGGCGGACGGGGTGCGCCCGGTGGCCTCTGCCACCGCGGTCACGCTGCCGCGCTCCGCGAGTTCCCTGAGCAGGTCGAGTCGCCGCACATCCATGTAGCAAGGCTACATGGTTCGTGTAGTTCTGTAAGATTGTGCTGAAGGGTTTCGACGTGCACAATTGAGGAGTCGGACACGTGCAAGGGCGCACCGAATCGCCCGACTTCCACCGATTTCCTCGAAAGGAACCGCCGTGTTCACCGTTCTCGCTCTGATCTCCCTCGCCTCGATCGCCGGCGTCGCCGGCTCGGTCGTCGTCACCGCCCGCGACGGATACCGTCGCCTGCCGCGGGAGACCTTCGCGCGCACCGTCTGAGGTCGCGCGACCGCGGAGCCGCGTGCTCCGCTGCAGGGCCGCCGTGCGGGGGAGGGACACCCCGCTGGGCGGCCCTTCGTCGTCTCCGGGACGCCTCGACTCGGCGGTCGCGAGCGGATAGCGTGACCACCACCCGGGCGGGCCCGACGGCCGTCGACCCGGTGCGGACGAGGAGCGCGATGCCCGGAACCCCGACCCCGCCCGACGGTGCGGACGCCGCCGTCGAGCCCGACGCGACCGAGCCGGCGATCGCCGACGAGGATCCGATCGCCGAGGGCGACGAGCGCGCCGGCGGGGCGGACGCTCCCCCGGACGATCCCGACATCGTCCGCACCTTCCTCCTCGGACTCGCCGAGGGGATGACGGCGTCGGCGGAGTCGACGGACCGCATCCGCACGGAGATCCTCGACATCGCCCGCGCGTACGGCATCGACGACGTCGACGTCGTCGTCCTGCCGACCATCACGCTCATCCAGACGGGTCGCGCCGACCGCGCCCGCATCGCGTTGAAGTCGGTCCAGGCGACCTTCCGGTTCGACCAGATCGCCGCGCTCGGCCGCCTCATCCGCGATGCCAGGGACGCGAGCGTCCGCCCGGAGGAGGGCATCCGCCGGCTGAACGAGATCGGCGCGATGCCCCCGTCGCGCCACTGGGTCATGCGGATCCTCGGCCACGCGATCCTCACCATGGGCCTCGTGCTGCTGCTCGCGCCGAGCTGGCAGGCGGCGGTGGTCGCGTTCGGCCTCGGCGCGCTGATCGGTGCGGGCAAGCTCTGGCGCTCGCAGACCCTCTCCATGGTCCTGCCGATCGTGGCCGCGTTCGTCTGCGCGGTCGCCGTCTTCCTGCTCGCGCCCGTCGTGCAGCTCGGCGATCCGCTGCGGGTGCTGATCGCGCCGCTCGCGACCTTCCTGCCGGGGGCGCTGCTCACCACGGGCGTCCGCGAGCTGGCGGCCGGGCAGATGGTGTCCGGGACCTCCCGCCTCGGCGCCGGCATCGTGCAGCTCGCGCTGCTCGCGTTCGGCATCCTCGCGGCGGGGACGGTCGTGGGCATCGGCGACGACGGGTACGTGCCGCGCGAGGTGCAGGAGACGCTCCCGTGGTGGATCGCCGGGATCGGCCTCGTGCTCTACGGCCTCGGCGTCTACCTGCACTTCGCCGCGCCCGGCCGGTCGTACTGGTGGGTCGTGCTCGCGCTGGCCGTCGCGTACGGCGCCCAGCAGCTGGGCTCCGTCGTGGTCGGCCCGACGATCAGCGGCCTCATCGGCGCGCTCGTCGTCACCCCGGTGGTGCTGTGGATCGAGGACCTGCGGCGAGGAGCCGTGCCCTCCCAGATCGTGTTCCTCCCGGCGTTCTGGGTGCTCGTGCCCGGTGCCGCGGGCCTGATCGGGGTGACCGAGGGCGCCGTGGAGGAGTCCGCGGGCATCGACGACGTGACCGCGGCGTTCGTGACCGTCATGTCGATCGCGCTCGGCGTGCTCATCGGATCGGCGCTGTACCGGTTCGTGCGGCGCAGCGCGTCGGGTATCGCCGAGTTCCACGTCGACGTGCCGTCGGTGCTGGCGGGATCGGACGAGCCGGTGCTCACGCGGATCGCCGAGGCGACGGCGTCGCGATCCGGGCGCCGCCGTCGAGGCGGCGGCTGAGGCCTCCGCGCGCGAGCCCGACCGCGGCGGAATCGGCCCTCGGCTCTCAGGAAGCACGACGTAGAGTATTCGGGTGACTTCCCGGAACCCCCAGTCCGCCGAGGCCCGCCGACAGCTCATCGAGCACATCTCGAACGAGGCGGTGTTCCACGGCGACTTCACCCTGACCAGCGGCAAGAAGGCGACCTACTACGTCGACCTCCGCAAGGTGAGCCTCGACCACCGCGTCGCGCCGCTCATCGGCCAGGTCATGCTCGACCTGATCTCCGAGGTTCCGGATGTCGCCGCAGTCGGCGGCATGACGATGGGCGCCGACCCCATCGCCACCGCCGTCCTGCACCAGGGCGCCGCGCGCGGGCTCGCGATCGACGCGTTCGTCGTGCGCAAGGAGCCCAAGGACCACGGCCGCGGCAAGCAGGTCGAGGGTCCGGACGTCGCCGGTCGCCGCGTCATCGTGCTCGAGGACACCTCGACCACCGGGGGGTCCCCCCTCAAGGCGATCGAGGCGCTGCGCGCCGCGGGCGCCGAGATCGCCGCGGTCGCGGTGGTCGTCGACCGGGACACCGGTGCGCGCGAGGTCATCGAAGCGGCGGGGGTTCCCTACCTCGCGGCCATCGGCTTGAAGGATCTGGGATTGGCATGAGTGATCGCGACGGACGCTACGACTCGGGCGGGTTCGATGAGACCGACTGGCTGCTGAGCCAGCTCGGCAGTGGCCGGCGACCCGACCTCGAGGGCCGCGAGGCTCCGCAGCCGCCCGTCGCGCCGCAGCCCCCGGCGGAGCGGCCGCGCCGCCGAGCGGAGGAATCCCTCGACTGGTTCTCCGTCGCCGAGCCGACGCCCGCCGAGGAGGCGCCGACGCGCGCGCTCCCGGTCGTCGACCAGCAGGACTGGAGCCGGACGGGGTGGGAGCGTCCGGCCTGGACTCCGCCGGCGCACGAACCGGACCGCCGGCGCGCCGCGCCCGAGCGACTGTCGTCCGTCGAGCCGCCGGCCAACGGGCCTCAGGTGCCGCCGGCCTTCGGAGGGCCGGCCGAGCCGACGCCGCCCCCGGGCCCGGTGACCCCGCCGGGCAGCATGGCGCTGACGTGGGGCGACCAGCAGTCGATGGACACGGAGGAGGGGCTTCGGGCGGCGTTCCGCCAGCTCTCCGACCCGTCCGCGCCCGCCGGTTCCTCGCCGGCCGACGGCCGCGGCGCACCGCCGTCGCGACCGGACGCCTACGCGGCGCCGCCGGTCGCCCGGAGCTCCTTCGCGCCGGCCGCGGCGCAGAGCGCCCAGACCGTCGACTTCGCCGACGAGCTGTGGTCGGCGCTCAACGAGGACGTCGAGTCCGCGGCCGCCGACCGCGACGGTCCCGGTTACGGCGAGGCCGCGTACGACGACGGCTACGGTTCGCGCGGAGAGGGCGGGTACGACGCCTACGACGCGCGCGGCGAGGGTCGCGACGGCTCCGCCGACGACGGCGCGCACGGCCACGACGCGCAGGGCGACGGCTACCACGACCCGCAGGGCGACGGCTACCACGACGGCACACACGGCGGCGGGTACGACGCCGCCGGAGGATACGGCGACGGCGACGGCGCCGGCGAGGGCGGGTACGACGCCTACGGAGGCCGGAACGGGGAGGGCGCGAGCTATGACGGCGGCGCCGGCTACGAGGACGGCGACGACGACGGCTACCAGGACGGCGTCGGCTACGGCGATCCGGCCGCCGACCCGCGCCGGCTGTTCGAGGGCGGGACGTTCGAAGACGCCGCGCCCGGGTACGCCGACGACCGCGGCGGATTCGGCCCGGACGCCTACGCCGACACGGGCCGCTTCGACGACGACGCGTTCCGCGGATCCGGCACCGAAGCGGACGCGTGGGACCAGTACGACCCTCGCGAACTCTGGGAGGGTGCTGCCGCCGACGCGCACGGTGCCGACGCCTGGGGCCGAGAGGCCGATGACTGGCGCGACTCCGCAGGACGGCCCGAGCCCGAGCCCGAGACCGCCGACGACGTCATCTGGTATGGCGACGAGGTCGCCGGGCACGCCGACGAGCGCCCGCGCCGCGACGAGGTCGCCGACCGGGGCCCGTCGTGGCGCGACGAGGAGTCCTCGCGGGCGCGCGAGTTCGAGCAGGCGGGGTACCTCTGGAACCTGACCCCGGACCCCACCGCGGGCGACCCGCGGGTTCCGGATGCCGATGAGGACGCCGCGCCGGGGCCCCGGCGCGGCGGCGCCGCGCCCGGGGACCGTGATCCGCAGCCCGGCGAGCGCATGCCGACCCGGCGGCAGGACGCCGAGCCGTTCGGCTTCGGCGGGGCGCCGGCCGACGAGTACGACGCGGGCGGGTACGACCGGCGTGGCGTCGCCGATGCGCCTCCGGCCGGACGTGGCCCTGGCGGCGACGACGGCCTGGCCGACCTGTTCGGCGGCGCCGGCTTCGGCGCGACCGGACCGATGACGGTCGTGCCCGACGACGACGGTCGGGGCGGCCGCGGGCGGACCGGCGATCTCGACGACCCCTACGGCAGCCGGGACCCGTTCGCCGGGTACGGCCGAGACGAGGCGCCGCGCGGAGCCGACCGAGGAGGCCGGTCGATCCGGCCTCAGATGGCGGACGACGACGAGGGCGGCGACCGCCCGACGATGAAGATCCTCGCGTGGGTGGCGGGCGCGCTCGCGGCCATCGTGGTGGTCGCACTCGTGGTCGCCCTGTCCTCGCGGTTCCTCGGCACCGCCGAGGCGCCGGTCGCGGAGGAGCCGGCTCCCGCCGAGCCGGTCGCCGCCCCGACCGAGCCGCAGGCCGCCGGCGTGCACGCCTGGGACACGCTGTACGGCAGCGAGTGCCTGCAGCCGTTCGAGTCGGCGTGGGCCGAGGAGTTCACGGTGGTCGACTGCGGGCAGCCGCACGCGGCCCAGCTCGTGCACCGCGGCGCGCTCTCGGCCGACGAGGCCGCCGAGTTCCCCGGCGAGGAGGCCCTGGCCGCGCAGGCCGCAGAGGTCTGCTCCGCCGATGGCGTCATCGACCCGGCCGCGGTCGGCGACGTGACGGACCTGCAGCTGAGCACCGCGTATCCCGTCACGGCCGAGCAGTGGGACGCCGGCGTGCGCGACGTGTACTGCTTCGTCGACCGTGCGAGCGGTGAGCCGCTCGCCGTGAGCGTCGCGGGGGCCGGACCGGCCGCGTCGTGAGCCGCGTCGTCGTCGTCGGCTCGCTGAACGTCGACACGACCAGCTACGTCGACGCCTTCCCGCGGCCCGGGGAGACGGTCCGGTCGACCGGCCACCTCGTCGCGCTCGGAGGGAAGGGCGCGAACCAGGCGATCGCGGCGCATCGCTGCGGCGCGCAGGTCGTGTTCGTCGGGCGGGTCGGCGAGGATGCCGCGGCGGACGTCGCGCGCGCGACGCTCTCGCGATCCGGCCTCGCCGACGACGCCGTGGAGACGGTGCCCGGCACGCCCACCGGTGTCGCGCAGATCACCGTCGCCGCATCTGGGGAGAACACGATCGTCACCACGGCAGGCGCCAACGCGGCGCTCGACGCCGCCGCGATCACCGCCGAACGGCACCGCCTCGCCGACGCGGACGTGGTGCTCACCCAGGGTGAGCTGCCGGCGCCGGCCATCGAGGCCCTCGCCTCGGCCTGCGTCGAGGAGGGCCCGCGCCTCGTGCTGAACCTCGCGCCGCCGGTGCCGCTCGACGCCGGTGCCCTCGCCGTCGCCGACCCGCTCGTCGTCAACGCGCACGAGGCGCGTGACGCCGGTGTGGGCCGCGACCTCCCGGATGCCGCCCCGCTCGACGACTGGCGTGCTGCCGCCGCATCCGCGACCGGCGCGCTCGCGCGCTCGATCGTGGTGACGCTCGGCGCGGCCGGTGCGGTGGCGGCCGACGCGAGCGGGGCCTGGTCGGTGCCCGCCCCGCGGGTCGAGGCGGTCGACACGACCGGCGCCGGCGATGCCGCCGCCGGAGCGCTCGCCGCGATGCTCGCCGAGGGCCGGACGCTCCGGGAGGCGGTCCGGGTGGCCGTGGCGGCGGGGGCGATCGCCGTGCAGGGCCGGGGGACGATCGACTCGTACGGGGATCGCGACGCCGTGCTCGCGCTGGCGGCCGATGCGGAAGGTCCGTCATGAGCGTTCCCGTCATCGTCGACTGCGACCCGGGCCACGACGACGTGTTCGCGCTCTGGACCGCGGCGGGGCATCCCGGGCTGGACCTGCTCGCGGTGACGACCGTCGGCGGCAACGTGCCGCTCGAGCACACCAGCCGCAACGCGCGGGTCGCGCTCGCGGTGGCCGGGATCACCGACGTGCCCGTCGCGGCGGGGGCTCGCGAACCGCTCGTCCGGGCGCTCTCGACCGCCGAGTGGATCCACGGCGAGAACGGGCTCGGCGGCCCGGAGCTGCCGGATCCCGACGCGGGTCCGGCGGCGGTCCCGCTCGACCCGCGGAGCGCGACCGAGCTCATGGCGGACACGCTCGAGGCGGCGTCCGAGCCGGTGGCGATCCTCGCGACGGGCCCGATCACGAACGTCGCGGCCCTGCTGCGCGACCGGGCCGACCTGGTCGGGCGGATCCGCGAGGTGGTGTGGATGGGCGGCTCCACCGAACGCGGCAACGTCACCCCGTACGCGGAGTTCAACGCGTGGGTCGACCCGGAGGCGCTTCACGCGGTGCTGTGCAGCGGCATCCGCTTCACCATGGTCGGGCTGAACGTCACGCACCGGGCGCTCGTCACGCGCGAGGTGCGGAATCGGCTCGCGCGTGCGGGCACGCGGACGGCGGCGTTCGGCGACGAGCTGCTCGAGTTCTTCTGCCGCACGAACGCCGAGGTGTTCGGGTTGCCCGACGGTCCGCTGCACGACCCGGTCGCGGCGGCCGTGCTCGCCGATCCCGGCGTGGCCGAGCTCCGGCACGTCCGCCTCGACGTCGAGCTCGCCGGTGCCGAGACGGTCGGCGCGACCAGCGTGGACCTCGACGCGATGCTGCGACGCGAACCCAACGCGCACGTCGCCACCGGCCTCGACGTCGAGCGGTTCTGGGCGGGCGTCGAGACCGCGATCGCGCGACTGGCCTGAGGAGGCGGCATGGATTGGACGTTCTGGGTCGGCGCGATCGTCATCGCGGTGCTCGTGCTCGTGACCCAGGTCTTCCTGCACGAGAGCCGGTGGTCGCGCCGGCAGCGGGACGACGAGCCGGGCCGGGATGCGGAGCCGGGACGGGACCCGGAGACCGGGCCGGGCGAGGTCGACGCGGAGCGGCGGCCCGACGACGATCGGGACGATCACGGCGACGAGCGCCCGGATCGCTGATCGTCCGGCGCGCTACCCTCGACGGGTGACCTCACGCGACGATCGCGCCCGATCGGCACGCACCCAGCTCGCCGCCCTGGTCGGCGACGACGCCCTGCGCGCGGTGTGGCGCGACGCGAGGCCGCCCCTGGACCCCGAGGCGACGCGGGAGGCGGCCGTCCTCGTCCTGTTCGGCGTGCTCGACGGCCTGCCGAGCGATCACCATGCGCGGGCGGCGGCCGTCTCGCGCGACCTCGACGTGCTGCTGCTCGCGCGCGCCGACACGCTCCGATCGCACGCCGGGCAGGTGGCCTTTCCCGGCGGGCGGGTGGAACCGGGCGATGCCGGTCTCGTCGCGGCCGCGCTGCGCGAGGCGCACGAGGAGACCGGGCTCGATCCCGCGGGCGTCGACGTGCTGGGCGAGCTCGACCCCATCCCGCTCGCGTACTCGCGCCACCTCGTCACGCCCGTGCTCGGGTGGTGGCAGGCGCCGTCGCCGGTCCGGCCCGTGGACGTGGCGGAGTCGTCGGCCGTGTTCCGCACGCCCGTGGCCGACCTGCTCGACCCGGCGAACCGGTGCACGACCGTCCTCCGGCGCGACGGGGAGGAATGGCGCGGTCCCGGTTTCCTCGTCGACGGCGCCGGCTCCGAGCGACTCGTCTGGGGGTTCACGGCGATGGTGCTCGACGTGCTGTTCGGCGCCCTCCGCTGGACCGAGCCGTGGGACGAGCGCCGCGAGCTCGAGCTGGGCTGAGCAGGGCGGGACCGCCGCGTCGCGTCGTGGCACGCGACGTGCGCCGCGAGAGCCCGGGCGGCTAGAGCTCGGTCTCGATCGGGCCGTCCGCGAGCAGCTCGGCGACGCCGTCGATGACCTCGTCGGGCCGGAACGGGAACGACTCGATCTGCGAGCGGTCGCTGATGCCCGAGAGCACCAGTACGGTGTGCAGGCCCGCTTCGATGCCCGCGACGATGTCGGTGTCCATCCGGTCGCCGATCATCGCGGTGTGCTCGGAGTGCGCGCCGATCTTGTTCAGCGCCGACCGGAACATCATCGGGTTCGGCTTGCCGACGACGTACGGCTCCTTGCCGGTCGCCTTCGTGATCAGCGCGGCGATCGCGCCGGTCGCGGGCAGCGGGCCCTCCGACGAGGGTCCGGTCGCGTCGGGGTTGGTGACGATGAACCGCGCGCCCGCCCCGATGAGGCGGATCGCCTTGGTGATGGCGTCGAACGAGTAGTTGCGGGTCTCGCCGACGACCACGAAGTCGGGGTTCGTCTCGGTCATGATGAAGCCCGCCTCGTGCAGCGCGGTGAGGATCCCGGCCTCGCCGATGACGAACGCCGATCCGTCGGGCACCTGCTGCTTCAGGAAGTCGGCGGTCGCGAGCGCAGAGGTCCAGATGCGCTGCTCCGGCACGTTCAGTCCCGACGATCGCAGGCGCGCCGAGAGGTCGCGAGCCGTGAAGATCGAGTTGTTCGTGAGCACGAGGTAGGGCGTGCCCGTGTCCTCCCACTGCTGCAGGAGCTCGGCCGCGCCCGGGAGGGCGTGGTTCTCGTGCACCAGCACGCCGTCCATGTCGGTGAGCCAGGCTTCGACCTCTTCGCGCTTCGCCATGGCCCAAGCCTAGGCCGCCCACGTCACGGCCGGATGAACGGCGGATGCCGCGGGCGCGACGCCGCACGGGCGCGCGGGCCCCGGCAGCGGGCCGCCGGTCGGCATGCTCACTCGTGGAGCAGCTGCCGCCAGTTCTCCGGCACCTTGCCCTCCGGGCCGGGGCAGGCCTGGTCCTCCGGACGCCACCGCGGCGGGGCGAGGGGGATGCGCTTGGCGCCCGCGCCCTCGGCGTAGTTCCAGAACCACGGCTCGCCGGGTTCGAACGACGCGGCGATCGGATGGCCCGACTCGGCGGCGTGCCGGCTCGCGTGCTGCTCCGGCGACGAGTCGCAGCATCCGACGTGGCCGCACTCGATGCATCGCCGAAGGTGCCACCACCATCCGCCGGCTTCGAGGCACTCCACGCACCCCGTCCCGGACGGGGCCGGCCCCATCGTCGTCGCCTCATCGCTCATGCCGTGACCTCCGTGTTCGAGAGTGCTCGGTGGACCGACGCGACCGCGCTCGACCCCTCGCCGACCGCCGCCGCGACGCGCTTCATCGATCCGCGCCGGACGTCGCCGGCGGCGAAGACGCGGGGCACCGACGTCTCGAACGGCAGCGGCGTGCGGCCGAGGTCGCGCCATCCGTCGTCGAGTGCGGCGACGTCGGCGCCGGTGCGAACGTACCCGGAGTCGTCGTGGTCGAGGTGACCGAGCCAGTCCGTCGCCGGCACCGCGCCGATGAAGCAGAAGAGGGCGGCGCTGTCGACGACCTCGTCGCCGTCGGGCCCGCGGAGCGTGACGCGCTCGAGGTGGTCGTCGCCGTCGAGCGCGACGACCTGGGCGCCGGTGCGCACGTCGATGCGGGGGTCCTCGCGGATGCGGTCGACCAGGTAGCTCGACATCCGGTCCGAGAGATCGCCCGATCGCACCACGAGGCGCACGTTGCAGTCGTTCGCGGCGAGCGCGAGCGCGGCCTGGCCCGCCGAGTTGGCACCGCCGATCACGACGACGTCCGATCCGGCGACCTGGCGGAGCTCGAGCGCGGACGCCGCGTGGTGGATGCCCGCGCCCTCGAACTCGTCCCACCGGTCGATCGGGAGCGTGCGGTAGGCCACCCCGGTCGTGACGACCACGGCGCGGGCGCGCACGATTGCGCCGTCGGCGAGCAGCAGACGGTGCACTCCGGCGTCGGCGTCGAGCCGGATCACCGGGCAGGGCGCCGCGATCCGCACGCCGAACTTGAACGCCTGCAGCGAGGCCTGCGAGGTCAGCGCATCACCGCTCACGCCGAACGGGAAGCCCAGGTAGTTCTCGATCCGCGAGGTCGTCGCCGACTGCCCGCCGGGGGCGACGGCGTCCAGCAGGACCGTGTGCAGCCCCTCCGAGGCGCCGTAGATCGCGGCCGCGAGGCCGGCCGGGCCGGCCCCGACCACCGCGAGGTCGAACTCGATGTCGTCCTCGGCCGCGTAGGCGAGGCCGAGCATCTCGGCGAGCTGCCCCGGGGTGGCGTTGCGGACGATCTCGCCCTGCACGATCGCGACCGGCAGGTCGTCGCGCCTGTAGCCGTGCGACCAGATGTCGTGGGTGAGCTCCGGGTCCTCCACGTCGATCCAGGTGTGCACGAGCTCCAGGCGCTGGGCGTAGCGGCGCACCGCCATCGATGCGGCGTCGTTCGACGAGCCGACGATCTTCAGGGTCCACGCCGCCGGGCCCTCCCGGAGCAGCTCGCGGCGCGCCCAGAGCGTGCGCAGCATGAGGTCGCAGAGCTCGTCGTCCTCGGCCATCATCCGCTGCAGCGCCGGGTGGTCGATCCTCGCGACGGTGCCCGGCGTCGTCACCCGGCCGGTGAGGAACGCCTTCTGGCCGTTGAGCAGGCCGAGCTCGCCGGCGAACGTGCGCGGGCCGAGTCGCGCGATCGTCGTCTCCTCGGTCCACCAGAGCGCCTCGCGCACGATCTCGACCTCGCCCGACTCGATGAGGAAGAGGTCGTAGCTGCGGTCGCCGGCGCGGAAGAGGACGTCGCCCTCGGTGACGTCCTCGGGCGTGCCGTACCGCCGGAGGCGCTCCCACTGCGCATCCGTGAGTTCGGGAGTGATCTTCGCGGCCGCACTGCCCATCCCCTCATCCTCGCCGACGATCGGCTCCGGCGGGAGGGGGTTCAGCGAAGGTTCAGGCGGTGATCCAGATCACGGCGGCGGCTGAGGCGGGGAGGGCGTGGTGCGCGCCGTCGACGGTGATCCCGACGTCGGCCGGCTCGATCCCGTCCGGTCCCGTCGTCGCCGCCGGTGGCGAGACCGCGACGCGGACCTCGCTTCCCGGCCCGACGCCGACCGAGTCGAGGTCGCGCAGGAGCGCCGGATCGCGGTCGCTGATGCGGATGACGCGGCCCACGTGGCCCTCGGCCGCCTCGTCGAGCCGGACGGACGGCTCGGTGGGCACGGACCCGTCGGCACGCGGGATCGCGTCGCCGTGCGGGTCGCGTTCGGGCCGCCCGAGCCGGGCGTCGATCCCCTCCAGGAGCCGGTCGGAGACGGCGTGCTCGAGCACCTCCGCCTCGTCGTGCACCTCGTCCCATGCGTAGCCCATCTCGTGGACGAGCCAGGTCTCGATCAGCCGGTGCCGGCGCACGACCGCGAGCGCCCGGGCGCGGCCCGCGTCGGTGAGTCGCACGGCGCCGTACGGCACGTGCTGGACGAGGCCCTGCGCGGCCATCTTCTTCACCATCTCGGTCACCGACGACGGCGCGACGCCGAGCGCGCCGGCGAGCACCGACGGAGTGATGGGCTCGGGCTGCCACTCGGTGTGGGCGTAGACCGTCTTGAGGTAGTCCTCGATCGCGGGGCTGCTGGCGGCGGGCATCGCCCTCAGGATACCGGCCGCCCGGTCACGCCCCGGTGAACACCAGCCAGAGCAGCACGCCGTTCAGGGTGATCAGGAACGCGGATGCGCCGATCCCGGCCGCCGTCGTCGCCCAGTGGTTGCGCCAGCGGCCGAGCACACCGCGGCGCGCCGTGATCGCCACGAGGGGGACGAGGGCGAAGGGGATGCCGAACGAGAGCACGACCTGGCTGAGGATCAGGGAGAGGGTCGGGTCGAAGCCGAGGGCGAGGATCGCGAGCGCCGGCACGAGGGTGATGAGCCGCCGCGTGACGATGGGGATGCGCACGTGCAGCAGCCCGTGCATGATCTCGGCGCCCGCGTAGGCGCCCACCGAGGTCGAGGCGAGGCCGGACGCGAGCAGTCCCACGGCGAAGAGCGTCGCGATCGCCGGCCCCAGGGTCGTCTGGAGTGCCGCGTAGGCGCCCTCGAGGCTGTCGGTGCCCTCGACGCCGGCGAGGTTCACGGCGGCGAGCAGCAGGATGCAGAGGTTGACGGTGCCGGCGATCGCCATGGCGATCGTCACGTCCCAGCGGGTGGCGCGCAGGAGGCGGTCGGTGGGCAGGCTCGTCGCCGTGCCGGGCTCGAGCGGCAGCCGGGTCGCGCCGGTCACCGGCCGCTCGTGGCGCCCGGGTCCGCGACCCTCGACGAACCGGTCGCGGCTGAGGGCGGAGTGGGCGTAGATCGCGTGCGGCATGATCGTGGCGCCGAGGATGGATGCGGCGAGGAGCACGGAGTTCGCGTCCTCGAACCGCGGGACCAGGCCGGCGGTGAGGCCGCCGGGGTCGGGCGGGGCGATGAACACGCCCACCGAGAACCCGACGGCGATGATCACGAGCAGTCCGATGATCACGAACTCGAACGTGCGCGGGCCCCGGCGCGACTGCACCACCAGGAGCACGAGCGAGACCGCGCCGGTGATGAGGCCGCCCCAGATCAGGGGGATGCCGAACAGGAGATTGAGCGCGACCGCCCCGCCGATGACCTCGGCGAGGTCGGTGGCCATCGCGACGAGCTCCGCCTGCAGCCAGTAGGCGCGGCGACCCCATCGGTTGCGCATCCGGCGGCCGAGCACCTCGGGCAGGCTCTCGCCGGTGACGATGCCGAGCTTGGCCGAGAGGTACTGGATGAGCCAGGCCATGACGTTCGCGAGGACCACGACCCACACGAGCAGGTACCCGTACCGTGCACCCGCCGTCATGTTGCTCGCGACGTTGCCGGGGTCGAGGTAGGCGACGCCGGCGACGAGGGCCGGGCCCAGCAGCCAGGCGAGTCGGGCGACGGAGGCGGGTTGGCCCGCCCGTCCGCCGGTCGTGCCCCGGGCGGAGCCGCGGCCCCCGGTCCGCGGGGCGGCGTCGGCGTCCAGCTGTGTTTTCGGCATGCCGAAATCGTACAGGGTTTTCGGCACACCGAAAACTGGGATTCCGTGCGACGACCGTCCCCCGCACGGGGGCATTGCCGCGGGGTGTGCGAGGAGTAGGTTTCCCCGGGTACGACGACCGGATCACCCCACGCCCGGAGCGCGCGACCCCAGAGACCGCGGTCGTCACGCACACGGAGGTGTGAGATGAATCGCGCAGTCATCGGCTGCATCCTCGGACTCGGACTCGTGGTCGGCGGCACCGCCGGCGCCGCGTTCGCGGGCGAGACGAACGGCAAGGGCGAGCCCATCCCCGGCGCGCACAAGGCCCACTCGGCCTGCGCGTACTCGGGGCAGGACCTGCCCGACGAGATCGAGGGCAACCCGCCCGGCTTCGACGACGACGAGGTCACCGGCGGCCACGTCCAGAGCTACGGCATGTACGTCCGCGCCGGGCTCAAGGGCGACCCGATCGCGCCGAGCCCCGGCATCGCCTGCCGCGGGAACGCGGCGTTCGAGGGGTGAGCGACCCGAGCTCAGCCCGTGGGGCCCGGCCGCTGCCGGGCCCCACGCGCGTGCGGGCTAGCGTGGTGGCGTGAGCGACGATCGGGCGGATGGCGACGTCGCGGGCGGGCGCCGTCCGGAGGGACACGCGGGCGTCGTCGCCGACGAGGCCCACCTGCCGCTGCACGGCGTCGGGCCGTGGCCCGGCGGCCGGGACGCATGGCCCGACGATCCGCGCTACGACCCCGAGCTGCTCGAGCAGGGCGACCGCCGGAACGTCGTCGACCGGTATCGGTACTGGCGGCTCGAGGCGATCGTCGCCGACCTCGACACCCGGCGGCATCCGTTCCACGTCGCGATCGAGAACTGGCAGCACGACCTGAACATCGGCTCGATCGTGCGCACCGCGAACGCGTTCGCCGCCGAGACGGTGCACGTCATCGGGCGCCGACGATGGAACCGCCGCGGGGCGATGGTCACCGATCGGTACCAGCACCTGATGCACCATCCGGACGTCGCCGACTTCGTGGCCTGGGCGCGCGAGCAGCACCTGCCGGTGGTCGCCGTCGACAACGTCGAGGGCTCCGAGCCGGTCGACCTCGTCGAGCTCCCCGAGCGCTGCGTGCTGCTGTTCGGGCAGGAGGGCCCCGGGCTCAGCCCCGAGGCGCTCGAGGCGGCCGACGCCACCGTCGAGATCACCCAGTACGGCTCGACGCGCTCCATCAACGCCGCCGCCGCGGCCGCGATCGTGATGCACGAGTGGATCCGGCGGCACGCGCGCGGGTGATCACCCGGCCCTCGCGCCGAGCCGCGGATGCTGTTGGCCGCGCGGACAAGGCCGCCTACCATGGGCGGATGGCGACCCGACTCGATCCGAACGAGCGGCGAGAGCAGATCATCGCGGCCACGCTCCGCCTGGTCGCGCGCGACGGGTTCGCCCGCGTGACGCTGCGGGACGTCGCCTCCGAGGTGGGCGTCGTCCACGGGCTCATCCGCCACTACTTCGCCACGCGCGAGCAGCTGATGGCCGCGGCCTTCGACGCGGCGGTCACCGCCGAGGACGAGCAGGACGAGGCGCTCGCCGACCGCCTCGAGCCGATCGCCGCGCTCGCCGACTGGCTGAGCACGACGCCGCGCGACCACTACCTCGTGTGGATCGACGCGTGGAGCGAGGCGCCGCGCAACGCGGAGCTGCACGCCGCACTCACCCGGCACCACCGCGAGAACGACCGTCGCCTCGCCGGCATCATCGAGCGCATCGCCGACGCCGGGCTGGGCGAGAGCACCGACCCGCTCGCCGATGCGCGGGCGCTCACCGCGCTCGTCGACGGACTCGCGGTGCAGCACCATGCACTCGGGCTCATCGACGAGCCCGAGGCCGACGCCATGGCGTTCCGGACGGCCGAGGCGCGGCTGGGCCTCGCGCCGGGGACGCTCGCGAGGGAGCGCGAGACCCCGGCGCGCAGCCGCTGGGCCACGACCCACTGACCGCCGATCCGGAACCGGCCCTCGTGCGCGGGCCCTGCGGAGCGTAGCGTTGCCGCATGACCGAGATCACCGACGATCTTCCCGCCCGGTTGCTGCACGAGGAGCATGCGGGATGGCGCGCCATCCTCGCCGGCCACGGCGGCGAGCACTACGCGCGTGCCATGACCCGCGACGCGCTCATGATCGTCGAGGGGGCGATGCTCGGGCGCGACGACGTCATGGCGGCGTTCCGCGGCACCGCGCCGTGGGAGGCCTACGAGATCCACGAGCCGGCCGTGGTGCGCCTCGGCGACCGCGCCGGGATCCTCGCGTACCGCGCCGTCGCGCGACGCGGTGACGACGTCGCCGACCTGCGGATGTCGACCACCTACGTCTACGACGACGGTGCGTGGCACGTGGCCGCCCACCAGCAGACGCCGGCCTAGCGCCGGCCGGCCGGCTCAGCCGATGAGGCTGGGCTGCAGGTCGCGCAGCGTGCGGAAGTGCGTCATCCGCGTGACGCCGATGGCGGCGATCGCGAACGCGCCGACGAGCCATCCGGCGAGCACGAGGGCGTCGGCTCCTGCGCGCGCGAGGTCACCGCCGTACATCGCCTGGCGCATCGCATCGACCACGTAGCCCATGGGCAGCACGTGGTGCAGCGCGGCGAGCGGCGCGGGCAGCGTCTGCCACGGGAACGTCCCGCCCGCGGTCACGAGCTGCAGCACCATCAGCACCAGGCCGAGGAACTGGCCGACCGAGCCGAGCCACACGTTCAGGGCGAGGATGACGGCCGCGTACGTCGCCGAGGCGAGCAGCATGATGCCGAGGGTCGCGAGCGGGTCGCTCACCGCGAAGCCGAGCGTGACGGCGAGCACGAGGTACAGCGCGGCCATCTGCACCGCGCCCAGGGCGGCCGGCGTGAGCCAGCCCGCGATGGTGATCCGGATCGGCGAATGCAGTGCGGTGACCGCGCGTCGCGAGATCGGCTTCACGATGAGGAAGAGCGCGTAGATGCCGATCCAGCCCGCGAGCGCGGCGAAGAACGGCGCGAGGCCCGCGCCGTAGGTGCCGGCATGCGTGACCTCGTCGGTCTCGAGCGCGACCGGGTCGGCGATCGCATCCGATTGCGCGTCGCGCGTGGCCTGGTCGCTGTCGGGGATCTCCGCCACGCCGTCGGCCAGCCCGTCCTGCAGGGTGCCGGCACCCGAGGCGAGCTCGCCGAGTCCCTCCTCGAGGGTCCCGATGCCGGCGGCCAGCTGCGCCGAGCCGTCGGCCACGCGCGCGGCGCCGTCGGCGAGCGAGGCGGCGCCGTCGGCGGCGTCGCTCGCACCGGCCGCGAGCTCGGCGCTGCCGTCGGCGACCTGCCGGCTGCCGTCGGCGAGCCGGTCGATGTCGCCGACGACGGCCTGCACGCGGTCGTTGCCCGCGGTCACGCGCTCGTCGAGCGGGTCGAGGCGGGCGAGCACCGCGTCGATCGTGGCCTGGTCGACCCCGTTCGCGGCGAGTTCGTCGGCGATCGCGCGGCGGGCCTCGGGCACCGCCGCGGCGGCCTCGTCGACCGCGGTGCCGAGCCGGTCGGCGGATGCGGCGAGCTCGGCGTTGCCGTCCGCGACCTGTGCGGCGCCGTCGGCGAGGTCGGCGGACCCGTCCGCGAGCCGCGCCGTGCCGTCGGCGAGCCGGGCCGAGCCGTCGGCCGCCTGCCGCGCGCCGTCGGCGAGGTCGGAGGCGCCCGAGTCCAGGCGGGCGGCACCGTCCACGGCGCTCGCGGCGCCGTCGGCGAGCTGGGACGCGCCGTCGGCGGCGTCGGCCATCCCGCCGCGGATCTCGGAGATCGAGTCGAGCAGCAGCGACGCGGCCTCGCGGCCGACCTGCTCGGCGACGCTCTCGCGGATGCGCTCCACCGCCTGCGCGCCGATCGTGCCGGCGAGGTAGCTCGTCGCGTCGTTCGTGGAGAGCAGGATCTCGGCCCGGCGCGGCTCGTCGGAGCCGACGGAGGCCAGGGCGTCGGAGAAGTCGGCGGGCAGGGTGATGGCGAAGTCGTACGCGGAGTCGTCGAGGCCGCGTGCCGCGTCGGCGGCGTCGACGCGATGCCAGTCGAACGCGCCGTCGGCGATCAGGTCCTCCGCGACCTCGTCGCCGACGTTGCGCGCGGGCTCGTCCTTTGTCGCCGCCGTGCCCTCGTCCTCCACCACGAGCGCGACGGGCACGTCGGGGAAGCGGGCGTACGGGTCCTGGTTCGCCCACAGGTACAGCCCGCCGTAGAGCACGGGGACCGCGATGAGGGCGACGAGGGCGAGCACCGACATCCGGGTCGAGGTCAGGCGCCGCAGTTCGGCGGTGATCATCCGGGGGATCCTCATGCGCGTGCTCCCATGGACTGCAGCGATTCGCGGGCGGGTTCGTCGGGGTCGGAATCGGATCGGGCGGCGGCCGCGTCGTCGCCGTCGCGCATCCGCTCGAGCAGGTCGGATGCCGCGATCGCCGAGGCGGAGGCCTCGCCGGCGATGACGAGCACCGCGAGCCCGCGGTCGGCGAGGCGGCGGGCGAGCGTCCACCACTCGACCGGGTCGCCGCCGTGGCGGTCGGGCGAGACGAGCACGAGGCCCTCGACGCCGTCGCGGAGCAGGGCCAGTTCGGTGAGCAGCCGCAGGCGGTCGAGCGGCGCGACGTTGCCGATCGGCGTCCGTGCCAGGTGCGCGAGGCCGAGGTCGCCGAGCCAGCGGATCGCCGAGACCGGGGTCGACGGGACGCCGGCGAACATGAGCTCCTCCGCGGCGACCCCCGCGACGGTCACGTCGGGCGCGGGGTCCGACACGTCGGGCGCGTCGACCAGGGCGATGCGGCGGCGGATGTCGGCGGGGTCGGGCCGGCCGTCGATCGAGACCGTGCCGGCGTCGGGGCGCATGCGCCCGGACGCGAGCAGGCCGAGCACGGTGGGACGCTGCTCGGTCTCGGCGCTCGCGAGCGTCGCGCGCCCGCTCTCGTAGCCGACGGTGGTGGCGGGCAGCGCCCGGCCGCGGCGCCCCTTGGCGACGCCGTGGAGGTCGATCCTCATGGTTCCTCGGTGAGCTCTGGGGTGTCGGAGATGAATGCGCCCGCCTCGCGCCAGGACAGGCCGGCGGTGCCGAGCGCGGCGAGCATGACGAGTCGGCGTCCCTCGCCGTCGGGCAGCCCGTGCCGGGCCGCCTCGGCCAGCACCGCGAGGGCCGACTCCTCGAGCAGGTGCGCGAGCACGGAGGGGCGGATGTCGTCGCGCACCGTCCCGTCGGCGATCCCGCGCGCCACGAGGGCCGACAGGCGCTCGCGCACGGGTGCCAGCGCCGAGGCGGCGCGTTCGACGTACGGCGGCTGCAGCGCCACCTGCGCGAGCAGGCGCACGTGCTCCACCGCGTCCCAGAGACGGGCCCCGAGCAGGGCGATCGCCGCGCGCGCATCGTCGTGGTCGGTGGTCGCCGCGGCGCCGACGAGGCGCTCGGCGCCGCGCTCGATCAGGGCGACGATGAGCTCGTCGCGCCCGGCGAAGTGGCCGTAGAGGGCGCGACGGCTGAGCCCCGCGGCCGACGCGATCGCCTCGAGGGGCGCGTCGGGCGTGGTCGAGAGCGTCGCCACGGCGGCGGCGAGGAGGGCTTCGCGGTTCTCCGCCGCATCCCGTCGGGGGGAGCGGCGGCCCGCGTCGGTGTCGGACGGCATGGGACCACTGTACGGCTAACGTGCACATCAATGTGCAAGTTCGTGGCGATGCGGAGCGAACGCACAGGCGGGCGGCCCTGCGCCGCGGGGTCGGCGCCCGCTACTGCAGCGCCGAGGTGAGCCTCGCGATCCCGTCGAGGAACGTGGCCGACGCGGGCTCGCGGTTCCACTCCTCCAGCGTGAGCTCCCGTCCGAGCGACCGGTACTTCTCCTCGACCTCGCGCATGTCGGCGACGAACGACGCGCCGCGCACGAGCATCGTCACCTCGAAGTTCAGCGCGAACGACCGGATGTCCATGTTGCTCGAGCCGATCACCGCGACGTCGTCGTCGATCGAGAGGTGCTTGGCGTGCAGGATGTACGGGCCCGGGTAGAGCCAGATGCGCACGCCCGCGGTCAGCAGCGCGCGGTAGTACGAGCGCTGCGCGTGCCACACGCCGCCCTGGTCGCCGATCTCCGACACGAACAGCTGCACGTCGAGGCCGCGGAGCTTCGCCGACGTGATCGCGTAGACCATCGCCTCGTCGGGCACGAAGTACGGGCTCGTGATGATGACCCGTTCCTGCGCCGAGTTGACCATCGTGAGGAACTGCCGCAGGTTGTTCTCGCTCGTGAACGCCGGGCCGCTCGGCACCACCTGGCAGTCGAGCGCCGACGGCGACGTGTCGACCGGGATCTCGGTCACGGGCGTGTGGGCGTCGTCGCCCAGCACCTCGCCCGTCTCGGCGAACCAGTCGGAGCGGAACACCGCGTTCAGCTCGGCGACCGCAGGACCGGTGATCCGGGCGACGAGCTCCTGCCACTCGAGCCCGCGCTTGACGTTCTTCGGCGAGTCGTAGGTGCGATCGATGAGGTTCTGGGAGCCCGTGTGCGCGACGAGCCCGTCGACGACCACGATCTTGCGGTGGTTGCGGAGGTCGGGTCGCTGCCACTCGCCCTTGAACGGCCGGACCGGCAGCAGGTAGCGCCACTCGACCCCGATGCGGTCGAGCTCCTCGATCGTCGCCGCGTGCAGCGGCACCTTCGACGACGCGATGTGGTCCATGAGGAGGCGGACGCGCACACCGCGGCGGACCGCGTCCTCCATCGCCGAGAAGAACCCGCGGGTCGTGTCGTCGAACGCCACGATGAAGAACTCGACGTGCACGAAGCGCGTCGCGGCCGCGATGTCCGCCGCCATCGCGTCGATCGAGCCCTGGTAGTCGTCGATCAGGCTCACCCGGTTGCCCGAGGTCGCGGGCATCCCGGTGAGGCGGCGGTTCTGCGCCACGGCCGTCGCGAACCAGGCCGGCCACGCCCCGTGGTCGGCGACGAGGTCGAGTGCGTCGGCCCGCTCGGCGATCATCCGGTCGGCCTCCCGCTGGCGCTCCATCCGCTGCTTCGGGAGCCGGATGTTGCCGATGAGCAGGTACAGCAGGATCCCGACGAACGGGATCAGGAAGATCGCGAGCAGCCACGCCATCGCCGCCGTCGGCTTCCGGTCGCGCGGGATGATGATGAGCGCGGTGATCCGGATGGCGAGGTCGACGAGCACCACGAGGCCCCCGACGATCGCCGCCCACTCGCCGCCGCTCACGGCTGCACGTCCTGTCGGTCGATCCGGTCGTCCATCGCCGCCTCCCCGAACGGTCGCGAGGCGCGCGGCGTCACCGCTGCGCGCGGATGACGCCGAGTATGGCACCGCGCGGCATCCGGGCGCGAGGGCGGGCGCGGGTCAGTCGGTGCCGAGGTCGAACGCCGCGGCCTCGTTGGCCGCATCCGTCGCCGCGTCGAGGTCGGTCTCGGCCTCGCCCGCGAGGATCTGGGCCGCCTGGCCCGCGGCGATCTCGCCGACCAGCTCCGCCGTCGCGCCGCCCACCATGCCGAGCTGCGCGTACTGCTCGAGGCGAGCGCGCGAGTCGGCGATGTCGAGGTTGCGCATCGTGAGCTGGCCGATGCGGTCCTCGGGGCCGAACGCCTGGTCGCCGACGCGCTCCATCGACAGCTTGTCGGGGTGGTAGCTGAGGGCGGGGCCGTCCGTGTTCAGGATCGTGTAGTCGTCGCCGCGGCGGAGGCGGAGGGTGACCTCGCCGGTCACGGCCGACGCGACCCACTTCACGATCGACTCGCGCAGCATGAGCGACTGCGGGTCGAGCCAGCGGCCCTCGTACATCAGGCGGCCGAGGCGGCGGCCCTCGTTGTGGTAGTTCGCGACCGTGTCCTCGTTGTGGATCGCGTTGAGCAGGCGCTCGTACGTGATGTGCAGCAGCGCCATGCCGGGGGCCTCGTAGATGCCCCGCGACTTCGCCTCGATGATGCGGTTCTCGATCTGGTCGCTCATGCCGAGGCCGTGGCGGCCGCCGATGCGGTTCGCCTCGAGCACGAGCTCGACCGGGTCGTCGAACTCGACGCCGTTCAGCGCGACCGGGCGCCCCTCGACGAAGCGCACCGTGACGTCCTCGGCCTCGATCGCGACCGACTCGTCCCAGAACCGCACGCCCATGATGGGCTCGACGATCGTGATGCCCGCATCGAGGTCCTCGAGCTTCTTCGCCTCGTGCGTGGCGCCCCAGATGTTGGCATCCGTGGAGTACGCCTTCTCGACCGAGGCGCGGTAGGGCAGGTCGCGCGCCTGCATCCACTGGCTCATCTCGGTGCGCCCGCCGAGCTCGCGCACGAACGCGCTGTCGAGCCACGGCTTGTAGATGCGAAGCCGGGGGTTCGCCAGGAGGCCGTAGCGGTAGAACCGCTCGATGTCGTTGCCCTTGTAGGTGGACCCGTCGCCCCAGATGTCGACGTCGTCCTCCCGCATCGCGCGCACGAGCAGCGTGCCGGTGACCGCGCGGCCGAGGGGCGTGGTGTTGAAGTAGGTCTTCCCGCCGGAGCGGATGTGGAACGCGCCGCACTGCAGCGCGACCAGGCCCTCCTCGACGAGCGAGGACTTCACGTCGACCAGGCGGCTGAGCTCGGCGCCGTACTCGAGCGCGCGGCCCGGGACGGCCTCGACGTCGGGCTCGTCCGGCTGGCCGAGGTCGGCGGTGTACGTGCAGGGCACGGCGCCCTGCTCGCGCATCCAGGCGACCGCCACGGAGGTGTCGAGACCTCCCGAGAACGCGATGCCGACGCGCTCGCCGACGGGGAGGCTCGTGAGGACCTTGGACATGCGTTCAAGCCTACTTGCGCGTGCGCGTGCGCGACGACGGACGGATGCCGGAGCGGAGTGAGCGGGAGGGTCTATCCCCCGGACGGGGGTCGTGGATAGGCTCGCCGGACCGGCCTGAGCGCGGCACACCCTGTCGCGTCGTCGCATCCATTGGACGGGCCGGCCGCCGATCGACACGGTCGGCGGTGACTCCACCCATTCGAATGGAGACAGGATGAGGAACCACAAGGTGATCGGCGCGGCATCCGCCGTCGCCCTCGCCGTCGGCCTGGTCGGCACCGCCGTGGCACCCGCCGCGGCCACCGGGCCGGAGCACACCTACCTCGTGCTCGCGCCGCAGGGCGCGAACACGAAGGCCGCGGCCAAGCGCGTCGCGTCCGCGGGCGGCACCGTCGTCGCCAGCTACGACCAGATCGGCGTGCTCGTCGCGACGTCGACGAACACGGCGTTCGAGGCGTCGGTCGTCGGCAGCGGCGTGCAGTCCGTGGCGTCGACCGACGGGCTCGGCACGACCCTGATCGACGACGAGGCGATCGAGGTGCTCGACGAGTCGGCCCTCGACGCGTCGGGCGACCCGACCGCGGAGCCCTACTGGGGATACCAGTGGGACATGGAGCAGATCGACGTCCCCGAGGCGCACGCGGTCACCACGGGCGACCCGTCGGTCGTCGTCGGCGTGCTCGACTCCGGCATCGACTGGACCCACCCCGACCTCGCCTCGCAGGTGGCGTTCGACCAGAGCGCCTCGTGCCTCGGCGGCGTCGCCGACACCGACCCGGCGGCCTGGAAGAACACCACCTCGTCGCACGGCACGCACGTCGCCGGCACGATCGCCGCGGCGATCAACGGGGTCGGCATCGCCGGCGTCGCGCCCGGCGTGAAGGTCGCGTCGGTCAAGGTCGTGAACGACGACGGCTACATCTACCCCGAGGCCGCGGTCTGCGCGTACCTCTGGGCGGCCGACCACGGCATGCCGGTCACGAACAACAGCTACTACATCGATCCGTGGGAGTTCAACTGCGTGAACGACCCACGCCAGCGCCCCGTGTGGCTGGCCGTGCAGCGCGCGCTGAACTACTCGCAGTCGAAGGGCACGCTGACCATCGCGTCGGCCGGCAACAGCAACGTCGACCTGCAGCACAAGTTCGTCGACGACGGCAGCCCGAACGACGGCAGCTACCCCGTCGAGGACCGCACCATCAACGGCGCCTGCCGTGACCTCCCGGCGGAGGCGCCCGGCGTCGTGACGGTGTCGGCGGTCGGCCCGACCGAGCAGAAGAGCTACTACTCCTCCTACGGGCAGGGCGTCGTCGACGTGACGGCTCCCGGCGGCGACACGCGCTTCCGCACCGGCGGCGCGTCGTCGACCATCACCGACGCGGTCCTGTCGACCGTCCCCGGCGGCTACGGCTTCTCGCAGGGCACCTCGATGGCCGGCCCGCACGCGGCCGGCGTCGCGGCGCTCGCGCTCTCGGCCCACCCGGGCATGAAGCCGGGCCAGCTCGCGTCGTACCTGGAGCGCACGGCGACCCCGCTGGAGTGCCCGGACGGCGTCTACGAGCCGCGTCCCGGCTGGACCGCCACCTGCACGGGCGGCGAGCGCAACGGCTTCTACGGAGCCGGCAACGTCAACGCGTTCAACGTCGTCCAGTGACGCGCTGAGCGATCGACCGTGAGGGGTCGGGCCTGCGGGCCCGGCCCCTTCGTCGTCTCCGCGCGGCCCCGTGCTCCCTCTTCTCAGGAGTCATCCGGCGTGTCGATGCCGCGCCCGGCGTGTCTTCCTGAGAAGCGGGTCGATTCGAGCGACTCCTCCTGAGAGGCGTGCACCGGGGCCGGGGCCGGGGCCGGGGCGATGCGGATGCCACGGCGTAGGCTCGGGCGCGTGAGCGGGGGAGTCGGGCAGGTCGCGCCGTCGCCGCGAGACGGGTACACGGCCGCGCAGGTGCGCGCGGCCGAACGTCCGCTGCTCGAGGCGGGGGAGGCGCTCATGCAGCGCGCCGCCGCGGCACTGGCCGACGAGATCGGGCGGCTGCTCGAGCGCCGAGCGGCCCGGCCGGACGACGCGGACGAATCGGATGGCCCGCGTGCGCCGCGACGTCCGCTCGTCGTCGTGATCGCAGGCTCGGGCGACAACGGCGGCGACGCGCTGTTCGCGGGGGCGCACCTGGCCAGGCGCGGCGCCGACGTGCGGATCGTCGCCGTCGGCTCGCGCATCCACGAGGCCGGCCTCGCCGCGGCGCACGAGGCGGGCGCGACCGGCCTCGACGTCGAGACCGCGCCCGCGGGCGTCGACGCGGTGATCCGCGCGGCGGACGTGCTGGTCGACGGCATCCTCGGCATCGGGGCAGCCGCGAGCCCCGCGCTGCGCGGGCGTGCCCGCGAGGTCGTGGAGCGGGTGCGCGCGCTGCTCGGGACCGAGTGGGTGGAGCGTGCGGGGCGCGGCACGCGGCATCCGCTCGTCGTCGCGGTCGACCTGCCGAGCGGCATCTCGCCCGACGACGGGTCGGTCCCGGATCCGGTCGTGCTGCCGGCCGACGTCACCGTCACGATGGGCGCAGTGAAGGCCGGGCTCCTCCTCGAGCCGGCGGCCCGGCTCGCGGGCGACGTGGTGCTCGTCGACCTCGGGCTGGGGCCGGCGCTCGCCGGCGTGGTGCCCGCGGTCCGCGTCGGTTGAGCCGGTCCTGAACCCGGTGCCCAGCGCTCCGGGGTGGCGGAATGCCCATGCGTTACGGTTGAGTGTGACTCAGGAGCAGAACCCGAGCGGGAACGAGGCGCTGCTCGCCGATGAACCCGAGGTCCGGCGCGCGCTCGATGCCGCCGACCGCGCGTCGCTGCCCGGCGTCGTGGGCACCCACCCGTCGTCGCCGCTCGCCTGGGCCGAACTGGCCGACCTGGCCGACTCCGAGGGCCGCGACCTCGATGCCTTCGCGTACGCCGTCACCGCCGTCGGGCTCGCCCGCGACGAGCTGCTGCGAGCGGGCTGGGAGCCCGGTGCACCCGTTCCGTGGACCGACGAGCCCAACCGCGCCTACCTTCGCGCGCTCGACGCCGAGCGCCGGGCCGCCGCGCGACTCGGGCTCGCCGCCCGGGCCGCCCGCGCGGCCGCCGACCTGGAGCAGGCCGATGCGCAGGCGCCCGCGCGCATCGCCTCGGAGTTCACGCCCACCCAGGTCATCGGCGTCATCACGGATCCCCTGCCGCCGGTGGCTTCGCCCGAGGCGACCCCCGACGACCCGTCCGACGATTCCGCCGCGCCGGGTGCGGCACGAGAGGACTGACATGCCCGCGGTCGTGCTGATCGGAGCACAGTGGGGCGACGAGGGCAAGGGCAAGGCCACCGACCTGCTCTCCTCGCGCCTGGACTACGTCGTCAAGTTCAACGGCGGCAACAACGCCGGGCACACCGTCGTCGTCGGCGACGAGAAGTACGCCCTGCACCTGCTGCCCTCCGGCATCCTCACCCCCGGCGTCACGCCGGTCATCGCCAACGGCGTCGTCGTCGACATCGAGGTGCTCTTCGAGGAGATCGAGGGGCTCGAGTCGCGCGGGGTCGACACCTCGCAGCTGAAGATCTCGGCGAACGCCCACGTGATCACGCAGTACCACCGCACGCTCGACAAGGTCACCGAGCGGTTCCTCGGCAAGCGCCAGATCGGCACGACCGGCCGAGGCATCGGGCCGGCGTACGCCGACAAGATCAACCGGGTCGGCATCCGGATGCAGGACCTCTTCGACGAGAACATCCTGCGCCAGAAGGTCGAGGGCGCGCTCGACCAGAAGAACCACCTGCTGCTGAAGGTCTACAACCGGCGCGCCATCGAGGTCGACGAGGTCGTCGACGAGCTGCTCGGCTACGTCGACCGCCTGCAGCCGATGGTGACCGACACCTCCCTGCTGCTGCACCGCGCGCTCGACGCGGGCGACACGGTGCTCTTCGAGGGCGGCCAGGCCACGATGCTCGACGTCGACCACGGCACCTACCCGTTCGTGACCTCGTCGAACGCGACCTCGGGCGGCGCCGTGACCGGCTCCGGCATCGCCCCGAACCGGATCGACCGCGTGATCGGCATCGTGAAGGCGTACACGACGCGCGTCGGCTCGGGACCGTTCCCGACCGAGCTGTTCGACGAGTGGGGCGAGTTCCTCGCCGACAAGGGCCACGAGTTCGGCACGACCACCGGCCGCCGTCGCCGGACCGGATGGTACGACGCGCCCATCGCGCGCTACACCGCCCGGATCAACGGCGTCACCGACTTCGTGCTCACCAAGCTCGACGTGCTGACCGGACTCGACCGCATCCCGGTCGCGGTCGCGTACGACGTCGACGGCGTGATCATGGAGGAGGTGCCGGTCTCGCAGTCCGACTTCCACCACGCCAGGCCCGTGTACGAGGAGTTCCCCGGCTGGACCGAGGACATCTCGGCCGCGCGTTCCTTCGAGGACCTGCCCGCCAACGCGCAGAGCTACGTGCGCGAGCTCGAGGCGATGTCGGGTGCGCGGTTCTCGGCGATCGGCGTCGGCCCCGGTCGCGACGAGATCGTGCAGCTGCACGACCTGCTCGACTGACGCGTCGGGGCGCGCGGTGCGTGCCAGACTTGGCGGATGCCTGCGCGCCGCCCGCTCGTCCACGCGCTCGAGGGGCGCCACGTCGCACTGACGCCGCTCGCCGAGGCGGACCTGCCGGCGCTGCGCTCCGCGATCGGCCGACCCGAGGTCTTCGCCGGCGGATTCGGCGGGGGACCGTCGGGCCTGCCCGCCGACGAGGCCGCGTTCGCGCGGTTCGCCCGGGCCTCCTACACGCCCGCGCCGGACGCGATCCCGTTCGCGGTCCGGCTGCGCGGCGGCCCCGACGACGGCGCGCTCGTCGGGGCGAGCAAGCTCGGCGACCTCGACCTGCCGAACGAGGCGGCGCACATCGGCTGGACGGGCTTCGACCCGCGCGTCTGGGGCACCGCGGTGAACCCGGAGGTGAAGCTGCTCATGCTCGGGCTGGCGTTCGACCACGGGTTCGGCCGGGTCAGGCTGCAGTCGGATGCCGTGAACGCGCGCTCGCGCGCGGCCATCGCCAAGCTCGGCGCGAGGTTCGAGGGCATCCACCGACGCGCGATGCGTCGCCCCGACGGCTCCTGGCGCGACACCGCGGTCTACTCGATCCTCGTCGACGAGTGGCCCGACGTGCGGGCCGGGCTCGAGGCGCGGCTGGCCGCGTGGGGCGACCGTCCGGTCGTGCTCGGTGCCCCGGCCCGCCCGCCCGAGGCCTGACCGCGGCATCCGCCGCCGCGCTCAGCGACGCTCGCGCGTCGCGCGGTCGTGCCGTTCGGGCAGGTGCAGCCTCGCGAGGAACGCGTCGGCGCCTCGCGGCATCCGGCGTCGATCCGCGCGCGAGGCGAGGACCGTGACGAGCACGGCGATCGGGACCGACCACGCGGCGGGCTGCTCCACGAGCGCCCGCACCGCGGGGGCGACGTCGGCGGCCGCCACGAGCGGGCCGCCGAGGATGGCGGCGCCCGAGAGCACGGCGCCGACGGCCATGCCAGCGATCGCACCGCGCGCCGTCAGCCCCCGCCACCAGATGCCCAGCAGCAGCACGGGGCACAGCGTCGCCGCCGTGAAGGCGAAGACGAGCCCGACGCTGCCGGCCAGTCCCGCGGGCTCGGTGAGGAACGCCACGGCGAGCGGCACGGCGGTCGACGCGAAGGCTGCGATGCGGAAGCCGCGGACGCTGCCGCCGAGGAGGTCCTGCGAGATCACGCCCGCGACCGAGACGACGAGCCCCGACGAGGTCGACAGGAACGCCGCGAACGCGCCGCCGATGACCAGCGCCGTGAGCAGGTCGCCCCACACCCCGGGCACGAGGCGGTCGGGCAGGACCAGCACCAGCGCGTCGGCGTCGCCGGCGACCGCCAGGTCCGGCGCGAAGGCGCGCCCGAGGAGCCCGAACAGCGTCGGGAAGGCGTAGAAGACCGACAGCAGCACGAGCACGATGACCGTCGTGCGCCGCGCGGTCGGCCCGTCGGGGTTCGTGTAGAACCGCACGAGCACGTGCGGGAGCCCGAGCGTGCCGAGCAGCAGCGCCACCATGAGCGAGACCGTCCGGTAGGCGTCGAGCGCGCCGGGGCCGTGGTCGATCGGGAACGCCTGCGGCGGCGCGAGTTCGGGCTCGACCGTGCCGGTCACGAGGAGGAGCGCGATCACCGGCACGGCGATCGCGGCCAGCTTCAGCCAGAACTGGAACGCCTGCACGAACGTGATCGAGCGCATGCCGCCCGCGGCGACCACGACGGCCACCAGCAGCGCCACGGCCACCGAGCCGACCCAGCTGGGCAGGCCGGTCGTGATCCGGACGGTCAGGGCGGCGCCCTGCAGCTGCGGCACGATGTACAGCCATCCGATGACGACGACGAGCACGCTCGTCACCCGCCGGACCGATGCCGACTCCAGCCGGGCCTCGGTGAAGTCCGGGATCGTGTAGGCGCCCGACCGGCGCAGCGGCGCCGCGACGAAGAGCAGCAGCATGAGGTACCCGGCCGTGTAGCCGATCGGGAACCACATCGCGCTCGAGCCGGTGAGCAGGATGAGCCCGGCGATGCCGAGGAACGAGGCCGCCGACAGGTACTCGCCGCCGATCGCCGACGCGTTCCACCAGGGGCGCACCGTCCGGCTCGCGACGTAGAAGTCGCCGGTCGTGCGCGAGATGCGCAGGCCGTAGACGCCGATGAGCACCGACACGAGCGCGACGACGGCGATCGCGACGTAGCCGACCACCGGGTTCACGACTCCTCCGCGAGCGACCGGTACCGGGCCTCGTTGCGGGCGGCCGCACGGACGAACAGGACGGCCACCGTGATCGCCAGCGGGTAGATCCCGAAGCCGAGCAGCAGCCACGAGGCCGGCACGCCCGCCACGTACGACTCGTCGAGCACCGGGGTGAGCGTGATCGCGAGGACGAAGGCGACGGTCGCGAGCGCGCACCCGGCCGCGCAGGTCAGCGCGAGGCGCAGCTGGGACCGGATGAGCGAGCGCACGTAGGTGTCGCGGACGTCGCCCTCGGGCTCGACGCCGGCTCCGGGCGGGCCTGGCAGCACCGTGCCGCGACGGGCGCCCGCCGAGCGGTCGGCGGAGCCGGCGCGCGGCGCGGTGACCCGGATGCGCGCGGGCGCCGGTCGCGTGCCGTCGGCGCCCGCCCCGACGCCCGCGGCGCCGTCGAGGCCCGCGTGCCGGTCGCCCTCGTGCCGGTCGCTCACGGGCGCGCCCGCGGGGTCGCCGCCTCGAGCCGTTCGCGAAGCCCCGGGAGCAGCCGGCGGCTGACGGGGAGCTCGGCCTGCCCGACGACGACGGTGGGCCGTTCGCCGCCGAGTCGCGCCCGGGTGACGTGCCCGAGCGCCACGAGGTAGGACCGGTGCACCCGCACGAAGCCCGCGTCGGCCCACTGCCGCTCGAGGTCGGACATCGGCACCCGGACGAGGTAGCTGGCCTCGTCGGTGTGCAGTCGCGCGTAGTCGCCCTGGGCCTGCACGTAGCGCACGTCATCGCGCCGGATCATCCGCGTCGTGCCGCCGAGGGTCACGGCGATCATCTCGGGCCGCTCCGCCGCGGCATCCGTCGCCTGGGCCTGGCCGATCGCGTCGACGACCCGCGTGACCGAGCGACGCAGTCGCTCCGCGCGGACGGGCTTCAGCAGGTAGTCGACCGCGGCGAGGTCGAACGCCTCGAGCGCGCCCTCCTCGTCGGCGGTGACGAACACGAACGCCGGTCGGCGCTCGAAGCGCTGGAGGGCCCGGGCGAGGTCGAAGCCGGACAGCCCCGGCATGTGGATGTCGAGGAACGCGGCGTCGACCGGCTCCCGCGTGAGGATCCGGATCGCCTCGGCGCCGGAGGTCGCGCGGTGGATCGGGCCGACGCGCGGGTCCTGGCCGAGCAGGAATGCGAGTTCGTCGACGGCGGGCCGCTCGTCGTCCGCGATGAGCACGGTGATCACTGGACCAGCCTCCCCGTTCGGCCGGCCGGGTCGACGGATGCCGCCGAGCGGCCGGGCTGCGACTTCGGCACCCGCATGCGCACGAGCGTGCCCGCACCGACGTTCGTCTCGACGACGAGACCGTGCTCGTCGCCGTAGACCTGCCGCAGCCTGGCGTCGACGTTGGGCAGCCCCACGTGCTCACCCGGCGTGCCGCCGGCGAGCACCTCGGCCACGACCTCCGGGTCGATCCCGACGCCGTCGTCCTCGACGGTGATCTCGGCGTCGGCGCCGCGATCCTCCGCGGTGATCGTGATCCGGCCGCCGCCCTCCTTCGCCTCGAGCCCGTGCCGGACCGCGTTCTCGACGAGCGGCTGGATGGACAGGAACGGCACGACCGTGGAGAGCACCTCCGGGGCGATCTGCAGCGTGACGGCGAGCCGGTCGCCGAAGCGCGCGCGTTCGAGCTCGAGGTACGAGTCGATCGAGCGGAGTTCCTCGGCCACGGTGGTGAAGTCGCCGTGGCGGCGGAAGGAGTACCGGGTGAAGTCGGCGAACTCGAGGACGAGCTCGCGGGCCTTCGCGGGGTCGGTGTTGATGAACGACGCGATCGCGTTCAGCGAGTTGTAGATGAAGTGCGGGCTGATCTGCGCGCGGAGCGCCCGCACCTCCAGTTCGGCGAGCGCCGCCCGCGACGAGTCGAGCTCGCCGAGCTCGACCTGGGCCGCGACCCATTCGGCGACCTCCCCGGTCGCCCGGATGAGTCCGGCGCGGACGCGGGCGTTGAAGGCGACGACGGCGCCGACCGGCGCATCGCCGGCGAGGATCGGCGCCGCGATCGCGTCCGCCTCGCCCGAGGGCGTCGCGACCTGCCGCTCGAGCCTCGGCCGACCCGAGCCGATCGCCTCGGCGGCGAGCCGCTCGGCGGTCCCGACCATCGTCTCGTCGCCGTCGACCGCGACCGCCCCGTCGGTCATGACGAGCGCGAGGGTGTCGGCGCCGAGCATCGCCCGCAGGTGCCGCGCGGCGCGCGCGGCATCCGCCTCGGTCATGTCGCCGCGCAGGTGCTTCGCGGCTCGCGACGCCAGGTGGAGGGTCTCGTACGTCGCGCGCTCGGCGTCGGTGCCGAGCTCCCGCGACTGCACCGCGAGTCGGCGCAGCAGCAGTACGACGCCGACGGCGAGCACGCCCGCGACGACGCCGGCGGCAGCGGCGAGCAGCATCGACTCGGGCATGCAGGTCACTGTAGCCGTCGTTCGTCGCCGCCCCGCGCCGTTCGTCGCACGGTCGCCGCCGTTCACCGACGACGAGCGGCCGGGCCGTCCGCCGACCTGCCCGGCTGGCGAGCATGGACGCATCGCGACCGCAGCGACGCGGCCCCCGGGCCCCGCCGCATCCCCTCGAAGGAGAGACGCCATGGGCAACGACGCCCTGAGCGCGGAGCACGACCTGAGTCACGTCGACTACCGCGCAGTGCAGCAATCACCGGAGTTCCAGGAGCTCCGCCGGACTCACCGGAGCTTCGTGTTCCCCGTCCTCGGCGCGTGCCTGGTCTGGTACTTCGCCTACGTGCTGCTCGCCGTGTACGCGGTCGACTTCATGTCGACCCCGGTCTTCGGCAACATCAACGTGGCGATGCTGCTCGGCCTGGCACAGGTGGTCACCACGTTCGCCGTGACCATGTGGTACGTCTCCTACGCGAACCGGCGGCTCGACCCGCGGTCGGAGAAGATCCGCACCGAGATCGAGTCCGGCGACTTCGAGACCGAGGAGGTGGTGCGCTGATGTTCCACCTCGAAGCGGCCTCCAGCTCACCGGGCAACCCCTGGCTCAACATCGGCATCTTCGGCGCCTTCGTGGCGATCACGATGGTGATCGTCTTCCGCGCGAGCCGGAACAACAAGACGGCGGCCGACTACTACGCGGCCGGCCGGTCCTTCACGGGCGGCCAGAACGGCTCGGCGATCGCGGGCGACTACCTCTCGGCGGCGTCGTTCCTCGGCATCGTCGGAGCGATCGCGATCAACGGCTACGACGGGTTCCTCTACTCGATCGGGTTCCTCGTCGCCTGGCTCGTCGCGCTGCTGCTCGTCGCCGAGCTGCTGCGCAACACCGGCAAGTTCACGATGGCCGACGTGCTGAGCTTCCGCCTGAAGCAGCGTCCGGTCCGCATCGCGGCGGCCACCACCACGCTCGTCGTCTGCTTCTTCTACCTGCTGGCCCAGATGGCGGGTGCGGGCGGCCTGGTCTCGCTCCTGCTCGGCGTGGGCGACCAGGTCGGCCAGGCGGTCGTCATCACCGTCGTCGGCGCGCTCATGATCCTCTACGTGCTCGTCGGCGGCATGAAGGGCACCACCTGGGTGCAGATCATCAAGGCCGTGCTCCTCATCGCCGGCGCCGGGGTCATGACGGTCTGGGTGCTCGCGCTGAACGGCTTCGACTTCTCGGCCCTGCTCGACCAGGCCGTGGCGGTCGCCGAGAACCCGGCGATCCTCGACCCGGGCCTGAAGTACGGCGCATCCGAGACCACGAAGATCGACTTCATCTCGCTGGGCCTCGCCCTCGTGCTCGGCACCGCGGCCCTGCCGCACGTGCTGATGCGGTTCTACACCGTGCCGACGGCCAAGGAGGCTCGGAAGTCGGTGGTCTGGGCGATCTGGCTCATCGGCATCTTCTACGTCTTCACGCTCGTGCTCGGCTACGGCGCGGCGGCCCTCGTCGGCCCGTCCGTCATCGCGGGTGCTCCGGGCGGCCCGAACTCGGCGGCCCTGCTGCTCGCCTTCGCGCTCGGCGGTCCGGTGCTGCTCGGCCTGATCTCGGCGATCGCGTTCGCGACGATCCTCGCGGTCGTCGCCGGCCTCACGATCACCGCGGCGGCCTCGTTCGCGCACGACATCTACGCGTCGGTCGTGAAGAAGGGCGAGCCCGAGCCGGGCGCCGAGGTGAAGGTGGCGCGTCGCACGGTCGTCATCATCGGCATCGTCGCGATCATCGGAGGAATCGGCGCGAACGGGCAGAACGTGGCGTTCCTCGTCGCACTGGCGTTCGCGGTCGCCGCGTCCGCCAACCTGCCGACGATCGTCTACTCGCTGTTCTGGAAGGGCTTCACGACGAAGGGCGCCCTCTGGAGCATGTACGGCGGCCTGATCTCGGCGATCGTGCTCATCGCCTTCTCGCCGGTCGTCTCGGGCTCCGAGACGTCGATGCTGAAGACCGAGGCGATCGACTTCGCGATCTTCCCGCTGTCGAACCCGGGCATCATCTCGATCCCGCTCGCCTTCCTCCTCGGCTGGATCGTGAGCGTGTTCGACCGGACGGTCGAGAGCCCCGAGAAGCAGGCCGAGATGGAGGTGCGTTCGCTGACCGGCCTGGGCGCCGAGAAGGCGGTGAACCACTAGGAGCTCCGGCGGCCGCCCGCGACGGGGAGGCGGCGGCCGCCGGACACGACTGCGACGGGGCGGGAACGCCTGCCCTGGCCTCGTCGCCGGCACGACGGGGGCGGATGCCCCGGGCCCACGGCCCGGCATCCGCCCCCGTTGCGCTGCGTCCGCGTGCTCGAGCGCGGGGTCGTGGCGACGGCGTGGCGCGTGCTCAGCGCGCGCGGCGACGGCGGGCGAGACCCGCCCACAGCAGGGCGATCCCGCCGATCGCCACGATCGGGCCGATGACGGCCCACATCGTGACCCCGGACATCACCGAACCGGGCAGGATCCCGACGCCCTGGAGGGCCCAGACGGTGCCGGCGACGGCCAGCACCGCGCCGACGATGATCATGAGCAGGTTCATCGAACCGTCCTCTCCATGCCGGTGCCGCAGCACCGGGTCGGCTGACAGGTCGATCATGTCGCATCCTCGACGCGGATGGTGCCCGCGACGCCGTCGACGGTGACGATCTCGCCCTCGGCGAGGCGCCGGGTCGCATCCCCGGTTCCCATGACCGCCGGCAGCCCGAACTCGCGCGCGAGGATGGCGGCGTGCGACAGGATGCCGCCGGTGTCGGTGACGAGCGCGCCGGCGATGGTGAACAGCGGCGACCAGGCCGGATTCGCGACGGGCGCGACGATGACGTCGCCCGGGCCCACCCGGCGGAAGTCGCCCTCGCCCGTGACGATGCGCACGGCCCCTCGGTGCACCCCGGCGGACGCGCCGACCCCGCTCACGCCGTCGCCGGCCGTTCGGGCCTGCGTGTCGTTCCGGGTGATCCAGCGCATCGCCTCGGTGACCTCGCGCGCGGCCGGCGGCGCTCCGCGGAGGCTGGGCGGCGGGGTCGGCGGTGGGCCGTGGAACGGGCGTGCGGGGTGCGTGCGGGCCCATCGATGCTCGGCCCGTCGACGCCTCGCGACCCGAGAGACCTCCGCGTCCCCCAGGAGGGCACCTCGTGCCTCATCGGTGAACAGGAACACGACGTCTGCGGCCCGCTCGAGCGCACCTCGGGCGTGGAGTCGTGCGCCCATCTCGAGGGCGACGCGCCGCCAGAGTCCGAGTGGGAGGTCGATGGTCCACAGCAGGTTCGCGTCGCGGACGGCGTACGCGCGACGAAGGTCGGCGAGGAGCTCGCGGTACCTTGCCCCGCGTCGCCCGGGTGGAGCGGCGCGATCCAGCCGATCCGCCGCCTCGCTCGCGAACTCGCGTCGCGACGTCTCCCGCGTCGCATCGGCGCGCAGGAGCCGGCCCATCGTGGCGACGAGCAGGTGCGGGGTCTCGTCGAGGGACGGCTCGAGGATGTCGAGCGCCGGCGTGCGCAGGCCGTAGACATCGAGGTACGCCTCGATCGCCGCGCCGAGACGCGCGTCGGCGGTCAGGTCCGCCAGTTCGGGGAGGCCGCCGTCGAAGCGGGCACGCAGTTCCGGTGCCTCGCGGATCGCTTCGACGACCGGCATCAGGTCGTCGACCTGGGTCCGGGTGCCGGGCGACAGTCCCGCCAGGCGTCGAGCGGTCTCCTCGTCGCTCCAGCCGAGGTGCTGCCCGCAGAAGCGGACGAACCGGTGCACGGCCAGCGCATGCGGGACGAAGAGGCGGAAATGGATGACGGCGAGCTCAGCCCCGAGCTCGTTCCGTGCGTCGAGCTCGTCGACCAGCTCCATGTCGGAAAGGTCGGACAGGTCGATCGCTCGATGCCGCGTGATGCGCTCCCGGATCGACGTGTGCCACTCCCGGTGCCAGCGCTCCACGTACTGGCGGTCCAGTCTCGTCGCGCGGGCGCGCGCCGCAGCGGCGGCACGGCGCCGAACGTCGGTGCCGGGAGCCAGCGGGACCGGTTGCATGTACATGCGCCATCCGATGGGCCGGGCACGGATGCCGCTCAGCAGGACGCCGAACTCGGAGAAGGCGATGGGGAGCGCGTGCTCGACCCACCGCGCGGTCTCGCTCCCCATCGGCGACACCGGCTCCGGGAAGTGACCTCCGTCCAGCAGCCACGTGCTCCCGTCGTCGGCGGAGCGGGGTTCGGACGCGGCCGGGTCCGAGACGGCGATCGGCCTCGCCTGGAGCAGGACGACCTTCCCGCCTTCGAGCGCCCACTCCACGTCCTGCGGCGCGCCCGCGTGCTCGGCGGCGTGCGCCGCGCTTCGCGCGATGGCGCGCGCGTCGTCCGCCCCGAGGGCGCGGGGGTCGTCGGTGTGGCACTCGGCCCCATCGGGGCCGACCGTCCAGCGTTCGGGTTCGGCGCTCCCGCCCGTGACCCGGTCGCCGAGACCGCGGGTCGCCTCGATCACGGTGATGCGCGGGTCGCCGGTGAGAGGGTCGGCCGTGTAGGCGACCCCGGCGGCGGCGGCGGCGACCATCGGCTGGATCAGCACCGGGATGGGCGTGCCGGCGGGCGACGAGCGTCGGACGCGCGCGACGGCGTCGGCGAGCTCAGCGTCGGCGACGTGGAGCAGCGTCAGGAACCGTCCGGCGGCGGACCCCTCGTCGAGGTCCTCCGCCTCGGCTGATGAGCGAACCGCCCACGCGTGGCCATCCCCGCTCGCGCTGCGCAGCTCGGCCGCCAGCGCGGCATCCGGCGCACTCGACGTGGCGGGCACCACCCAGCCCGGGGGAACCTCCATCCCGCCGCGTCGGAGCGCGGCGAGGGTCGCCGCCTTCTGGCCGACCACGCGCCGATCCGTGGCTCGAGGGTCGTCGAGCGGGATCGTGCGCGCGGAGGTCATCGCGCCGCGCTCCCGTCGGGGCCGCCTGGAGGGGCGACGGCGGCGAGCCGGGAGGCGATGGCGCGAAGGGTGCCCTGGATCGTGGTCGTGGCGTGTTCCGGGGAGAGCCCGAAGTCGGTGCGGAAGGCGATGTAGGTCATCGTGGATCCGAGCTGGCGGAAGATCGCGAACTCCTCGCGGAGTTCGTCGGGAGGCAGCATCGGGAACTCGCGGCGGAAGAGCCCGAACTCGTGGTCGAATCGGCCGGCGGGTTCGCCCTCGCGTGGTCGATACAGGTCGGAGGCGAGGACCGCGCCGAGCACCTGCCGCAGCATCCGGAAATTCGCCTCGGCCTCCGCGAACCGCGTGGCGAGCGAGTCGATCCATCCGTCGAGGCTCGTGAACGGGGATGCCGGCCCCGATGGCGTCGCGAACACCTTGCGGACGGCGGCGGTGATGAGCAGTTCCTCGCGCGACGGGAAGTGGCGGTAGACCGTTCGGTGCGTGAGCCCCGCACGGTCGGCGACGGCCTGCACCGAGAAGTCCGTGCCGGCTCGTTCCACGAGCAACTCGTGCGCGGCCTCGAGGATGGCGCTCCGGGTGGCATCCAGGTGTCGGTCTCTTGTCGTCATGTCATAGTTATGCTATCCATGTCATAACTGTGACACAAGGTGGTGGGGCACATGTCGACGCATCAGGACTCCGGACCCGGAACGGTCGACGAACGTGGTCGGGTCCGGACCCGGTCGATCGTGTTCCGGCTCGCGTGGGGGCTGCTCGCCGCGTCCGCGTTCGGCATGGCGCTCAGCATGGTCACGCTGTGGGTGGTCGTGGGGGCGCAGGGTTCCGAGCTGACGCTGGTCACCCTCATCGGGCTCAGCCTCTACGGTGCGGCGGTGCTCGTGTCCCCGTATCGTCGGCGTCTCCGATGGGCGTGGGTGCTCACGTGGCTGCTTCCGATCGGCTTCGCCGCGGTCGGACTGCTCCTCCCGCGTCGCGAGGTCGGCGTCTGGTACCTGGTCGTCGCCGCGGGACTCGCGATCGCGCAGGCGGTCGCCTGGTCCGGGTTCCGCGACGGACGGTCCGCGACGGTCCGCGCCGACGCCCGGTCCGTGTCGGCGGCACGCCGGATCCCGTTCCTCGCGGCACTGGCCATCCTCACGGTCGTCGCCGCGGCCGGCGTGCTCAACGCCATCGTCGGCTACTTCTTCTACGCCGGCGACGTCGGCCTGGCGTTCCTGCTCTTCGGCGCGACCGGGGTCTACGCGGTGACGGTGCTGCTCACCGGATACGCTCGCGCCGAGACGTGGGCGTGGGTCGCCACCTGGATCCTCGTCGGCATGCTCGTCGCGGTGTCGCCCTTCGCCTCATCGGGTGCGGGACCGTACTACCTCGGTGCCGGCGTGCTGCTCGCGGCCTGTCAGGTCGCTGCGGTCGGCCGATTCGCGTTCGCCCGTCGGGAGCAGGTCGCCGCCGCCGTCGTGGGCGCGGAGCGCTGAGGACGGCGGCGACCTGGGTGCGGGTCACATGTTGATCATGTGCCCCGTGAGGCCGTGGAACGCCTCCTGCAGCGCCTCCGAGAGCGTCGGGTGCGTGTGCACGTTGCGGGCGAGCTCGAGCGCGCCGAGGTCCCACTTCTGGGCGAGCGTGAGCTCGGGCAGCAGCTCCGAGGCGTCGGGGCCGATGAGGTGGCCGCCGAGCAGCTCGTAGTGGGTCTTGTCGGCCACGAGCTTCACGAAGCCGACCGGGTCGCCGAGGCCGTTCGCCTTGCCGTTCGCGGTGAACGGGAACTTGGCCGTGATGACGTCGTAGCCCTCGTCGCGCGCCTGCTGCTCGGTGAGGCCGAACGAGGCGACCTGCGGCGAGCAGAACGTGGCGCGGGGCATCATCCGGTAGTCGCCGAGTTCCATCGTCTCGGCGTCGGCGATGGTCTCGGCCGCGACGACGCCCTGCGCCTCGGCGACGTGCGCGAGCATGAGCTTCGCGGTCGCGTCGCCGATGGCGTGGATGTGGGGCACGTTGGTGCGCATGCGCTCGTCGATCGCGATGGCGCCGCGCTCGGTGAGCTGCACGCCCGTGGCGTCGAGGCCGAAGCCCTCGACGTTCGGGGCGAACCCGACGGCCATCAGCACCTTGTCGACCTCGAGCGAGCCCGGCTGCCCGTCGGCGCCGGTGTAGCTGACGGTGACCTTCGTTCCCTGGTCGCTGACCGACTCGACCTTCGTCGAGGTCAGGATCGGGATGCCGAGGTTGCGGTACTGGCGGGTGATCTCCTTCGAGACCTCGGCGTCCTCGTTCGGCAGGGCGCGGTCGAGGAACTCGATGACCGTCACCTCCACGCCGTAGTTCCGCAGGACGTAGGCGAACTCCATGCCGATGGCGCCGGCGCCGACGATGGCGATCGAGCCGGGGAGGTCGCGGGTGAGGATCTGCGTCTCGTAGGTGACGACGTTGTCGGAGAGCTCGACGCCGGGCAGCAGGCGCACCTTGGAGCCGGTCGCGATGATCGCGTGGTCGAAGGTCAGGGACTCGATCGTTCCGTCGCCCTTGGCCACGTCGATGCCGTTCGGGCCGGTGAACGAGCCGCGCCCGTCGAACTCGGTGATCCCGTTCTTCTTCATGAGGAAGTGCACGCCCTTGACGTGCTTCTCGGAGACCTGGCGGCTGCGGTCGTACGCGGCGCCGAAGTCGAACTGCACGTCGCCGGAGATGCCGAAGGTCTTGCCCTGCGCGTGGAAGATGTGGGCGAGCTCGGCGTTGCGCAGCAGCGCCTTCGAGGGGATGCAGCCGACGTTGAGGCACACGCCGCCCCAGTACTTCTCCTCGATGACGGCGACCTTCAGGCCGAGCTGGGCGGCGCGGATGGCGGCCACGTAGCCGCCCGGTCCCGCGCCGAGGACGATGACGTCGAAGTGGGTGGTCATGGCGCAAGCCTAGGCGGGCGGGCGCCGATCGGCACCGGGTCCGCTGCGGCACTGCCATCCTTCGGCGGGTTCCGGACACCGCGTTCCGCACCCCTCGCGGCCGGGTCGCGGCGGCCGTACCGTAGCCGCCGTGACCATCCCCTCCGAGTCCGCGCCGTCGAGCGAGACCGCCCCCGCGGGTGCTGCCGCGGGGGTCGTCGCGGCCCCCGTCGCACGCCGTCGGGCGGGCCTGCGCACGTGGGCCCAGTTCCTCGCGGCCGGCCTCGTCTGGGGTGCGAGCTTCCTGTTCATGACCGTCGCGCTCGGCGGTGTCTCGTTCACCCAGGTCGCCTGGACCCGAACGGTGCTCGGGGGCCTGACGCTCGGGCTCGTGCTGCTCGCGGTCCGGCCGAGGGTCGGGGGCGGGCCGGTGCTGCCGCGCGACCCGATCGTCTGGCTGCACTTCCTCGTCATCGGCACGGTCGGCTGCGTCATCCCGTTCCTGCTGTTCTCGTGGGCGCAGCAGAGCGTGACCTCGACGCTCACGAGCATCCTGAACGCCACGACGCCGATCATGACGGCGCTCATCGCGACGCTCGCGTTCCGCGTCGAGCGGCTCGACGCGTCGCGCTGGCTCGGCGTCGTCGTCGGCATCGTGGGCGTCGTCGTGATCATCGCGCCGTGGCGCTCCGAGCTCGCGGGGAGCCTCGCCGGCCAGCTGGCCTGCCTCGGTGCGACCGCATGCTACGGCGTGATGTTCGGCTACACGAAGCGGTTCCTGAGCGGCCGGCCGATCGCGCAGACGACGTTCGCGTTCCTGCAGGTCGGCATGGGCGCCGCGGTCATGCTGGTGCTCACGCCGTTCCTCGCGGCCGGACCCGTCTCGCTCGACCTGCCGATCGTGGCGAGCCTGGTGACGCTGGGCGTCCTCGGCACGGGCCTGGCGTACGTGTGGAACATCGGCGTGATCCGCGACTGGGGTCCGACGAACGCCTCGACCGTCACCTACGTGACCCCGGTGGTCGGCGTCGCGCTCGGCGTGCTCGTGCTGCGCGAGCCGCTCTCGTGGAACGAGCCGCTCGGCGCGCTCGTCGTGATGGTCGGCATCCTGCTCGCCCAGGGCCGGGTGCGGATGCCGCGTCCCCGAGTCCGCGACGCCGCCGACTGATCCCATCCGGTGCGCTCCGGGCGCGATGTGCTTGGGTGGGCTCGTGACGAGCTCCCCGATCCTCGGGCGCGACCCGATCGATGCGACCGCCTCGGCGGCCGACCTCGCCGCCGCCTACCGCGACGGCCGGACCACGCCGGTCGAGGTCGCCGACGACGCCCTCGCCCGCCTGGCCCGGTTCGAGCCGGTGGTGAACGCGTTCTCGGACCACGACCCCGCTCAGGTGCGACGGGATGCCGCGGCGAGCGCGGAGCGGTTCCGCCGCGGTGCCCCGCTCGGTCCGCTCGACGGGGTGCCGGTGACGGTCAAGGAGAACATGACGCGTGCCGGCGTGACTGCCCGGTCGGGTTCCGCCGCGACGGAGCCGGTCGTGCCCGACGTCGACTCGCCGATCCCGGCGCGGCTGGTCGAGGCCGGAGCCGTGATCCTCGGCTCGACCACGATGCCCGACTGGGGCATGCTCTCGTCCGGGGTCTCGAGCCTGCACGGCGTGACGCGCAGCCCGCTCGACGCGTCGCTCACGGTCGGCGGGTCGAGTGCGGGTGCCGGCGCGGCGGCCGCGGCGGGGCTCGGCCCCATCCACCTCGGCACCGACATCGGGGGCTCCGTGCGGTTCCCGGCGGCGTGGCTGGGCCTCGCCGCCCTCAAGCCGAGCGCGGGCCGCGTGCCGGTCGATCCGCCCTACCTCGGACGGGCCGGTGGTCCGATCGCGCGGCGGGTCGCCGACCTGGCGGCGGCGATGGCCGCGGTCTGCCGCCCGGACGTGCGCGACCACACGTCGCTCCCGTACGAGGCGATCGACTGGGCGGACCTCGAGGTCGACGTGCGGGGCCTGCGCATCGCGCTCCAGCTGGATGCGGGCGCGGGGATGCCGGTGGATGCGGAGATCGCCGCCGTCGTCGGTGCGGCGGCCGAGCGGTTCGCCGCGGCGGGTGCCGACATCGTCGAGCTCGCCCCGTTCATGGACGATCGGCTGCTCGCCCAGGTCGACCGCTTCTGGCGGATCCGGTTCCGTCGCACGTTCGACGAACTCGCACCCGAGGCCCGCGCACGCGTGCTGCCCTACATCGCGCGCTGGGTCGCGCCGGGCGGCGCGCTGTCCGGCACCGACGCGCTCGCCGCGTACGACGACATCGGCGAGCTGCGTCACCGCACGGTGCTCGCGACCGCGGGATTCGACGCGGTGCTCTCGCCCGTGGCGCCGATGGCGGCCTTCCCCGCCGAGTGGCCGATGCCGTGGGGGGAGGACGACCTCGGGATGGCGCACATCGCCTTCACCGTGCCGTACAACATGTCGGGCCAGCCGGCCGCGAGCGTGAACGCGGGCACGACCGCCGACGGGCGGGCGATCGCGCTGCAGGTCGCAGGTCCGCGGTTCGCCGACCGCGAGGTGCTCGCGCTGGCCGCGTGGTGGGAGCGCGAACGGCCGGCCGGGGCCGAGGTGCCGGACGTGCCCGACGGCCCGCTTGCCTAGTACCCCCAGGGGGTATATTGTTCAGGAAGTCGGTACCCCGCTGGGGTACTCTCGCATCGACCTGATCCAGACGAGGAGCACCCCCATGACGCAGCGCGAATACCAGGTGACGGGCATGACCTGCGGGCACTGCGAGCGCTCCGTGCGCGAGGAGGTCGAGCAGCTCGCGGGCGTCGGCGACATCCGCGTCTCGGCCGCCGACGGCACGCTCGCGCTCTCCGCGCCCGCCGACTTCGACGACGCCGCCGTGATCGCCGCGGTCGACGAGGCGGGCTACGTCGCGGTGCGGGCCTGACCGCATGACCGAGCTCGTGCCACCCGCCGCCGGCGAACGCGTCGTCGACCTCGAGATCGGCGGCATGACCTGCGCGTCGTGCGCGATGCGGATCGAGAAGAGGCTCAACCGGCTCGACGGCGTCACCGCCACCGTGAACTACGCGACCGAGACGGCGCACGTCACCGCACCGGACGCGATGGACTCGGCCGAGCTCGTCGCCACCGTCGAGGCGGCCGGCTATCGCGCCGAGCTCCCGCCGCCGCCCGCCCGGGTGCCGGCGTCGGACGACGCGGCGTCGGACGGGGCCGCGGTGGAGGGCCGCGGCCGGTCGCGTGCCGACGCCGAGCTCCGATCGCTGCGCACCCGGCTGATCGGCTCGATCGTGCTCTCGGTCCCCGTGATCCTCCTCGCGATGATCCCGGCGCTCCAGTTCACCTCCTGGCAGTGGGCCTCGCTCGCGCTCGCGGCGCCGGTCGCGACGTGGGCGGCCTGGCCGTTCCACCGTGCCGCGCTCGTGAACCTCCGTCACGGCGCGGCCACCATGGACACGCTCGTCTCGCTCGGCGTCGCGGCCGCGTTCGGCTGGTCGCTGTACGCCCTGTTCCTCGGCACCGCCGGGATGCCCGGCATGGTGCACGGTTTCGAGCTCACGGTCGCCCGCGGCGACGGCGCGGCGAACCTCTACCTGGAGGTCGCGGCGGGCGTGACCATGTTCGTGCTCCTCGGCCGATACCTCGAGAAGCGCTCGAAGCGTGCGGCGGGCGCGGCCCTGCGCGGGCTGCTCGAGCTCGGCGCCAAGGACGTCGCGGTGCTCCGGGACGGCATCGAGACCCGGATCCCGGTCGACCGACTCGTCGTCGGCGACGTGTTCGTGGTCCGTCCCGGCGAGAAGCTCGCGACGGACGGCGAGGTCGTCGACGGTCGCAGCGCCGTGGACGCCTCGCTGGTCACCGGCGAGTCGGTGCCGGTCGAGGTCGAGGTCGGCGACGCCGTGATCGGGGCGACGGTCAACGTCGGCGGGCGGCTGGTCGTGCGGGCGACGCGCATCGGCGCCGACACGCAGCTCGCCCAGATGGCCGCCCTCGTCGAGGCCGCGCAGTCCGGGAAGGCCGAGGTGCAGCGGCTGGCCGATCGCGTCGCCGCCGTGTTCGTGCCCATCGTCCTGGCCATCGCGGCCGGCACGCTGGTGACATGGCTCGCGACCGGGTCCCCCGCGACGGCGGCCTTCACCGCCGCGGTCGCCGTGCTCGTCATCGCGTGCCCCTGCGCGCTCGGGCTCGCGACCCCGACCGCGCTCCTCGTCGGCACCGGGCGCGCGGCGCAGCTCGGCGTGCTCATCACCGGCCCGGAGGTGCTCGAGTCGACCCGTCGCGTCGACACGATCGTGCTCGACAAGACCGGCACCGTGACCACCGGGCGGATGTCGCTGGTCGGCGTGCGGCCCGCCGACGGCGTGGACGAGACCGAGCTCCTCCGGGTCGCCGGGGCGCTCGAGCACGCGTCGGAGCATCCGGTGGCCCGGGCGATCGCGGATGGCGCGGCCGCTCGGATCGGTGCGCTGCCCGCCCCGGAGTCCTTCGAGAACGTGCCGGGGCTCGGCGTGCGGGGCCGGGTCGAGGGGCGCGTCGTGCTCGTCGGTCGGCCCGCGATGCTCGCCGGCCGGGCCGTCGAGCCCGACGCGGGCGTGGCGGCCTTCGTCGCGGAGGCAGAGCAGGCCGGCCGCTCCGTGGTCGTCGTCGCCTGGGATGGTCGGGTCCGCGGCGCGCTCGGCGTCGCCGACGCCGTGAAGCCCACGAGCGCCGATGCGGTCGCGCGGCTGCGCCGGCTCGGACTCGACCCGGTCCTGCTCACGGGCGACCACGAGACCGTCGCGCGCCGCGTGGCCGACGAGGTCGGCATCGACCGCGTGGTCGCGGAGGTGCTCCCGGCCGACAAGGTCGCGGTGGTCGCGCGCCTGCAGGGCGAGGGGCGCACCGTCGCCATGGTCGGCGACGGGGTGAACGACGCCGCCGCGCTCGCGCAGGCCGACCTCGGCATCGCGATGGGCACCGGCAGCGACGTCGCCATCGCGGCCGCCGACCTCACGCTCGTGCGCGGCGACCTCCTCGCCGCCGTCGACGCGATCCGCCTGTCGCGGCGCACGCTCGGCACCATCCGGGGGAACCTGTTCTGGGCGTTCGCGTACAACGTGGCGGCGATCCCGCTCGCCGCGCTCGGACTGCTGAACCCGATGCTCGCCGGTGCGGCGATGGCGTTCTCGAGCGTGTTCGTCGTCGGCAACAGCCTGCGGCTGCGCACGTTCCGCCCGTCGGCGCCCGGGTCGTGACGCCGGCGGTCGGCACGGCCGCCCGCGTCGCCTAGGGTCGAAGCATGACCGCCGCGACCCCCGACCGCGACCCCGCCGCGTCCGGCTCCGACGACGTCGACGAGCGCGACGCCGCGATCGCCGAGCTGCTCGGCATCCGCTCCAGCATCGACAACATCGACGCGGCGCTCATCCACCTCCTCGCCGAACGGTTCAAGTTCACCCAGCAGGTGGGTCGGCTGAAGGCCCGCCACGGGCTGCCGCCGAGCGATCCCGACCGCGAGCGGCGCCAGATCGCGCGACTCCGGTCGCTCGCGGAAGACGCGCACCTCGATCCCGCCTTCGCCGAGAAGTGGTTCAACTTCGTCGTCGCCGAGGTCATCCGCCACCACGAGGAGCTCGCCGACGGGTCGGAGCGCGCGTGAGCTGGTATCCCACGGCCGTGCCGCCCCAGGACGGACGCGAGGTGCTCGTGACGGGCGCGAACGCCGGGCTCGGCTTCTTCACGTCGGCGCGCCTCGCCCGCGCGGGCGCCCGCGTGACGCTCTCCGGTCGCAACCCCGAGCGCCTCGCGGCCGCCGTCGCCGCGATCCGGGAGCGGGTGCCGCGCGCGGCCGTCGACACCCTCGTCATCGACACCGCCTCGCTCGACTCCGTGCGCGCGGGCGTGGACCGGCTGCTCGATCGGGCACCGTTGGACGCGGTCGTGCTGAACGCGGGGATGGTGCACACGCCGTCGCGACGCGAGGAGTCCGTCGACGGGAACGAGCTCGTGCTCGCGACGAACGTGCTCGGCCACTTCGCGCTGCTCGAGGGGATCCTGCCGGACCTGGCGCGGTCCGCCCGGGTGGTGACGCTCGGCTCGCTGTCGATGCGGCTCTCGACGTACCGCGTCGACGACCTGCAGCTCACCCGGTCGTACGACGCGTGGCGTGCGTACGCCCAGTCGAAGATCGCGGCGACGTCGCTCGCGTTCGAGCTCGACCGGCGGCTGCGCCGTGCCGCGACGGACGCTGCCGAGGCCGTCGGGGCGGCGTCCGCGACGCCCCGCGTGCACAGCATCGTCGCGCACCCCGGCTACTCGATCTCGGGGCGGACGCCTCGCGTGCCGGGGGTGAACGAGCCCGGGCGCGCCGACCGCTTCGCGGACGCGCTGCAGGCGGCGTGGGCGCAGGGCAAGCACCGCGGGGCCGAGCCGATCGTGCACGCGGTCACGGCCGACGACGTCGAGGGCGGCCAGTACTGGGGCCCGCGCGGCCTCGTCAAGGGACCACCCGCGCTCGCCGGCACGACCCGCACGAGCCGCGATGCGCGGATCGGCGCCCGCACCTGGGCCGCGGCCGAGGAGGCGACGGCGCGCGTCTTCGAGATCCCGGCCGGTCGACCATGATCCGCGACGCGATGTCGCGATGGTGGTCGCGTCCGGGCGTGCGGATCCGGATCGCCCGAGTCGTCGTCGTGATCGGCGTGGTGCTGGGCCTCTTCGGCGTGTTGAGCGGACGCTACGGGTTTCTCTTCGCCGGCATCATCATCGTCGGGCTCGGCGCGGGGATGGGCCCGGCCCGCATCCGCAAGCGGCGCGAGGAGCGGTGACCGCGTAGCGTGGCCGCATGATCAGCAGGGACCTCGCCCAGCAGCTGCGCGACGCCGGCCTCGCCTGGCATCCGCAGTCGGGCGATCGCTTCCAGCTCGACCTGCCGAGCAACGTCGAGGCCGAGGCGGAGGCCGACACCTTCACGGTCAGCGAGATGACGATCGAGACGCACGAGCACGGCACGGGCACGATCCTCGGCTTCAACGGCACGACCGAGTGGGCGCTCGACTCGGTCGCGCTCGGCGACGCGATCTGGCTGCCGCGCGAGGACCAGCTGCGCGAGCTGCTCCGCGCGACCTTCCGCGCGCTGCGGCGGCTGCCCGACGCGTTCGAGGTCGAGATCGAGGTCGGCGGCGAGCGCCTCGCGTTCGAGCACCCGGATGCCGCCGAGGCCTACGGCCTCGCACTGCTCGCCCTCATCGCGCGCACCCGCTGAGCGTCGCCCGCTGCCCACCCGTGCCTCCACCCACGTGGCGCCGGGCGTCGAGTGTCCAGCCGATGCCGGGTACCCGCTCGGTCGAGCGGCACTTCATGGACACTCGGCGTCCCGGTGCGGGTGTGACGCGGTGCGCCCGGCCCGGCGTGCGTAGGCTCGGGCACGTGGATGATGCGGATGCCGCGGCGGCGGTCGAGCGGGCACGCGAGGCCGTCGCACGGGCCGTGCAGGCGCTCGGCGCGGCATCCGCCCGCACCGAGACCCTCGCCGAGTTCGTCCCCGGCCGGCGCGTGCTCGGCGTGCCCCGTGCGCCGCGCATGCACGTCGTCGGCCCGGTCTGGCGGCTCGGCGTGCTGCTGCTCGACGCCGAGGGCGGCCTGTTCGCGACGGGCCGCGTCGTGCGTGCCGAGCGGGCGGTCCGCAAGAGCATCACCGCCGAGTCGGTCGCCGAGCATCGCGCGTACCGGGCCGCCGCGATCAAGGGCGGCGTCCCGGAGGGCGCGACGGTCGTCTTCGACGCCGAGCCGCTGCCGCTCGACGCGGCCGCACTCGCCGCAGGCGAGGGGCCGCTGCGACTCGTGCGGGGCGAGGACGGCACGCCGGTCGTCGGGGTGCGCTGGAACCCGGCGTTCGCCGACGCGATGCTGCCGCTCGACGCCTACCTCGCGGAACGCGTCGACCTGCTCGTGCATCCGCCGCAGGGCGCCTGAGATCGGTCAGGCCGGTCGGTCCGGTCGGTCGTCGAACCTGCCGACGGCCCCGGCCACGGCCTGCATCAGAACCCGAACGCCGTCACGGCGGGCAGTCCGCCGTCGCGCCAGCCCTCGAGCGCGAACCGCTCGTGGTGCACGACGTCGTCCGGGAGGGCCGCGATCGGAAACCACTCCAGCGCGCTCGCCCTGTCCGGCTCCGCGAGCACCGGCTCGCCATGCCAGCGCCGCGTCACGAAGAACACGTCGAGTCGCTGGTCGATCGGCAGGCCGGTCGGCGCCGTCCGGTGCATCGCGGTGATCGGCTCGAGGTCGGCCTCGGCGACGTCGACGCCGGTCTCCTCGCGCGTCTCGCGGACGGCGCCCGCGAGCACCGACTCGCCGGGGTCGACGTGGCCCGCAGCCGAGGCGGCCCACCACCCGTCGTAGTAGCCGGTGTTCGCGCGCCGCTGCAGCAGTACGCGATCACCGTCGACGAGGAACACGTACGCGGCCGGGATCAGCGCGAAGGTGCCGTGAGCCGCGGCGTACTCCTCCGAGTACGTCTGGCGCTCGCCGCCCGGCATCCGCATCCGTCCGTTCCGGTGGGTCCTCGCGACCGGCTCAGTACCCGACGACCGGGCCGAACGCGTCGGCCAGCGGGGCGCGGTTGACCGAGCGCAGCTCGTCGATCGGCACCGTGAAGGCGCCCTGCACCTCGAGCGCGCCCGACGCGGCATCCGTCACGCCGATGCGGCGCACCGGGTACCCGCGGCCCTCGCAGAGCCCGCGGAAGCGCACGTCGTCCTCGCGCGGCACGGTCACGATCACACGGCCCGTCGACTCCGAGAAGAGCGCCGTCGCGAGGTCGATGCCGGCGTCCTCGGTGACCTCGCCGAGGAACACGCGTGCGCCGACGCCGAAGCGGCCGACGCCCTCGGCGAGCGCGACCGCGAGGCCGCCGTCCGACAGGTCGTGGGCGGAGTCGACGAGGCCCTCGAGCGCCGCGGCGCGGAGGAGCTCGGCGAGCCGCTGCTCGCGGCCGAGGTCGACGAACGGCGGAGTGCCGCCGAGGTGGTCGTGCACGACGTCGGCCCAGGCCGAGCCGTCGAGCTCGGCGTACGTCTGGCCGAGCAGGTAGATGTTGTGGCCGTCGTCCTGCCAGCCGGACGGGATGCGGCGCGCCACGTCGTCGATCACGCCGAGCACCGCGACCACGGGCGTCGGGTGGATCGGCACGTCGCCGGTCTGGTTGTAGAAGCTGACGTTGCCGCCCGTGACGGGGATGCCGAGCTCGAGGCATCCGTCGGCGAGGCCCGTGACCGCCTCGGCGAACTGCCACATGACCTCGGGGTTCTCGGGGCTGCCGAAGTTCAGGCAGTCCGAGATGCCCATCGGGGTGGCACCGGTCGCGGCGACGTTGCGGTACGCCTCGGCGAGCGCGAGCTGCGCGCCCGCACGCGGGTCGAGCTGGCAGTACCGGCCGTTCGCGTCGGTTGCGACCGCGACGCCGAGGCCCGATCCCTCGTCGACGCGGATCATGCCGGCGTCGTCGGGCGAGGCGAGGGCGGTGTTGCCGAGCACGTAGTGGTCGTACTGGTTGGTGATCCACGCGGCATCCGCCTGGTTCGGCGAGCCGACCAGCCGCAGGAACTGCGCGCGCAGTTCGTCGCCCGCGTCGTCGGCGGGGCGGTCGAGCGCCGCGGCGGTGTCGGCCTGCAGCGCCTCCAGGTAGGACGGCACCCGCATCGGCCGCTCGTACACCGGGCCGTCGACCGCGACCGTGCGCGGGTCGACGTTCACGATCTCCTGGCCTCGCCACGTGATCGAGAGTCGGCCCGTGTCGGTGACCTCGCCGAGCACGCTGGTCTCGACGTCCCACTTCTGCACGACCTCCATGAAGCCGGCGAGCTTCTCGGGACGCACGATCGCCATCATGCGCTCCTGGCTCTCCGACATGAGGATCTCCTCGGGCGTGAGCGAGGGATCGCGCAGCAGCACGTCGTCGAGGACGATCGACATGCCGCCGTCGCCGTTGGCCGCGAGCTCGCTCGTGGCGCACGAGATGCCGGCCGCACCGAGGTCCTGGATGCCCTCGACGAGGTCGCCCTGGAACAGCTCGAGGCAGCACTCGATGAGCACCTTCTCGGCGAACGGGTCGCCGACCTGCACGGCGGGGCGCTTGGTCGGGCCGCCCTCGGCGAACGTGTCGGACGCGAGGATCGACGTGCCGCCGATGCCGTCGCCGCCGGTGCGGGCGCCGAAGAGCACGACCTTGTTGCCGACGCCCTTCGCGTTCGCGAGGTGCAGGTCCTCGTGGCGCAGCACGCCCACGGCGAGCGCGTTGACGAGCGGGTTCTTCTGGTACGTCGGGTCGAACCAGGTCTCGCCGCCGATGTTCGGCAGGCCGAGGCAGTTGCCGTAGAAGCTGATGCCGGCGACCACGCCGTGCACGACCCGTGCGGTGTCGGGGTCGTCGATGGCGCCGAACCGCAGGGCGTCCATGACCGCGACCGGGCGCGCGCCCATAGAGATGATGTCGCGCACGATGCCGCCGACGCCGGTCGCGGCACCCTGGAAGGGCTCGATGAAGCTCGGGTGGTTGTGCGACTCGATCTTGAACGTGACCGCCCAGCCCTCGCCGATGTCGAGCACGCCGGCGTTCTCGCCGATGCCCACCATGAGGTGCTGCTTCATCTCGGGCGTGACCTTCTTGCCGAACTGGCGCAGGTGCACCTTGCTCGACTTGTACGACGCGTGCTCGCTCCACATGACGGAGTACATGGCGAGCTCGGCGCTCGTGGGGCGCCGGCCGAGGATGTTGCGGATCCGCTCGTACTCGTCGGGCTTCACGCCCAGCGCCGCGTACGGCTGCTCCTTCTCGGGCGTCGCGGCGGCGACCTCGACGGTGTCGAGCACCGGCGTCGAGGGAGCCGTGGTCGGCGCAGGGGTCGTGGCGGGTGCGTCAGTCACGGGTGGCGAGCTCCTGGAAACGGCGGCGAGACGGATGCCGCGGGCGGATGCCGGTCGCACCGAGTCTACCCGGCGTGCTCACGTGAGCACGCCGGTCGCCGGGCTCCCCGGCCCCCTCGCGTTTCTCAGGAGTCATCCGGCGTGTCGCGTCCGTCGGCGGCGTGTCCTCCTGAGAAACACGCGGCGCGGGGCGGTCGCTCCTGAGAAAGGTGAACGGCGTTCCGGTCAGGGCTCGGCGCGCGAGAACGCCGCCGCCCGCTCGACCTGGTCGCGCGTGAGCGCGACGCCGGTGTAGCGCTCGAACTGGCGCGCGGCCTGCAGGGCCACCACCTCGGCGCCGGTGATCACCGCGGTGTCCGCGGCGCGCGCCGCGGCGATGAGCGGCGTCTCAGCGGGGAAGGCGACCACGTCGAACACGGTCGTGGCGCGCTCGATGAACGCGTCGTCGAAGGCCTGCGTCGTGGCATCCGCGCCCTGCATGCCGAGCGGCGTCACGTTGACGATCACGTCGAAGGACGCCTCGGGCTCATCGGCGACCCAGGCGTAGCCGTACTTCCCGGCGAGGGCCTGGCCCGCCTCGGGGTTCCGGGCGAGCACGGTGAGGTCGTCGAACCCGGTGCCTCGGAACGCCGCGACGACCGCCTTGGCCATCCCGCCCGAGCCGCGCACGATCACGCGGGCGGCGGGGTCGAGCCCGTGCTCGGCGATGAGCTGGGCCACCGCCTCGTAGTCGGTGTTGGATGCCGTGAGCCGGCGGCCGTCGTTCACGATCGTGTTCACGGACTCGATCGCCGCAGCCGAGTCCTCCATGCGGTCGACGAGGGGGATCACGGCCTCCTTGAACGGCATGGAGACGGAGCAGCCGCGGAACCCGAGCGCCCGGATGCCGCGGACCGCGCCCTCCAGGTCGTCGGTCGTGAACGCCTTGTAGAGGAAGTTCAGGCCGAGCTCGTCGTAGAGGAAGTTGTGGAACCGGGTCCCGAGGTTCGACGGGCGGCCCGAGAGCGAGATGCAGACCTGCATGTCCTTGTTGAGGATCGGCATGCCGCCATTCTCGCGCGCGCCGCGACGGCGTCCGCGAGGGATCGACGTGAGCGGATGCGGGCAGGGCGGCGCGGGACCGGACATGCCGTCGGCGGCTCGACCCGGACCGCGCGTCGGCGGGAGGGGCGGAGCGACTCCGCGACCGCGGGTCGGCCTCGTCGCGGGCACCCGGGAGCGGACGACCCGAGCGGCCGTCCGCAGGGCACGGCGGGGCGGCCGGCTCGAGTCCGCTCACGCACGGTGAGAGCGCTCTCAACTTACGGCCGCGTACGACGTCCCGTCAACCCCTATACCGCAACGGACGCGCAGGGCGTCGATTCTCCCGCTTGTTCACAGGGGTCTTGTCAAATGCGGCCGAACCTGCCTACCCTGTCCCGGACCACCTCGGTCGATCCTCCCCGACTGCAATGGAGCACGAAATGGACTCGAAAATGAGAGCGCTCTCACGAAGTGCGGGGGCACTGGTCGCCAGTGCCGTCGTCGCCGTGCCGCTGCTCGCCTCCGTCCCGGCGTCTGCCGCGGGAAGCGTCTCCGTCCTCGCCGACTTCGAGGGCGGCGCACCGGACGGCTTCTTCTCGTACGGCGCCGCGGGCTTCGGCATCGTCGACATCGCCGCCGACGCACCGGACGCCAAGCCCGGCCAGAGCGAGCCGACCAAGGTCGTCTCGTACGGCTGGGACGTCACCGCGCCCGGCTCGTTCGGCGGCGTCGGCCAGACCTTCGCGGCCGCGCGCGACGTCAGCGCCTTCGAGGGCGTGAGCTTCCTCGTCGACGGCTCGGGCAGCGGCGCCGTCTACCAGTTCGAGCTCTTCGACGGCGGCCCCAACGCCGACGGCTCCGAGCGCTTCGACGTCGACATCGTCGACGACACCGACGGCTGGAAGCAGGTCGACCTGCCGTGGTCGGCGTTCACCCGCGCCACCGACTTCCAGCCCGGCGGCGCGCCCGACGACGGCCTGGGACTGACCTCGCTGTGGGGCTACGCGATCCCCGCGGTCAACGGTGCCGACACCATCCGGGTCGACGACATCGTCGTGTACTCCGAGGCGGACCTGACGCCGTCGGTGTCGTTCTCGACCGCGGCGGCTTCGGCGATCGAAGGCGACGCGATCGACGTGCAGGTGCGGCTCGACCTCGCCTCCGCGGCCCCGGTGACCGTCGAACTCGGCGCCGTCGACGGCACCGCGACGCTCGCGGACGCCGACTACGTGGACCCGTCGACCACCGTCGAGTTCGCGCCGGGCGAGACGCTCCAGACCATCCGGGTCGCCACCGGAGCCGACGACGCCGACGAGGGTGACGAGACCTTCACGCTCCAGCTCACCGCGCCCTCCGGCGCCCAGCTGGGATCGCTCACCGCGCTCGAGGTCACGATCCTCGACGACGACGGCGAGGTCGTCGGGCCGCCGAGCGGCCGCACCGCGATCGTCGACGACCACGAGGACCCGCTCGTCCGCGGCGACGCGGGGGGCATCCCCGTCGGCTGGTTCGAGGCGCAGGACCCGAGCAGCACGGTCGGCTTCGAGCGCACCGACGCGCCTCCGGCACCCGTCCCCGGCGCCCCCGAGGGCAACCACGCCCTGCAGGCCGACTTCGACGTGACCAGCTTCGGCGTGGTCGTGCGCAACTTCACCAACGACGCGGCCGACGCGTGGACGACCGAGGACTGGTCGACCTACGAGGGCATCGGGTTCTGGATGTACGGCAACGGATCGGGCACCGACCTGTTCCTCGACCTGCTCGACAACCGCAACCCGGGCTCGACGACCGACGACGCCGAGCGCTTCGTCGTCTCGTTCTCCGACGACTGGCGCGGCTGGAAGTTCCTCACGTTCGACTTCGACGAGTTCTCGCGCAAGAACATCGGCAACGGCGCCCCGAACGACGGGCTGACGCTCACCGACATGCACGGGTACGCGTTCGGATCGCTGCGCACCACGACGCCGCAGACCTTCCTCTACGACGACGTCCTCGTGTACGGCGAGGCCGAGCCGCCGGCGCTCGCGGTCGGGTTCGACCGGTCCGGCTACGAGGTCGAGGAGGGCGAGACGGCGACCGGCGTCATCCGCCTGAACCGAGTGGCCGAGACGGACGTCAGCGTCGACTGGGCCGCCGAGGCGACCGAGGCGCGTACCGCGACCGAGGACCTCTCGGCGACGGCCGACCGCGACTTCACGCCCGTGAGCGGGACCGTCGTGATCCCGGCCGGCGAGCGCGAGGCCACGATCGAGCTGCCGACCATCGAGGACGGCAAGCACGAGGTCGACGAGACCTTCATCGTGCGCCTGTCCGACCCGCAGGGTGCCGAGTTCGGCTTCGTGCGCGTGGCGACGGTGAGCATCCAGGACGACGACCCGATCGACCCGGCGCTCATCGACGACTTCGAGTCGGAGCCGTGGCGGTTCGACACCACCGCGAACGCGACCCTCACGACTCGCGAGGTCGCCGAAGGCGACTCGGACGCCGTGCCGGGCCAGGGCGCGTACGAGGGTGTCGCCGACTTCACGCACCGCGGCACCGCCACCATGACGCGGGAGTTCGCCGGCGGCCAGGACTGGTCCGACGCCGACGGCATCAGCTTCATGGTCAACGGCACCGGGAAGCCGACGCGCATCACGGTCGGCATCCAGGACGACCCGGCTCCCGACGCCGGCCCCGACACCTGGGAGCTCGCGTGGAGCGACGAGTTCGACGGCCCGGCCGGCGCGCCCGCAGATCCCGAGAACTGGACCTACGAGACCGGCGGCTGGGGCTGGGGCAACGACGAGCTGCAGTACTACACGGACAGCACCGACAACGCGGCGCTGGACGGCGACGGCAACCTCGTCATCACCGCCCGCGAGGTCGACGGCGAGGCGGAGGGCCTCGACTGCTGGTACGGCCCGTGCGAGTACACGTCGGCCCGCCTGATCACCGAGCAGAAGCAGGAGTTCGAGTACGGACGCATCGAGTCGCGCGTGCAGCTGCCCGAGGGCAGCGGCATCTGGCCGGCGGTGTGGTCGCTCGGCACCGACTTCCGCGAGGTCGGCTGGCCGCACACCGGCGAGATCGACATCATGGAGTACGTCGGACGCCTGCCGAACGAGATCTTCGGCACCATCCACGGCCCCGGCTACTCGGGCGGCCAGTCCTACGGCGGCATCTACGACTTCGGGGCGCCCGTGCCGGACGGCTGGCACGAGTTCGCCGTCGAGTGGACGCCGGAGGAGATCGTCTGGGAGGTCGACGGCATCGTCTACCACCAGGCCGACCCGGCGGACGTCTCGCCGAACGAGTGGGTCTTCGACCACCCGTTCTCGCTCATCACCAACATCGCGGTGGGCGGCAACTTCGGCGGCGCCCTCGGCGACGACCTCGAGTTCCCGCAGTCGCTCACGGTCGACTACGTCCGGGTGTACCAGGCGCCCGACACGGCCGAGCGGTTCATCGCGGGCGTCACCGACCGCACGGTCGGATGGCACGAGGTCACGATCCCGTTCGACGCCTTCAAGCGGGCCGACGAGCAGCCGGCGGGCGCGCCCGACGACGGGCTCACCCTCACGGACGTGCAGGGCTACTCCCTCACGTTCTCCGGCAACGGAACGCACTCGATCGACCGCGTGACGGTCGAGTGACCCTCCGGCCGTAGCCCCACGCACGAGGGCGGGGCGGATGCCGTGGCATCCGCCCCGCCCTTCGCCGTGCCGGGCGGCGGTCAGTCGCGCCCGCCGGGCGGGCCGATCAGCAGCAGGACGGTGAAGACCACGGCGATGCCGAGCACCGCCAGCACGGTCAGCAGCAGCGGCCGTGCCATGAACCAGAGCAGCATGCGGTTCACCACGTTCCCGTCGGCCGGGTGGTCGGTCGGCTCGCGCCGCCACGAGCCCTCCAGCCGTCCGTCCTTCAGCAGCCGCATCTCGAACGGGATGGTGGCGTACGGCACGATCGCGAACACCACGCCGAGCACGATGAGGCCGAGCGGCCAGCGCTGGTTGACGCCGACGAGCGCCGCGGTGAACGCGTAGCCCAGGAAGACGAACCCGTGGATCGACCCGCCGACGAGCACGGCCCAGTCGAGGCCGAGCGTCGCGCGCATGATCAGGCCCGTGATGAGCACGGTCCACGTGATCGCCTCGGCGATCGCGAGCAGCCGGAACAGTCGCTTGGGCGTGAGCCCCGGTGCGACCGTGGTCACCGGGGTCGTGACCGGGGCGGGGAGGACGGGGGACTCGGTGGGGGCATCGTCTGAGCTCACCGGACCATCTTCGCGGGCGCGGCTGGACGATCGCATCCTCCGGATGATGGATCGGCTCCGCCGGCGGCGTCCCGGCGGCGTCCCGAGCGGCGGTCGGGCCCCGCGACCTCGCACGGGCCGGGGATAGGGTGATCCGGTGAACGAAGCGCAGGTCCGCGACCTCGTCGAGTCCCGGCTCGCGATGATCCCCGACTTCCCCGAGCCCGGCGTGGTGTTCCGCGACCTCACGCCCGTCTTCGCCGACGGTCCCGCGTTCCACGCGCTCTCCGAGGCGCTCACGGCGCCGTTCTCCGGCCGGTTCGACCACCTCGCCGGGCTCGAGGCGCGCGGCTTCCTGCTCGCCGGCGCCGCCTCGGCGCTCTGCGGCGCGGGCGTGCTCCCGGTGCGGAAGGCGGGCAAGCTGCCGCGGACCACGATCCGGGAGGAGTACGCCCTCGAGTACGGCACCGCGGCATTCGAGGTGCACGAGGGCGAGCTGCCCGCCGGCTCCCGCGTGCTCATCGTCGACGACGTGCTGGCCACCGGCGGCACCGTCGAGGCCGCCGCCCGGCTGATCGAACGGGCCGGATGGCAGGTCGCCGGCGTCACCGTCGCGATCGAGCTCGAGGCGCTCGGGGGTCGCGCGCGGATCGGCGACGCGTACGAGGTCCGCAGCCTCCTCCGCTACTGAGGCGGCGTCACCGCCCGCTCCCCCGGGCCTCGGCCTCCCGGGCCCGCAGGTCCTTGCGCAGGATCTTCCCCGACGCGGACTTCGGCACCCGGTCGATGAACTCCACGGCACGGACCTTCTCGTGGGGTGCGACGCGCTCGGCGATGAACGCCATCACCGCCTGCTCGTCGAGCGTCTGCCCCGCCTGCACCACCACGAACGCCTTCGGCACCTCCTGGCCGTCCTCGTCGAGCGTGCCGATCACGGCCGCGTCGGCGATCGCGGGATGCTCGAGCAGCACCGCCTCGAGCACGGCCGGCGCGACCTGGTAGCCCTTGTACTTGATCAGCTCCTTCAGGCGGTCCACGATGCGGAACACCCCGTCGGCCGTCACGGTCGCGACGTCGCCGGTGTGCAGCCATCCGTCCTCGTCGAGCATGTCCGCGGTCGCGTCCGGGCGGCCCAGGTACCCGGTCATGACCTGCGGTCCGCGGATCAGCAGCTCGCCCGGCGAGCTCGCGGTGCCGTCGTCGGGCACGTCGACGTCGGCGCCGGCGCCGGAGCCGGAGTCGGAGTCGACGACCCGTGCCTCGGTGTTCGGCAGCAGCACGCCGATGCTCGAGCGGTCGAGCTCGTCGCGATCCACCGGGATCACGTGCGTCACGGGACTCGTCTCCGTCATGCCGTAGCCCTGGCAGACCGTGCAGCCCAGCCGTGCCGCGACGAGCTCCGCGAGCGCGCCGTCGAGGGGGGCGGCGCCCGAGAAGACGACCTTCACGCTCGAGAGGTCGAACTCGTCGACCATCGGATGCTTCGCCAGCGCCACCGCGATGGGCGGTGCGATGAAGACCCAGGTCGCGCGGTGCTCGCTCACCACCCGCAGGAACTCCGCGAGGTCGAACCTCGGCATCGTCACGAGCGACGCGCGCCGGCTGAGCGCGAAGTTCAGCAGCACGGTCATGCCGTAGATGTGGAAGAAGGGCAGTACGGCGAGGACGCGGTCGGAGTGCTCGAGCCCGATCGCGGCACGGCACTGCGCCACGTTCGCGACGAGGTTGCGATGCGTCAGCATCACGCCCTTCGGCCGCCCGGTCGTCCCGGACGAGTAGGGCAGCACGGCGACGTGGGTCGCCGGGTCGAACTCGACCTCGGGCGCGGTGCGGCCCTCGCCGAGCAGGTCGGCGAGCGACGGATGCCCCGGCGCGCCGTCGAGCACGACCACCTGCTCGGCCGGGATGCCGTGCCGTTCGGCGGCCGCGATCGCGCCGGGCAGGAGCGCGCCCACGGTGACGAGCCATCGGGCGCCGGCGTCGTCGAGCTGGCTCGCGATCTCGTCGGGCGTGTAGAGCGAGTTGACCGTGGTCGCGGTCGCACCGGCGCGCAGGATCCCGTGGAACACCGTCGCGAACGCGGGCACGTTCGGGCACAGGACGGCGACCACGTCGCCGACGCCGACGTCCCGTGCGGCCAGGGCGCCGGCGAAGCCGTCGACCTGGGCCAGCAGCCGGCGGTACGTCGTGACCGCACCGCTCGTGCCGTCGATGAGGGCAGGGTGGTCGAGCCGGGACTCGTCGAAGTGGCCGAAGAGGTACTCGTGCACGGAGAGGTCCGGGATCTCGATGTCGGACGACGGGCTGCGGACCATGCGATCTCCTTCGATCTGGGCGTGCGCCAATCATGCCGCGCGGCGGCGGGAGCGGGAAGCCGTGCATTCGCCGACAAGGCGGTGCCGAGGCCGCCCCGCGGAGGTAGCGTCCCTGCATGGGCGATTCGGACTTCGGCGACCTCCGCGCATGCGTCGTGAACTGCACGCTCAAGCGGTCGTCCGAGGTGAGCAACACGCAGGGCCTGCTGGACGCGAGCATCGCGCTCATGCGCGAGCACGGGGTCGTCGTCGACGTGCTGCGCCTGATCGACCACGACGTCGCGACCGGCGTCCACCCCGACATGCGCGAGCACGGCTGGGAGGTCGACGCCTGGCCCGACGAGGTCTGGCCGCGCATCGAGGCGGCCGACATCCTCCTCGTCGGCGGGCCGATCTGGCTCGGCGACAACTCGTCGGTCACCAAGCGCCTCATCGAGCGCCTGTATGCGATGAGCGGCATGCGGAACGACCGCGGGCAGTACGTCTACTACGGCAAGGTGGGCGGCGCCGTCATCACCGGGAACGAGGACGGCATCAAGCACTGCGCGATGGACGTCCTGTACAGCCTCCAGCACATCGGCTACGCGATCCCGCCGGCAGCGGACGCCGGATGGATCGGCGAGGCGGGGCCGGGTCCGAGCTACCTCGACGACGGGTCGGGCGGGCCCGAGAACGACTTCACCAACCGGAACACGACGTTCATGACCTACAACCTGATGCATCTCGCGCGACTGCTGAAGGCCGCGGGCGGGTTCCCCGCGCTCGGGAACCTCCCGGACGCGTGGGCGGACGGCGAGCGGTGGGGCTACCGGCCGACGCCGGGCCATCCGAACCCCGAGTACCGCTGAGGTTCGCGGAGGGTCAGCCGGCGTCGGCCGCGCAGCGGAAGCCGAGGTGCGTGGTGGAGGAGTCCTCGGCCTGCGACGACCGCGCCGCCGGCCGGTAGCGGCGGCAGTACTCGGGGGCGCAGAGGTGCGACCCGCCCTTCGTCACGTGCAGCGCACGCGACGGGGCGACCCCGCCCAGCAGGTCGGCGCGATCGCCTCGGTCGACCGACTCCGTCCCCGGCGGCACGTGACGTGGCGTGAAGGGGTCGAGGGTCCACTCCCAGACGTTGCCGATCACGTCGACCAGCCCGTACCCGTTCGCGGGGAACGATCCTACGGGCGAGGTTCCGCCCCAGCCCGTGTTCCGGTAGGGGAAGTCGCCCTGCCAGGTGTTGGCCATGACCGCACCGTCCGGCATCCGCTCGTCGCCCCAGGCGAACTCGGCCCCGTCGAGCCCGCCGCGCGCCGCGAACTCCCACTCGGCCTCGGTGGGCAGGCGCCGGCCGGCCCACTCGGCGTACGCCGTGGCGTCGGCGAAGGCGACGTGCACGACGGGATGCTCGGCCCGGTCGCCGATACCGGAGTCGGGGCCGAACGGATGCCGCCAGTCGGCGCCGGGCACCCACCGCCACCACTGCCGCCAGTCGCGCAGGTCGACCGGACCCCGGGTCGGGGTGAACACGAGCGAACCCGGAGCGCGATCGGCGTCGGGCACGTCGGCGAACTCGACGGGATCGAGCGGACGCTCCGCGACCGTGACGTGGCCGGTCGCCTCGACGAACGCGGCGAACTGGGCATTGGTGACCGGGTGGCGTTCGATGGCGAACGGGGCGACGTGCCGATCGTGCATCGGCGCCTCTTCGGGATAGTGCCGGTCGCTGCCCATGCGGAAGCTCCCGCCGTCGAGCGCGACGAGTTCGGTGAGGCCCATCCGTTCAGGCTACCCGCGCCCGCCGTGCCGCCTCCGCGGAGCCGACGCCCGCTGGCCGCCCGGCGGGGGCGGTGGCATACTGCGGCCATGGTCCGTCACGACGAGGCGGTGGACGCCTGGTTCGAGCGCTACGACAATCCGCAGAAGGAGCTCGTGCTCGCGGTCCGGGAGGCGGTCCTCGAGGCCGACGACCGGGTCGAGGAGACCGTCAAGTGGCAGGCTCCGACGTTCACGTACCTGGGCAACATCGCCTCCTTCTACCCGAAGTCGAAGGCGCACGTGAGCCTGATGTTCCATCGGGGCGCCGAACTGCCCGACCCCGACGGCCTCCTGGAGGGCGAGGGGGACACGTCGCGGGTCGCGAAGTTCGCCGACGCCGCGGACCTCCAGCGCAAGCGCGGCGCACTGCAGGACCTCGTGCGCGCGTGGATCGCGCGACGCGAGCGCGACTGATCCGGCTCGCCGGCGCGGCGCGATGCGCGCGGCGGCGGCTGGGGGCTCGCCGGGAGAACCCGGCTCCGCTTGCAGTCGCGGCGGGGATCCCCCCTACGCTGGGGAGCCGACCGGAGGGAGTCCCCATTGCCCGACGTACAAGCCTGGGAGACGTTGCTCGTCCTCGCGATCGCGCTCGTCGTCGCCGTCGTCGCGACGTTCGTCGCGTCCGCGATCGCCTCGATCATCGTCCGCGCGGTCGCCCGCCAGCGCGCGTGGGCGGGCATCCTCATCCGGCGCGCGAGGTGGCCGTTCCGCAGCGTGCTGCTGGTCTCCGGCGCGTGGATCTCGATCGCACTGGCCTTCCCCTCGGCCGATTGGCGCGGGGCGGTCGACCACGCCTTCCTCATCGCGCTGATCGCCGCGGGCGCCTGGCTCGTGGCGCAGCTCTTCCTGTTCCTCGCCGACCTCGGCGTGAGCCGCTACCGGCTCGACGTCGAGGACAACCGCGTCGCCCGCCGCGTGCACACCCAGTTCCAGATCGTGCGCCGGCTCGTGGTCGTCGTGATCGTGATCCTCGCGCTCGGCGCGATCCTGCTCACCTTCCCGAGCATCCGCGCGGTGGGGGCGAGCGTGCTCGCGTCCGCGGGCGTCGCGTCGATCGTCGCCGGCCTCGCCGCGCAGTCGGTGCTGTCGAACATGTTCGCCGGGATCCAGATCGCATTCAGCGAGGCGATCCGCGTCGACGACGTCGTCGTCGTCGAGGGCGAGTGGGGACGCATCCGCGAGATCACCCTCACCTACGTGGTCGTCGTGACCTGGGACGAGCGGACCGTCGTCCTGCCCTGCACCTACTTCACGTCGAAGCCGTTCCAGAACTGGACCAAGTACGGCAGTGAGCTGATCGGCACGGTCGAGCTCGACGTCGACTGGCGCGTGTCGACCGACGCGATGCGCGAGGAGCTCGACCGCGTGCTCGAGGGCAACCAGCTCTTCGACGGCCGGACCAAGGTGGTCCAGATCACGGATGCCACGGGCGGTCTCGTGCGGGTGCGCGTGCTCGTGAGCGCCGCGGACTCGGCCGCGCTCTGGGACCTGCGCTGCCTCGTGCGCGAGGAGCTCGTCGAATGGCTCCGGGAGCAGGACGCGACGGCGCTCCCGCAGCAGCGCGTGCTCGTCGGGGCCGATTCGGGCGCCACGGTGGCGCTCCCGGTCGCCGACGAGTCGGAGGCGCAGGAGCCGCGCCCGGACCGGCAGCCCGTCGAACCGCGACCCGTCACGGCGCCCACGCAGCGCGTCGGCCTCTTCTCGGGGACGGCCGACGGCGAGCAGCGCGCCTCCGAGTTCACCCAGGCGATCCCCGTGCAGCGTCCGGAGGACGACGACGAGACGCCGCCGCGCCGCGCGGGCGGGCCCGACGGCGACGGCGGGCTGCCCGGGCGGCGCGAGGACGCGGAGGACGGCGCGCCCTAGGCGTGCGCCCGGGACGAGCCGGCGGCGCGCCGTCCCCGGCCGTTCAGGTCGTGCCCGAGTCGGAATCGGTGCCGGTCCCGTCGTCGGGGTCGGTGCCGTCCTCCGTGCCGGTCCCGTCGTCCGAGCCGGTGTCGTCGCCGTCCTGGTCCAGGTCGCCGAACGGTCCGCGGTCGCCGTCGCGCTCGCCGCGTCCGCCGTCGCGTCCGCCGAACGGCGCACGGTCTCCGAGCCGGCCGTCGGGCCCGGCACCGTCGCGGCCGTCGAGCGGGCCGGGCGCGAGGCCGTCGCCGAGGCGCACCCCGACCACCCCGTTCACGAGCGAGACGGCGTTGCCCGCCGCGAAGCCGGCGCCGAAGAAGACCAGGGCGATGACGAGCGCGCCGACGGCGAGCACCCAGGCCCGCCGGTACCAGGGCGTGTCGCGCTCGTCGGCTCTCGGCCCGGACGAGCCGGGCGGCGTGCCCTCCGCGGGCGGATCGGGCCGGTAGGGCGGCGGGGAGGGCGGAGCCTCCGGCGTGCCGTCGGCACCGGACCGCGCCGAGATCGGCTCGGTCGGGCCAGTGGGGTTCGGGGTGGCGCTCGTGGATTCGTCCGTCGCAGACGTCGGCGGCTGGGCGGTCGTGGTCATGGTCGATCCTCCGGGTGTCCGCCGCGGTTCACTCGCACCGCGGTCACCGGGCAGCCTGCGCCCCGCTCCTATGCGCCGCCTTTGGCGGACCCATGGACGCACCTCGAATCCGCGGGCCGGCCGCGGCCCGGCCTCACGCGAGCCGCGCGCGGGCGGACTCGGCGAGGGCGGCGAATCGAGCCCGTTCGACGGGGTCGTAGTCCGCCGACCCGACGCTGGCGATCAGCCGGTCGAGCTGCTCCGCGAGCGCCGCGCGCTGCTCGGGTCGCGTGGCACGTCGGCCCACGTCGCCGACGAGCTGGAACAGCCGCTCCGCGACATCCGGATCGGCCGCGCCGTACCTCCTGGCCTGCTGCATGCCGACCTCGAGGAGGTCGCCGAAGTCGTGGCCGACGGGCACCAGGCGTGCCGTGCCGTCCTCGTCCGCATAGGCGGCGGGGGCGGGCGGGAGCTCCGCGAGGTCGCCGAGCAGCGCTGCGACATGGCTGAGGGCGTGCACCGCCGTGGTCGGGTCGTTCACGCCGGGGGAGAGCGCCTTCACCGCGACGTCGGCGATCTGCCGCATCCCGTACCCGATGTCCTGCGGCGACGTGCGCTCGTAGTCGACCTGGTACGCGTCGTGGATCGCCTGGTCGAGGGCGGCGCGGTCGGCGCGCGAGGCCGACACGCCCTGCTCCGGGCCGGCGTCGTCGGCCGGCCACCACTCGGCCAGCGGCGAGCCCTCGATGATGCTCGCGCCGACGGGGCGGACCTCGCGGATCACGGCGCGGTGCTCGCGCGCCGCCGCGATCATCCGGTCGCGGTCCATGCCGGTCACGAATCCGGAGCGCCGCGCGATGACGGACTCGACGTCGTCGGGACGTGCCGGCGCCGGCGCCGTCGGGCGATCGTCGGCGCCGACGAGCGCGATCGTGCGCCCGGTCTCGCGGTGCACGTCGCGCAGCAGGGTCTCGATCCGGAGCCGGCTCGCGAGGTGCGCGAGGAAGAGCACGAGCACGATGACGCTGCCGAGCGTCAGCACGAACGCGAGCGTGATGGAGATGCGCGGCACCTGGTCGCCCGTGTCGGAGACCGTGCGCAGCACGGTGAGCGAGTACGCGAACGTGGCGAGGAAGATCGCGAGGGTGCCGTGCACCATCCGATCCGACGAGAACGTGCGCAGCAGCCTCGGCGAGGCCTGGTTGCTCGCCAGCTGGAGCGCGACCACGGTGAGGGAGAACGTGAGCGAGGTCGCGGTGATGAGCGAGCCGCTGATCGTGGTGAGCACGGCCCGCGCCGCATCCGTGCCGCCGCTGAACAGCAGCGCCTGGAACCAGGTCGGGAGGTCCTCGTCGACGGCGAGGTCGATGATCGGGAGCAGGATGCCGGCGACGACCGACGCGACGACCGCGGCGACGGGCAGCGGCCAGATCCGCGAGGAGACCGACTCGGTGAACGTCGCCCACCAGCGGCGGGCTCCATCGGATGTCGGCATCGGCACCTCCCGCGGTCCACACTACGGGAGGTGACCGTCGGTGCTACGCCTCGACGAGCGCGCGGCGGATGACGCTGGTGAAGAAGTCGAGGCCGTCGACGCCGGAGCGCATGGCGGCGGCCGTGTCGGGGCCGAAGCCCGGCTCGACCGCGTGCTCCGGGTGCGGCATGAGGCCGACCACGTTGCCGCGCTCGTTGGTGATGCCCGCGATGTCGCGCAGCGACCCGTTCGGGTTCACGCCCACGTAGCGGAACACCACGCGGCCCTCGCCCTCGAGCCGGTCGAGCGTCTCGTCCGACGCGATGAAGCCGCCCTCGCCGTTCTTCAGCGGGATCGTGATCTCCTGGCCGGCGGCGAACGCGCCCGTCCAGTCGGTCGACGTGTTCTCGACCCGGAGGACCTGGTCGCGGCAGATGAACGAGCCGTGGTCGTTGCGGATCAGCCCGCCCTCGAGCAGGTGCGCCTCGGTGAGCATCTGGAAGCCGTTGCAGATGCCGAGCACGGGCATGCCGCGGTTCGCCGCGTCGACGACCTCGGTCATGATCGGGCTCAGCGAGGCGATCGCGCCGCAGCGCAGGTAGTCGCCGTAGCTGAAGCCGCCGGGCAGCACGAGCGCGTCGACGCCCTCGAGGTCGTGCGAGCCGTGCCAGAGCGCGACCGGCTCGCCGCCGGCGAGGCGGACCGCGCGCTGCGCGTCGCGGTCGTCGAGCGAGCCGGGGAACGTGATGACGCCGATGCGCATGGCCGGGCGCCTCAGTGGGTCTCGCCCGCGGGGGCGTCGTAGCCGTCGTGGTGGCTCGCGGCCTCGCCCGCCAGCTCGGCGTTCGACTGCTCGTAGTGGATGCCCACGACGTCCTCGATGACGGCGTTCGAGAGCACGTTCTCGGCGAGGGCCTCCACCTCGGAGCGGAGCGCATGGTCGATGGGCCCGTCGACGGTGAGTTCGAAGCGCTTGCCCACGCGCACCCCGCTGATGGAACCGTGCCCGGTGCGGGCCAGGGCGCCGGCGACGGCCTTCCCCTGCGGGTCGAGCAGTTCGGCCTTGGGCATCACGTCGACGACGATGGTGGGCACCGCGGTCCTCCGTTCGGTGTCGAGGGTGTGGATGCCTCGATTCTAGCCGTCGGCGTGCTCGCTCCGACGCCGCCGCAGGACGACCACCAGCAGGGACGCTGCGGCGACCTGCAGGCCGACGACGAGTGCGACGAGCACGGTCAGGTCCGAGTAGAGCACCCCGGCGAGGGTGGCGCCGAGGAGCGCCCCGACGCCCTGGAACACCGCGAACCAGCCGTACGCGGAGCCGAGCTGCCCCGCGGGCACCAGGTCGGCCACGAGGGCCTTCACGGTCGAGTCCTGCACCCCCGTCGCGAGGCCCCAGATCGCCACGCCGGCGACGACCGCGCCGATCGCCCCGCCGAGCGCGAGGCCGGGCACGAACGCGGTGAGCGCGGGGACGGCGAACAGGATGCCGGCACCGACCCGGTCGTACGCCCATCCCGTGGCGATCGCGCCGAGCGCGGCGGTGGCCATGCCGACGGCGTACACCAGCGGCACCCCGGCGATCGGGACCAGCCCGGCCGCGACAAGGTGGTACGACAGCACGCCGAAGCTCAGCAGGCCGAACGTCGTGAGCGCCGCGAACGTCGCGAAGAGGAGGAACGTCGTGCGGACATGCGCCGGGACGGCGCCGAGGCCGGCCAGGAGCGCGGAGAGCGAGCGCCGTGCCGCGGGCGCGGCCGCCGTCGGCGCCGGCGGCGGCGCCGGCGCGTCCGCGGGCGGATCGCCGGTCGCCGCGGGCGCGTACACCCGGGTGTCGGGGACGCGTGTCCTGAGCCAGCCGAGCAGCACCATCGCGGCCGCGGCGGGCACCGCGAGCGCGACGAAGGCCGGCCACACCTGGCCGGTGGCGGCCGCGATCCCGGCGACGAGGAGCGGGCCGGCGAACGCCCCGACCTGGTCGAGGAGCTTGTGCACCCCGAACGCGCGGCCGCGGCCGACGGCCCCTGCGGCGTCCGCGAGCAGCACGGTCTTCGCGGGGCCGCGGATGCCCTTGCCGGTGCGTTCGGCGAGGAGGAGCCCGCTCGCGGCCGCCAGCGACGCCGCGCCGAGCGATGGGGTGAGCGCGAGCAGCGGCACGCTGATGGCGCTCATCGCGTAGCCGACGATCGTGAATCCCCAGTACGCGCGCGTGCGGTCGGCCCAGGGTCCGGTCACGAGCCGGAGCACGAGCGCGACCGCGGTCGCCGTCCCGGTCACCGCGCCGACGAGCGCTGCCGTGGCGCCGAGCTCCTCGAGCAGCGCGCCACCGACCGAGATGGCCCCGTCCGAGACCATGTCGATGAACAGGCTCACGAACCCGAGCCCGATGACCATCGACCACGGGCGGAGACCCGGCGTCGGTGCGACCGCGCCCCCGCCCGTGCGCGTCACCCGCGGATCAGTCGCGGGTCACGGCGCGAACGATCGCGCCGATGCCGACCAGCAGTGCGGCGCCGGCGGCCGCGGCCACGCCCAGCACGAGCGCCGGGTTCTCGCGGTACTTCGCCTGCACCCACTCGGTCGCGTCGTCGAGGAACTCGCCGGCGTCGTCCATCGCGTCCGTCGCGAGGGCCTTCGCCTGCGCTGCCGCGTCCGACGCCGCCGCAGCGGCCTTCGCAGCCGCGGCGCTCGCGGCCTCGGCGAGTTCGTCGACCAGGTCCGCGACCTCGTCCGCGGCGACCTCGGCCGCCGCCTCCGCCTCGTCGGCGGCCTCCTCGGCGTGCTCGATCGCCGCCTCGACCTGCTCGTCGAGCTCCTCGACCTGCTTCTCGGCCTGCTCCTGCGTCGCATCCGTCATGGAATCGTCCCTTCCATCTGCCTCGCGTGTGCGGCCATGCTACGCGCGACATGTTCCGGGCGCGTGAACTCCGGGCGGGGATTGCACCGCTCCGGAACGCGTGGTACCCGGGGTGGGGAACCGGGCCCGCGGGTGCATGGCCAGAGGTGGCGGCGAACCCCGAGGGGGAGGACAATGCGGGCCATGGGTACGCTCGCACAGGTGCTCGCCGCGATCGAGGCCCTCACGCTCATCGTGGTCGGAGCGCTCGAGACGTTCTTCTTCCGGGAACCCGGCTTGTACGCGATCTTCCTCATCGAGCCGGGCGACTACGACGCCGTGGCGCTGTGGACGCGCAACGTCGGCGTCTACAACATGCTCATGGGCGTGGCGGTCGCCGTCGGGGTGCTCCTCGCGCGGGGCCGGCGGGTCGAGGCGGGGCGTGCGCTGGTGCTGGCGATCAGCGCCATGCACGTGGTGCTCGGCGCCTCGCTCGTCATCACGGCACCGGAACTCTGGCTGTCGGCGATCTCCGAGGGCGGGATCGCGCTCGCCGTGATCCTCGCCGTTCTGCTCGGGCAGAGGCCGGACACGGGTGCGCGGACCGGATCCGCCGCGACCGCGGGCTAGCCGAGTCCGGCCCGTTCCGCGAGCACCTCGCGGAGCACGTCGCGCGTCGCCTCGAGCCCGCGGTGGACCTCCTCGAAGCTCGTGGAGAGCGGGGCGAGGCCCACGCGGAGCCCGCCCACGTCGCGGTAGTCGGGGACGACGTCGCGCTGCCACAGTCGTGCCGTGACCTCGCGCATCGCGTCGTGCTGGAGGATGACGTGGCCGCCGCGCTCCTCGGCGTCGCGGGGCGAGGCGACCTCGACCCCGAGCGGCGAGAGCCAGGCGTCGGCCAGTTCGATCGCGTAGGCCGTGAGCGCGACGGACTTCGCGCGGATGGCCGCCATGCCCGCGACCTCGATCATCGCGAGCGTCTCCTGCATCGCGATCATGCCCGTGATCGGCGACGTGCCGCTGACGAAGCGGCGGATGCTCGCCGCCGGCACGTACTCGGGCCCCATCGCGAACAGGTCGGCGGTGCCGAACCAGCCCTGGATCGGCTGCTGCAGCACCTCGTGCAGGTCGTCGCGCACGTAGGCGAACGCGGGCGAGCCCGGTCCGCCGTTGAGGTACTTGTAGGTGCAGCCGACGGCGAGGTCGAAGCCCCACCGGTCCGCGTGCACCGGCACCGAGCCCGCCGAGTGGCAGAGGTCCCACATCACCAGCGCGCCGGCGTCGTGCGCGATGCGGGTGAGCTCGGGGGCGTCGGCCAGGAACGCCGAGCGGTACGAGACGTGGTTGAGCACGACGAGCGCGGTGTGCGGTCCGACCGCCTCGGCCAGCTGCTCCGACGTGACGCCGCGCGTCAGGTCGACGTCGATCCAGCGCAGGCGGCAGCCGCGCTCCTTCGCGATGCCCTCGAGCACGTACCGGTCGGTGGGGAAGTTGTCGCGGTCGACCACGATCTCGCGTCGCTGCGGGTCGCGCGCGATCTGCGCGTCGACCGCGGCCCGCGCGAGCTTGTAGATCAGCACGGTCGTCGAGTCGCCGATGACGGTCTGGCCCGCCGTCGCCTCGATCACGGCGCGTCCGATCCGGTCGCCGATCTCGTAGGGCAGCTGCAGCCACGACTCGTCCCATCCGCGGATGAGCCGGCCGCCCCACTCCTCGCGCATGAACCGCTCGACCCGCTCGATCGCCGAGATCGGCGGTCGGCCGAGCGAGTTGCCGTCGAAGTAGACGAGGTCGGTGTCGGCGCCGACGAACCGCCGGCGCAGGTGCGCGAGTCCGTCCGCGCGGTCCTGGCGGCGTGCGTAGGCGAGCAGCGAATCCATGGTCAACGGGGCTCCAGTTCCTCGGTCGGGACGATGCGCGCCCCCGCGAGCCAGCGGGACACGGCGTCGGGGTCGGCCAGGGCGTCGCCGACGGGCGCCGGTCCGGGCACGAACGTGGCGATCCCGGCGTCGGCCCAGGCGCGCGTCGGTTCGGGCCAGGGGTCGGTGAGCGCCGCGACGACGGCGGATGCCCCGAGGCCGGCCCGCACGAGCGCGGCGACCTCCTCCGCGTTCACGCCCGGGTCGAGCGGGCCGTTGCCGGCGTCGGTGCCGTAGAGCACGCGGCCGCCGGCGGCGTGGAACCTGCCGAGGTTCCCGATGGCCGTCTCGGCCGCACGGTGATCGTCGCGCACGTGGATGGCGAGGGTCGAGATCCACCGCTGCCCCGCCCGGACGGCCCGGGCGATGAGATCGTCGTCGAGCGCCTCGCTGAACGGCGCGTGCACGAGGACGTCGACGCCCGCATCGATCGCCAGCGCGGCGGTGCCGGGACCCTCGGCGTGCGCGGCGACCGGCAGCCCGGCGGCGTGCGCGGCGGCGACGACCGCGGCGAGCGTCGGGCCGTCGAACACGGGGCCGGCGGCCGCGTTCAGCGCGACCTTGATCACGGCGGCGCCGAAGCGGTGCTGCTCGTCGACGGCGGCTTCGATGGGACCCGTGAGCGCGCGATGGCCCCTGGCCCGCGCGGCGTCGGCGTCGCCGATCGGGGAGAGCTCGCGCACGCTGCCCGACGGCGCCCACGGCCGGGTCGACGGGTACCCGCCGGGCGCGGTGAGGAACGCCCCGGCGTAGCGGACCCGGGGCAGGCCGTCCGCCCGCGCGATGCGCGCGATCGCGCCGGGGTCGGCGCCGAGGTCGACGACCGCCGCGATGCCGTGCGCGACGGCGGGCTCGGGGTCGGCGAGCTGGAGGTGCACGTGGTGGTCGATGAGCGGCGGCAGCATGGTGCCGGTCTCGCCGGGGTGGTCGCCGTTCAGCGAGCGGCGCACGCGGCGGGCGAGCGGGCCGGGGCCCGCACCCTCCGCGTCGACCACGCTGCTCATCCCGGCAGCTCGGTCCGCACGGCGTACAGCTCGGGGAAGAAGGTCAGCTCCAGTGCGCGCCGCAGGAACGGGGCGCCGCTCGACCCGCCCGTGCCGGTCTTCGAGCCGATGATGCGCTCGACGGTCTTCAGGTGACGGAACCGCCACAGCTGGAAGTTGTCCTCGAGGTCGACGAGCTCCTCGCAGGTCTCGTAGGCCGCCCAGTTGGCGTCGGGATCGGCGTAGATCGCGGTGAAGACGGGCACCAGCTCGGGACGGTAGGTCCACGCGGTCGTCACGTCGCGCTCGAGGACGTCGGCGGGGATGTCGTAGCCCGAGCGTGCGAGCAGGCGCAGGAACTCGTCGTACAGGCTGGGCGCCTCGAGCGCGCGGCGCACGATCGCGCCCGCGACGGGGTCGGCGTCGAAGACCCGCAGCATCCTGGCGTTCTTGTTGCCGAGCGTGAACTCGACCGCCCGGTACTGGTACGACTGGAACCCGCTCGAGTTGCCGAGCACGCCGCGGAACTGCGCGTACTCGCTCGGCGTGAGGGTCGCGAGCACCGACCACTGCTCGGTGAGCGTCTTCTGGATGTGCTTGACCCGCGCGATGCTCTTCAGCGCCGGGGCCAGCTCGTCCCGTCGCATGGACTCGCATGCCGCCTCGAGCTCGTGCAGCACGAGCTTCAGCCAGAGCTCGGTCGTCTGGTGCTGGATGATGAAGAGCAGTTCGTCGTGGTGCTCCGGCCGCGAGATCGGCCGCTGCGCCGAGAGCAGCGTCTCGAGGTCGAGGTAGCCGCCGTAGCTCATGCGGTCGCTGAAGTCGGTGACCACGGAGGCCTCGATGCGCCGGGTGTTCGCCTCCACGCCGGGGGAGGCCTCGTCGGTCCGCTCGTGCTCCGGTCCGTCGTCGGGTGCTGCCACGCGGCAAGCCTACCGAGCGGGACGCCCGCGTCGTCAGGGCCGGTTCCCGAGCCGGCGTCCGGGTCCCCGGACATCACCGCGCGGGCGTCGGGGGTGCGGCGTACGCTCGCGGCATGGCCGAGACGTACGACTTCACGGCGACCGTGTACCGCTGGCAGGATCGGCCGGCCGACACCTGGTTCTTCGTCGACGTGCCGGAGGAGCCGTCGGCCGACATCCGGGAGCGCCCGCGGCCGCGCCGGGGATTCGGCTCCATCCGCGTGGCGGCGACCATCGGCGGCACCACCTGGCGCACCTCGATCTTCCCGGGAGCGGAGCGCTACGCGCTCCCGCTGAAGAAGGCGGTCCGCGACGCGGAGGGCATCGGCCCGGGCGATGCGGTCGAGGTCTCGATCGAGTGCCTCGAGTGAGCCGGAGGGGGCCCCGGGCGTAGGCTGGTCGCGTGAGTTCGACCGTGTCGACGCGGCGAGACGCCCGTCGCAACCACGAACGGCTCCTCGTCGAGGCGAGGCGCCTGTTCGCCGAGCGAGGGGTCGATGCGCCGCTCGACGAACTCGCCACCAGGGCCGAGGTCGGCGCGGGCACCGTGTACCGCCACTTCCCCACGCGCGACGACCTGATCCGCGAGCTCTACGACTCCGGCATCGACGACATGCGCGAGCTCATCCCCGAGGTCGTCGAGGCCGAGACCGGATGGCGCTCCATCGAGCTCTGGCTCGAGAAGCTCTCCGCCTGGCTGATCGAGCGCCCGTACCTGCCCGCCGTCATGCGCCGCGTCGCGGAGCTCGACCCCGAGCACCGGCCCGGCACCGAGTTCCAGTCGATCGCCGACGGCGTGGTCGCCCGGGCCCAGGCCGAGGGGAGCCTGCGCTCCGACGTCACGAGCGTCGACCTCAGCGTGCTCGTCGACATGCTGGGCTCGCTCGGCCAGTACGGCGGGGCCTACGTGCCCTACTGGCGGCGCCAGCTCGCCGTCGTGCTCGACGGGCTCCGCGTCAACCCCGACGCGGAGGAGCTCCCCGGCGCCGCCCAGGGGTTCCGCGAGTTCCACGAGATGTCGCACAACCGGCGCCGCGCCGACTGATCCGCCGGCCGCGGGCGCTGGGGTCAGCGCTCCGCGCGCACCTCGACGGCGTTGGCCCACGGGTCGTCGAAGGCGAGGGTGCGGCCGTCGTCGCGGGCGGGGACGCGGTAGTGCGCCATCCGCTCGCCGAGTTCGCCGACGTCGTCGGCGGTCGGCACCAGGATCTCGACCTTGCCGAGCCCGAGCGCGAGCTGCCGTCGCCCGGCGCCCCGGCTGTTCCACGTGTTCATGGCCATGTGGTGGTGGTACCCGCCCGCCGAGACGAAGAGTGCCTGGTCGCCGTAGGTCGCCGTCTGGTCGAAGCCGAGGCGGTCCACGTAGAACTCGCGTGCGCTCGCGACGTCGCCGACCGACAGGTGCACGTGGCCGACGCCCGCGCTGCCGAGGCCGGTGCCGGTCGCGGCGGCTTCCGCGGCCCGCTCGGTGAGGTGCTCGCGCAGGTAGCCGTTGGGGTCGAGGAAGATCGTCGCCATCTCGACGGTGCCGTGCGTCCAGCTCCAGGTCGAGCGGTCCCGGTCGAAGTAGAGCTCGACGCCGTTGCCCTCGGGGTCGTCGAAGTAGAACGCCTCGCTCACGAGGTGGTCGGCGCTGCCCGTGAACGTGCCGGGGTGCTTCGAGGCGACCGAGAACAGCGCCGTGGCGAGCGCCTCGCGGGTGTCGAACAGGATCGCGGTGTGGAACAGCCCCGCGCTGCGCGGAGCGGCGTGCCTGAGCTCGGGGGCGTGCTCGAGGATCACCGCCGGCGTGCTGCCGCGGCCGAGCACGGCGACCGGGCCGTCCTGGCGGAGCAGTTCGAGCGTGACGCCGTCGCGGTAGTACCGGATCATGGTGTCGAGGTCGGCGACGCGGAGGGTCACCGGCCCCATCGCGGTGTCGGCGGCGAGGCGGTCGGGGGTGGCATCCGAATCAGTTGTAGACACAACTAATGAAACCGCCCCCCTCAACCGGTATTCCCTACAGCCCCAGGGTCAGCCGATCGACGAGCGAGCGGTAGCGCTCGGCGGTCTGCTCGACGATCTCCGCGGGCAGCGTCGGCGGACGCTCCGAGTCGTCCTGGTCCCAGTTCGCCGCGAGCCAGTCGCGGACGATCTGCTTGTCGAAGCTCGCCATCCGCACCTCGGGCGTCCCACCCGTCAGGTAGGCCTCGAGGTCCCAGTACCGGCTCGAGTCGCTCGTGAGCACCTCGTCGGCGAGCGTCACGATGCCGAGTTCGCGATCGGCGCCGAATTCGAACTTCGTGTCCGCGAGGATGAGTCCGCGCTCCTCGGCGACCTGCGACGCGTGCTCGAAGACCGCGAGCGAGAGCGCGCGCAGCTGCTCGGCGACCGTGTCGCCGACGAGCTCCACCGTGCGCTCGTACGAGATGTTCTCGTCGTGCTCGCCCATCGGCGCCTTCCACGCCGGGGTGTAGACCGGCTCTGGCAGCCGGTCGCCGTCCCGCAGGCCTTCGGGCAGGGCGATCCCGCCGATTGCGCCGGTCGCCGCGTACTCGGCGTAGCCGCTGCCGGTGAGGTAGCCGCGAACGACGCATTCGACCGGGAACATGTCGAGCGTGCGGCAGAGCATGGCGCGGTCGGCGACCCCGTCCGGGATCGCGGGCAGGTCGTGGTAGCGGTCGTCCTCGGCGTACGCGAGGTGGTTCGGCACCTCGGGCAGCCGGTCGAACCACCATCGGGTGAGCTCGGTGAGCAGGGCGCCCTTGCCCGGGATGGCCGGCTCGAGCACGTGATCGAATGCGCTCACGCGGTCGCTCGCGACGACCAGGACGACGGGGGAGAGCGTCAGCGGGTCGCCGGTCCAGGTGTCGTCGTCCGACATGGCCGAGGTCGGCACGTACAGGTCGCGCACCTTGCCCGAGTACACGTGGGTCCAGCCGTCGAGGTCGCCCGTGGCGTCCATCCTCGTCTCCTCTCGAAATCCGGCTGCCGCGGTGCGCGTCGCCCACGGCGGCCGGGGTCAGTCCGCGACGCGCGCCGCGATGTCCGTGCGGTACTGCCCGCCCTCGAGCCGCAGCTGCCCGATCGCCTCGTAGGCGCGGCGGCGGGCCTCGGCGAAGTCGTCGCCGAGCGCGACGACGTTCAGCACGCGGCCGCCGGTCGCGATGAGGTGCGGCTCGGCATCGCCCTCCGTGGAGCCGACGGCGGTCGCGGCGTGGGCGAGGTGCACGCCCGGCACGGATGCCGCGGCCTCGAGGCCGTCGATGCGGCGGCCCGTCTCGGGCGACTCCGGGTAGCCCTCGCTCGCGAGGACCACCGTCACGGCGGCGTCGGGGCGGAACTCCGGGCGCGGGAGTTCGCCGCACCCGCCCGTCGCGGCGGCGTAGAGGAGTCCCGACAGGGGCGTCTTCAGCCGGGGCAGCACGACCTGGGTCTCGGGATCGCCGAAGCGCGCGTTGAACTCGATGACGCGGATGCCGCGGCTGGTGAGGATGAGGCCGGCGTAGAGCAGCCCGATGAACGGCGTCTGCTCCTCGGCGAGCTGCCGGACCGTTGGCTGCGCGATGGTCTCGATGACCTCGTCGACGAAGGCGTCCTCGCCGCCGAACCGATCGTCGAGCCACGGCAGTGGCGAGTAGGCGCCCATGCCGCCCGTGTTTGGGCCCTCGTCGCCATCGCGCAGGCGCTTGTAGTCCTGGGCGGGCGAGAGCGGGAGGACGTTCGAGCCGTCGGAGAGCAGGAACAGCGAGACCTCTTGGCCGTCGAGGAACTCCTCGACGAGCACCGGGCCCTGCTGCAGGTAGTGCTCGGCGTGCGCGAGCGCGGCGTCCCGGTCCTCGGTGACGAGCACGCCCTTGCCGGCGGCGAGCCCGTCGGCCTTCACGACGTAGGGCGCACCGAACTCGTCGAGCGTCTCCTCGACCTTCGGCAGCGAATCGACGAGGCTCGCCCGGCCGGTGGGCACGCCAGCGGCCTCCATGACGCGCTTCGCGAAGGTCTTCGATCCCTCGAGCGCCGCGGCGGCCTTCCCGGGGCCGAACACCGCGATGCCGCGGGTGCGGAGCGCGTCGGCGACGCCGGCGACGAGCGGGGCCTCCGGGCCGATCACGACCAGCTCGACGTCGTTGTCCATGGCGTAGTCGGCGACCACGACCGGGTCCGTCGGGTCGAGCGCGATCGTCTCGACGCTGCCGCGGGCGGACGAGGTCGGCGAGCCCGCGATCCCCGCGTTGCCGGGCGCGGCGACGATCTCGTGGCCGGCCTCCTCGTCGAGCAGGGCCAGGATGATGGCGTGCTCGCGCGCGCCCGAACCGAGGACGAGGATTCTCACCCGCTCAGGCTACCGGACGGTCCCTTCCGGGCCGGGGCCGGAGGGGCGCCGCCGGTGCGCGAGGATGGGGGGCATGGCGCGCAGGATCGGAGACGGCGACGGACGCGATGCGGTGGCCGCGGTCGTGGGCGCGCCGGATGCCGCATCCGTCGACCGGACCACCCTCGCGACCGCCGTCCGCTACACCCTCCAACTGCTCGCCGAGCAGGCCCCGGGCGGCACCGTCGAGGTGCGCGTCCCCCCGTTCGGCGCGGTGCAGTGCATCGAGGGTCCTCGGCACACCAGGGGCACCCCGCCGAACGTCGTCGAGACGGATGCCGCCACCTGGCTCGGGCTCGCCACCGGGTCGACGACCTGGGAGGCGGCCCGCGGCGGCGGGCGCGTGCACGCCTCGGGGCAGCGCGCCGATCTGTCCGGCGTCGTGCCCGTGATCGACGGGGCGCGCCTGGCCTGAGCGGCGTCGGTCGATTCCGCCGCCGCCGATTCCCGTGGCCGGCGCGCGTGCGGGAGAATGGCTGCGTGAGCGATGCGAACCGTCCCGAGCCCGCCGAGCCGGGCGAGCCCGCCGAGCCGGAGCCGTCGGTCGCCGATGTGGAGCCCGACGCGCCCGACGCCGAGGCGCGACCGAAGGTCGAGCGGATGGACGTCGAACCCGAGCGAACGGGCGAGCGCCTGGAGACCGAGGTCTCCAGCGACGCCGTCACGGTGCGCCGGACGCCGCGGTACGGCAGCTTCCTGCTGCTCGGCGCCGTCGTGGGCGTGATCGTCGCCCTCGTGCTCACGTTCGTGTTCCCCGAGAACCCGGAGTTCGACCGTTCCCAGGTCTTCGGGTTCCTGCTGCTGTGGTGCGGTGCGGGCGGCCTCGCGCTCGGCGGCGCGGCCGCGCTCGTCATCGACCGGGTGCTCGCCCGCCGCCGTGGGACCGCCGTCGCGGAGCACGAGTCCACGCACGTCGTCGAGGACGACCCCGAGCGCTGACTCGTTGCGGCGGCGGTCAGCGCGCCCGGACCGCCAGCAGCAGCCGCTCGAACTCGTCGACCGAGCCGCGCGCGCCGGCCAGCTGATCGCGATCGAGCACCGTGCGCCATCCGCCGTCGTCGTCGCGGGCGAGCACGAGCGGCAGGCCGTGCCGGGCGATCTCGGCCTGCACCGACGCGTCGTCGACCTCGTTGCGGTGCCGGAGCGCGAACGGCGCGTCGAGCCGGCGCACCATGGCATCCCACTCGGGCTTGCGCCGCCAGCGGTGCGTGACGTCGCACAGGGCGCACTCGGCGGTTCCGATCACGTGCCCGAGGACGTAGGCGAGCTCGCCGCGGAGGCCGCCGTCGGCGTCGTACACGCCGAGGTACTCCACGGGCGCCGCTGCCCGGGCGTCGTCGTGCCCCGGATCCATGACGTGATCATCGCAGGCGGACCCGGGTGCCGGCCGCGAGCCTGCTGCGTCGGGCATGTGAATGCGGTCGGCGCCGGTCAGCTGAGCTGCGTGCGCTCGACCCACTGCAGGTACTCCTCGGTCACCGTGCCGGTGACGTAGTCGCCCGTGAAGCACGACAGGTCGAGGGCGTCGATCCCGGTGCCCTCGGTGATCGCGGCCTGCAGGTCGGCGACCTCCTGGTAGATCATGTGGTCGGCGCCGAGCTCCCGGGCGATCTCGGGGATCTTCCGGCCGTGCGCGACGAGCTCGGCCCGGCTCGGCATGTTGATGCCGTAGACGTGCGGGAACCGCACGGGCGGCGCGGCGGAGGTGAACGTGACCTTGTTCGCGCCCGCGGCGCGGGCCATCTCCACGATCTGCTTCGACGTGGTGCCGCGCACGATCGAGTCGTCGACGATCAGCACGTTCTTGCCCTTGAACTCGGTGCCCATGGCGTTGAGCTTCTGCCGGACCGAGCGCTTGCGCGCGGCCTGCCCGGGCATGATGAACGTGCGGCCGACGTAGCGGTTCTTGTAGAAGCCCTCGCGGTACTCGATGCCGAGCCTCTGCGCGACCTGCATGGCGGCCGGCCGCGAGGAGTCGGGGATCGGCATGACCACGTCGATGTCGCCGTGGTCCATGTGGGTCTCGATGGTGCTCGCGAGTCGGTTGCCCATGCGCAGCCGCGCCTCGTACACGGAGATGCCGTTCATCACCGAGTCGGGTCGGGCGAGGTAGACGTACTCGAACGAGCACGGCATGAGGCGCGGGTCGCGGGCGCACTGGCGCGAGATCATCTCGCCGTCCGTCGTGATGAAGATCGCCTCGCCCGGCTCGACGTCGCGGACGACCTCGTAGTCGCCGTTCTCGAGCACGAGCGACTCGGATGCCACGATCCACTCGGGCCGGCCGCGCTCGGTCATGCGCCGGCCGAGGATGAGCGGGCGGATGCCGAAGGGGTCGCGGAAGGCGAGCAGCCCGTGGCCGGCGATCATCGCGATGACCGCGTACGACCCCTCGACGCGCTCGTGGACGTGCTCGACCGCGGTGAAGACCTGGTCGGGGTCGAGTTCGAGGCCGGTGATCTGCCCCTGCAGCTCGGTCGCGAGCACGTTGAGCAGCATCTCGGTGTCGCTCGTCGAGTTGACGTGGCGCCGGTCGATGCGGAACAGGTCCTGCGAGAGCTCGCGCGTGTTCGTGAGGTTGCCGTTGTGCACGAGGATGATGCCGTAGGGCGCGTTCACGTAGAACGGCTGCGCCTCCTCCTCGCGCTCGGCGGCGCCCTTGGTCGTGTAGCGCACGTGGCCGAGGCCCATGTTCCCGAGCAGTGACCGCATGTCACGCGTGCGGAACGCCTCGCGGACCTGGCCGCGCGCCTTGGACATGTGGAAGATCGGGCCGTCGGCGGTCGCGATGCCCGTCGAGTCCTGCCCGCGGTGCTGCAGGAGGAGGAGGCTGTCGTAGATCTGCTGGTTGACGGGCTCGGTGGAGACGATGCCGACGATGCCGCACATGCGAGCGATGGCTCCTCGGGAGTGGGGGCGAAGCGTCCGAGCTGGACGTTCCATCCTCGCACACGCGCGCGTGTGAGCCGGCTGTATGCGGGGCCGTGCTCAGGTGAGCATGCGGTGGTCCGGCTGCGCGTCGCGGCCCGCCGATCGCGGTCGGATCTCCGCCGCGGCCAACCTGAGAACATACCCCGCCACTCGGGGCCATGGGGAGGATTCTTCGGTCGTCACGGACTTGTTGTCGTTATCCCTGAACCCGGTCGCGGAGACTGCCCCCGAACGGGGGACATGTGTCACGCTCTCCCGCATTCGCATCTCGCGGCCTCGGCGACCGACTGGGGGACCACAGCCGCCTGTCTCGGAAAGGGCTCGTCCATGAAGCTCACCACCATGCGCGCCGCGCTCGCCGGCGCCGCACTCGTCGCCTGCGGCCTGCTCGCCGCGCCGACCGCCGCCTCTGCCGCACCGCCCACGGGGGCCGCCGGCGTCGACCGCCACGACGTGCCCGCGGCCGAGCGCGCCGCGGCAGCCGGCTACTGGACCGCGGACCGGATGCGCTCCGCGATCCCGGCCGAGGCGCTCCTGGCCGGCAAGGCCGCGTCCACGCCGGCCGCGGACGTTGCCGCCGGCGCGCCCGTCACGTACGGCAAGCCCGCGCCGACCGGCGACATCACGCTCATGGCCGCCAACGAGTCGCCCGTGTCGAACATCGGCAAGGTCTTCTTCTCCCTGGGCGGACGCAACTACGTCTGCTCGGGCAACGCGGTGAGCTCCGCCAACGGCAGCGTCGTCGCCACCGCGGCGCACTGCGTGCACGAGGGCCACGGCCGGTACGCGACGAACTGGACGTTCGTCCCGGCGTACGAGAACGGTGCCGCGCCCTACGGCCAGTGGGTCGCCACCTCGCTCGCGGCCCCGAGGCAGTGGACCAAGGGCGGCGACATCACCTACGACACCGCCTTCGCGACGGTGGGGACGCTGGGCGGCAAGACGTTGCAGGCCACCGTGGGCGGCACCGCGATCGCGTTCAACCAGGCTCGCGGCCTCTCGTACGACGCCTTCGGCTACCCCGCCGCCGCGCCGTTCAACGGGCAGACCCTGAAGTCGTGCTCCGGCACCGCGACCGACGACCCGTACGGCCAGACGCAGTCGCAGGGCATCCCCTGCGACATGACCGGCGGGTCGTCGGGCGGCCCCTGGTTCATGGGCAACGGCGCGCAGAACTCCGTGAACAGCTTCGGCTACAACAACATCCCGAACGTGATGTTCGGGCCGTACTACGGCTCGGTGGCGCAGGCCACCTACGCCACGGCCGCCGCGAGCTGATCGCCCGCCGCGCCGATCGAGCGCGGAGCGCCCCGCACCGAGGGACCGGTGCGGGGCGCTTCGTCGTGTCCGGGGAATCAAGGTCTTGCTTTTCAACTTTGTTTAGTTCTAAATTAACTCTAGACCTTCCCCGGGACCCCGTCCCCCGACCACGAGGCATCGATGGCGATCCACTCCAGCTCCCGCACCGACGTCAACCGCTCGGCGATCCTGGCGCGGCTCGGTGCCGACGGTCCCGCCTCACGCGCCGAGCTGGCTCGCGTGCTCTCCCTCTCGCCCGCGCTCATCACGCAGCTCGTCAAGGACCTGCTCGCCGACGGCCTGCTCGTGGAACTCGAGCAGGCTCCGTCGAACGGAGGCAGGCCGGCCCGCATGCTGGGCCTCGCGACGTCGGCGGGTCGGGCGATCGGCATCAAGGTCGTCGCGGACCACGTCGCCTTCGTCGAGGTCGGCGTCGACGGTCGGGTGGTCCGGTCGGCCAGCGAGCCCTTCGACGCGACCGCGAGCACGTTCATCGCCGAACTCGTCGAGCGGATCCGCGGGTTCATGGCCGCCGGTGACGGGTCGACCGTGCTCGGCCTCGGCGTCGGCGTCCCCGGCAGCGTCGACCGCCCGGGCAACGGCGTGGTCGATTCGGCCCAGCTCGGCTGGTCGGGCGTGGAACTCGGCGAGGCGCTCCGGCGCGCGACCGGGCTGCCCGTCGTGGTCGAGAACAACGTGAACGCCCTCGCGATCGCCGAGCGCCTCTTCGGCCTCGGACGCTCGCACGACAACTTCCTCGTCGTGACCATCGGCACCGGCGTCGGCGCCGGCATCGTCGTCGACGGCAACGTGCTGCGGGCCGCCTCGGGCGGCGCGGGCGAGATCGGGCACATCCCCGTCGCCGACGACGGCCCGCGCTGCACCTGCGGCAACCACGGATGCCTCGAGGCGTTCATCGGGGAGGATGCCCTGGTCCGGTCGGCTCGCGAGCGGGGCATCCTGCCCGACGACGCGGGCATCGACGCCCTGCGCGAGGCCGCCGACCGCGGCGATGAGGAGGCGCGCGCCGTGTACGACGTGGCCGGGCGGCTCCTCGGCCGCACGCTCGCGGGCGTCGTGCACACCGTCGACCCCGCGTTCGTCGTGGTGCTCGGCGAGGGCACGGCCGGCTGGCGGCACTGGGCGCCCGGGTTCGAGCCCGCGTTCCGCTCGCACCTGCTGCGCCATCGCCGGAGCCTCCCCGTCGAGATCGAGACCTGGACCGACGAGAGCTGGGCGCAGGGCGCCGCTGCGCTCGTGCTCGCGACCCCGTTCGACGCGGCCGGCTCGGCCGGCGATCAGGGACGGCTGATCCGGGCCCGCTTCGCCGGGCAGGTGGTGCAGCCATGACCGCCCTGGTCGGCGAGGCCGTCGCCGACGTCCGCGACGCCGAGCGAGCGGCCCGGGGCACCGCCGGCCCGACCCGCCCCGTCGGACGCGCACGCCGCGCACGCCGCATCCGCTACGCCCTCACCGTCCTGGCGTTCCTGCTGCCCAGCGCGGTGCCGCTCGTGCTCTTCGTGCTCGCGCCGATGGTCGCCGCGGCGTGGATCAGCCTCACCGAGTGGAACCTGCTCGCGCCGGCGACGTGGGTCGGCCTCGACAACTACGCGAACCTGCTCACCGACCCCGAGACGGCGGACGTGTTCCTGCACACGCTGTCCTACATCGTCGGCTACCTGCCGCTCGTCTACGTCGGCGGGCTCGCGATCGCGCTCGCGCTGAACACCGCACTGCGCGGCCGCACGCTCCTCCGCGGGATCTACTTCCTGCCGGTCATCACGAGCTGGATCGTCGTCGCCCTCGTGTGGCGGTGGCTCCTGAACCCGTCGAACGGCGTCGTGAACACCGTTCTCGCCTGGTTCGGCATCGACGGTCCGGGATGGTGGACCGACCCGGCCTGGGCGATGCCCTCGATCATCTTCGCCTCGGCGTGGAAGGACCTCGGCTTCGTCATGGTCATCCTGCTCGCCGGGCTCCAGGCCATCGACCCCGAGCTGCTCGACGCCGCCCGCGTCGACGGTGCCGGCTGGTGGCGCCGGCTCTTCTCCGTGACGCTCCCGCTGCTCTCCCCCGCGACCTTCTTCGTCGTCGTGATCTCGCTCATCAACGGCTTCCAGGTCTTCGACCAGGTCTACGCGATGACCGGCGGCGGACCGGGCGGCGCGACGCAGGTCGTCGTGCAGCAGATCTACGACCTGACGTTCCGGTACGGCAAGGCGGGCGAGGCGTCCGCGCTGTCGTGGCTCCTGTTCGTCGTGATCCTCGCCGTGACGGTCATCCAGATCCGCGGCCAGCGCAAGTGGGTGAACTATGGCTGAGACGACGCTCGCACCGATGACGGCCCGGGCGCGCGGCATCCGTCGTCGCACCGAGGCGGCCCGCGCGGCCCGCGCCCGGAGCGTGCTGCTGCACGTCGTGATCGTGGTCGGCGCCCTGGCCATGTTCTTCCCGTTCTACTGGACGGTGGTCACCTCGCTGACCCCCGGCAGTGGACTGAGCTCCACGCCGTCGCTCCTCCCGGCCGACGCGAGCCTCGAGGCGTACCAGCGTCTCTTCGCCGACCTCCCCTTCGCGCGGGTCGTCGGCAACAGCCTGCTGCTCGCGACGGTCACGACCCTCGCCCAGCTCGTCACGAGCGCGACCGCCGCCTACGCGTTCAGTCGGCTGCCGTTCCGCGGCCGCACGGTCGTCTTCGGCATCTACCTCGCGACGATGATGATCCCGCTCCAGGTGCTCGTCGTGCCGCTCTTCGCCGAGCTGCGCGCATGGGGCCTCGTCGACACCTACCTCGGCGCGCTGCTGCCCACGCTCGCGGCGGCGTTCGGCGTCTTCCTGCTCCGGCAGGCGATGAACCAGGTTCCGTTCGAGCTCGACGAGGCCGCGGCGCTCGACGGTGCGGGACACTTCCGGATCTTCTGGACGGTCATCCTGCCCAACATCCGGCCCGCGCTCGCCACCCTCGCGGTGTTCGCGTTCATGGGCAGCTGGAACAGCTTCCTCTGGCCGCTCGTCGTGCTCCGCTCGCCCGAGCTGCAGACCCTCCCGGTCGCGCTGGCCGGGCTGCAGGGCCAGTACACGACCCAGTGGGACATCGTCATGGCCGGCTCGGTCGTGAGCATCCTCCCGATGCTCGCGGTCTACCTGTTCGCCCAGAAGTACGTCATCCAGGGGGTCGCGAACACCGGCCTCAAGTGAGGACGGGCCAGCGGCCCCGACCCGGACGGTCCGATCCCGACCGTCCACCAACCGGCACCACGCCTCATCCCGATCGAAGGAGATACGCACCATGAGGACCACAGCACTGGCCGGCGTCGGCCTCGTCGCCGCCACCGCCCTCGCCCTGACCGGCTGCGCCGCGGGCGACAGCTCCGGCGAGGCCGACGGCCCCGTCACCATCAGCTACACGAACTTCATCTCGAACGGCGGCAACGAGGACAACCTCCAGGCCATCGTCGACGCGTTCGAGGAGGAGAACCCCGACATCACCGTCGAGGTGACCACGCTCCCGTACGCCGACTACGGCACGGCGCTCCAGACCGACCTCGCGGCCGGCACCGCCGCCGACGTCTTCGACGTCGAGTACGCCAACTTCGCCCAGTACCAGGCGAACGGGGTGCTCGCCGAGATCGACGTCGAGGACCCGTCGGTGTATCGCCAGAGCGTGCTCGAGGCATACCAGGCGGATGGCACGCAGTACGCGCTGCCGAGCTCGTTCTCGACCGTCGTGCTCTTCTACAACCGCGACCTGTTCGAGGCCGCCGGCGTCGACGCGCCCACGGGGGACTGGACGTGGGCCGACGAGCAGGCCGCGGCCGAGCAGCTCACCGACGAGGGCGCCGGCACGTGGGGCGACCACCAGCCCGTGAGCTTCTACGAGTTCTACAAGGTGCTCGCGCAGAACGGCGGGGAGTTCCTCGACGCCGACGGCGCCGCGGTCGCGTTCAACACGCCCGAGGGCGTCGAGGCCGCCGAGTGGCTGGTCGGCAAGAGCGGCACGACCATGCCGACGATCGAGGACGGCCAGGGCACGCCGGACTTCGACACCAACCTGTTCCTCGACGGCAAGCTCGCCATGCTGCACACCGGCATCTGGATGTTCGGCGCCTTCGCCGACGCGCCCTTCGGCTGGGACATCGCGGTCGAGCCGGGCAACGCCCAGCAGGCGAGCGCGCTGTTCTCGAACGCGGTCGGCGTCTCCGCTGGCTCGGCGCACCAGGAGGCGGCGGCGAAGTTCGCCGAGTTCCTCACCTCGAGCGACGTGATGGTGCAGACCCGGCTCGACGCCGGCTGGGAGCTCCCGGCGACCTCCGACGAGGCCGCGCTCGACAGCTACCTGACGCTCGGGAACCCCGAGGACCGGCAGGCGGTGTTCGACTCGCTCGAGCAGGTCGCGCTGCCGCCCGTCGTGGCGCAGGGCCAGCAGGAGATGCAGGACATCATGAGCGAGGAGCTGGTCGAGGCGCAGGCCGGTCGCAAGACCGTGCAGGAGGCGCTCGACTCGGCCGAGGAGCGGATCAACGCCGCCATCGGCGGCTGATCGCCCGATCCCGTGAGGGGGCCGGCCGCCCTCCGGGCGACCGGCCCCACCCATCCACCACGCACGAAGGCAGCACCACGATGACCCTCCCCACGACCGTCCGGCCCGAGATCGCGGCGCTCATGGCGTCGAGCGCCGACCTCATCGCGTCGCTCCAGGACGCGGGCGGCGCGTACCCGGCGAGCCCGACCTTCTCCGCGTACGCGGGCTACAGCTGGTTCCGTGACGGCGCCTTCATCGCCGACGCGATGTCGGCGTACGGCCGACGCGAGTCGGCCGAGCGGTTCCTGGACTGGTGCGCCGCCGTGGTCGACGCCCGCGCCGAGCGGGTCCGCGCGATCGTCGACGGCGCCGCGTTCGGCGAGCCCGTCTCCGACGCGGCGATGCTCGCGACCCGGTTCACGTTCGACGGCCGCGAGGGCGACGCCGACTGGTGGGACTTCCAGCTCGACGGCTACGGCACGTGGCTCTGGGCGGTGGGCGAGCACGTGCGACGGCACGGCGCGGATGCCACGCGGTGGGCGCCGGCGATCGCCCTGACCGTCGACTACCTGGTCTCGTCGTGGGACCGGCCCTGCTACGACTGGTGGGAGGAGCACGCGGAGTACGTGCACGTCTCGACGCTCGGCTGCATCGCCGCCGGGCTCCGTGCGGCGGTCCGCTCGGGCGTCCTCGGCGGCCAGCGATCCGGGCGCGCGTCGACGGCCGCCGACGCGGTCGAGGCCGCCATCCGATCGCGGGGCACGGCCGACGGGCACCTGTCGAAGTGGCTCGGGTCGTCGGCCGTGGACGCCAGCCTCGCCGCCGTCGTCGGGCTGCTGGAGGTCGTGCCCGCGGCATCCGCGGTCGGAACGGCGACGCTCGACGCGATCGATCGCGACCTCGTCGTCGACGGCGGCACCCACCGCTACCTCGGCGACACCTACTTCGGCGGCGGACAGTGGCCGCTGCTGTCGTGCTTCGTCGGGATCGCACACGCCCGGGCCGGGAACGCCGACCGGGCGCGGGAACTGCTGGACTGGGCCGCCGGCACCGCAGGCCCCGACGGGGCGATGCCCGAGCAGGTCGATCGGCACCTGCTCGACGCATCGCGCGTCGACGAGTGGGTGGAGCGCTGGGGGCCGTCGGCCGACCCGCTGCTCTGGTCCCACGCCATGCTCATCCGCCTCGCCGTCGAACTCGACGCCGCCGCCCCCGAGGAGGCCTCCGAATGATCCGCCACCGTCCGCTCGGCTCCGGCCACCCGTACTCGGTCGACACCGAGCAGCGCTGGCCGCTCGACCCGGTCGCGGGCGAACCGCTGCGACTCGGCGTGCGCGCCACGCCCGAGGTGGAGGCCGTCGAGGCCGAGGTGGAGGTCGTGGATGCCGCGGGTGCCCGCCGCACCGAACGGCATCCCCTGCAGCGCGTGGCGAGCACGTCACGCGGCCAGACCGTCGACGGCGGCCACCTCGCGTCCGCGCAGGCCCGGCTCGCCCGGAGCGCCGGCGGCTGGGCGACGGAGTTCGCGGCACCGGAGGCCGGCAGCGCCATCCGCTACCGCATGGCGGGCCGGACGGCCGGCGGCGAGGAGCAGCACACGCGCTGGTTCGACGCGACCGTCTCGGACTGGCGCGACGCAGGCGACGACGTCGTGACCTCGATCGGCACCTGCCGAGTGGTGCCGGGCTCCGTGCGCGTGCTCACGGACGGCGAGCGCGTGCGCCGCGTGCGGTTCGCGCTGCCGCTCGCACCGGCCGAGCACGTGACGGGCTTCGGCGAGCGCTACGACCGGCTCGACCACCGCGGCACCGAGCTCGACGCGGTCGTCTTCGAGCAGTACAAGTCGCAGGGCGCCGAGCGGAAGACCTACCTGCCCATGCCGTTCGCGCACGTCGTGGGCGGCGCCGGCTGGGGATTCCACGTGCGCACCTCGCGCCGGACCTGGTTCGACGTCGGCGCCGCCGCGGCCGACCGGATCGTCGTCGAAGTCGAGGCGGATGCCGCGGCCGGCGAGCCCGCGGTCGACGTGTCGTTCTACAACGGCGAGCCCCGCGTCGTGCTGGACGCCTTCCTCGCCGAGGTCGGTCGCCCGGAGGAGCTGCCGGACTGGGTGTTCCGGCTCTGGGCGAGCGGCAACGAGTGGAACACGCAGGCCGAGGTCATGCGCCAGATGGACCTGCATCGCGAGCACGACGTCCCCGTCGGGTCGGTCGTGATCGAGGCGTGGAGCGACGAGCGCACGTTCACGGCGTTCCGCGACGCCGAGTACGAGGTCGCGGAGGACGGTGGGCCGCACCGGCTCGACGACTTCACGTTCCCGCCCGACGGCGCGTGGCCGGATCCCAAGGGCATGGTGGACGAGCTGCACGATCGCGACATCCGCGTGCACCTCTGGCAGATCCCGCTCCTCAAGGCGCGCCCGCACCCGACGGGCCAGGCGCGCGCCGACGCGATCGCCGCGGCCCGGGAGGGCGTGCTCATCCGCGAGCCGGACGCCCGAGGCCGGCTTCGTCCGTACCGGAACCGGGGCTGGTGGTTCCCGCTCTCGACCATGCCCGACCTCACCGACGATCGCGCGGCGAGCTGGTGGACCGAGAAGCGCCGGTACCTCGTCGAGGAGGTCGGCATCGACGGCTTCAAGACCGACGGCGGCGAGCACGCCTGGGGGCGCGAGCTCGCGTACCTCGGCGGCACGTGCGGCGACGAGGGGAACAACCGCTACCCGGTGGCGTACGCGAAGGCGTACGGCGACCTGCTCCGTTCGGCGGGCAAGGCGCCCGTGACGTTCAGCCGGGCGGGGTTCACCGGGTCGCAGGCGCACGGCGCGTTCTGGGCCGGCGACGAGGATTCGACGTGGGATGCGTTCCGCTGGTCGATGTTCGCGGGGCTCTCGGCGGCCGCGAGCGGCATCCTCTACTGGGGCTGGGACCTCGCCGGCTTCTCGGGCCCGCTGCCCTCGGCCGAGCTGTACCTGCGGGCGACCGCGGCCTCGACGTTCGTGCCGATCATGCAGTACCACTCGGAGTTCAACCACCACCGCACGCCCTCACGGGACCGCACGCCCTGGAACATCGCCGACCGCACGGGCGACGACCGCGTCATGCCCGTGTTCCGCGCGTTCGCCCACCTGCGCGAGCGACTCGTGCCGTACCTGTCGGCCGAGGCGGCCGAGAGCGTGCGCACCTCGGCGCCGCTCATGCGGCCGGTGTACTTCGACCACCCGTCGCTCGAGACCGCGTGGAGTCATCCGCTGCAGTGGTTCCTCGGACGTGACCTGTTCGTCTCGCCCGTCGTCGAGGAGGGCGAGACCGCGCACGCGGTCGCGCTGCCGCCCGGGGAGTGGGTCGCCCCATGGACCGGTGAGCCGATCGCCGGCGAGGCCGAGATCACGGCCGACGTGCCGATCGAGCGGATCCCGGTGTTCGTCCGCGCTGCGGCGTGGCCCCGGCTGCGGGAGGTCTTCGCGTCGCACGGGTGAGGCCGTCGGCCTCGCGCAGCGCTATCGCGCGTGCAGCTCGACGAAGGTGCGGAGCATCCGGCTCGGCTCCGACACGACGGCGCGCGCCGCCGCTGCGAGCGTGAGCTCGAGCTCGTCGGCCGCGAAGTAGCCGTAGCTCGCGTAGGCGCGGATCCGGACCTGGATGCCCTCGAGGTCGAGCTCGGGGTGGAACTGCGTGGCGTACACGTTCGCGCCGACGCGGAACGCCTGCACCGGGCATTCGGGCGACGAACCGAGCAGCGTGGCCGACGGCGGTAGGCTCCGGATCGCCTCCTTGTGCCCGACGAACGCGTTGAACGTCGGCGGGAGCCCCGCCATCAGGGGATCCGCCGCGCCCGCGTCGGTCAGCGAGACCGGCACGACGCCGATCTTCTCGGCGTAGGTGTCGTCGATGGCGGCGCCCTGGTGCGCGCCGACGGTGCCGACGCCGTAGCAGGCGCCGAGGAACGGGAAGTCCCGCGCCACGACCTCGTCGAGGAGGGTCGCGAACTCGGCCTCGACCCGGTGCTGCACGGCCGACTTGCGCTCGGGCGGGTCGGAGGCGTTGAACGGCCCGCCGCCCACGAAGATGCCGGACAGGGCGTCGAGGTCGAGGTCCGGCATCGGGCCGGCCTCGAGCCGCACCCGGACGAGGTCGCGCTCGTCGAGCCCGGTGCCGCGCAGGAACAGCGCGTACTCCTCGTCGGCGGGTTGGTCCTCGGCGCGCGTGGCGAGGAGCACGAACGGCTTCACGGCCCCACGATAGCGACGCGCCGGTGCCGGCGTCAGTACTGCGACGGGGTCGCCAGCACCGCCATCGTGCACCGCGAGACGCAGACGAGGCGGTCCCGCTCGTCGGTGATGCGGATGTCCCACACCTGCGTGGTGCGCCCGCGCGTGATCGGTCGCGCCTCGCCGTACACCCAGCCCTCGGAGACCGGGCGGACGTGGTTGGCGTTGATCTCCATGCCGACGCAGTAGTACTGCTCCGGGTCGACCGTGAACGACGCGCCCCAGCTCGCGAGGGTCTCCGCCAGCGCGACCGATGCCCCGCCGTGGAGGACCCCGGCGGGCTGGCGCGTCCGGTGGTCGACCGGCATCCGGCCCTTCAGCGAGTCGTCGGTCAGCTCGGTCATCTCGATGCCGAGGGTGCGGATCATGGCCTGCTCGCTGCGCGAGTTCGCCCACTCCAGCGAGGGCTCGCCGAACCAGATGCTCATGCGATCGAGTCTGCCACGCGGCGCGTGCGCCGCCCGCGGCGCGCGGCTCACGCGAGCTCGGCGATGATCGGGTGGATGGCGTCGTCGAAGGCCGCGGCATCCGAGCGCAGCGTGTCGGTGACCGCGACCGACTTGCGGCCGATCCACCAGATGCCGGATGCCGCGAGCGGCAGCACCTCGACGTTCAGCTCGAAGGAGTGGGCCCGCCGGCCGACCTCGCGCTCGTACTCCGCGATGGACCCGGCGTACGCCCGGTAGGAGTCGCCGGAACGTGCGGAGCTCGCGGTGCGGTACCGCTCGTGCGCCCAGTCGGCCCACGCGGTCGCGGCCTCGGCGTGCGGGCGGATGGCGGCCGCGAGCGCCTCGGCGCCGGAGACCGGCAGCGCCACGGTCGTGCCGTACTCCTCGAGGAGCTCCAGCGGCACCGGCGACGGATGCTCCTCCGGCTCGATCGTCATCGACCACCATTCGCGCCACTGCTTCTCGAGGGCATCGTGCGCGTCGACGTCGCGAGGAGGTTCGGGCCCGATCCGGCCGACATCGCGGAGCCTCGGAAGCTCGGCCGGCGAGGCGATGCCGAGCACCTCGCGGAGGTAGAGGGCGAGCAGGGCTCCGGTGCTCGCGTTCTCGCGAATCACCCACGATGGCGTGGCCCCCGCGTGCATGGCCCGATTCTACGTCCGGCCGCCGACAGCGGGCCTCAGGCCGGCCGGTGCCGCGGGTACCCTTGTCGGGTGAGCGCCAACTCGTCCTACGCCGCTGCCGGAGTCGACACCGCCGCCGGCGACCTCGCCGTCGAACTGATGAAGGAGTCGGTCGCGAAGACGCACGGCCCCAACGTCCTCGGCGGCGTCGGCGGATTCGCCGGCCTCTACGACCTCTCGTTCGCCAAGGACTACCGCCGGCCGCTGCTCGCGACCTCGACCGACGGGGTCGGGACGAAGATCGCGATCGCCCAGGCGCTCGACGTGCACGACACCATCGGCCAGGACCTCGTCGGCATGGTCGTCGACGACATCGTCGTGGTCGGTGCCACCCCGCTGTTCATGACCGACTACATCGCCTGCGGCAGGGTCGTGCCCGAGCGGATCGCCGCGATCGTCACCGGCATCGCGCGCGCGTGCGCCGAGACCGGCACCGCGCTCGTCGGCGGCGAGACCGCCGAGCACCCGGGGCTCATGGGCGTCGACGACTACGACGTGGCCGGGGCCGCGGTCGGCGTCGTCGAGGCCGACCGGGCGCTCGGTGCCGACCGGGTGCGGGAGGGCGACGCGGTCATCGCGATCGAGTCGAGCGGCCTGCACTCGAACGGGTACTCGCTCGTGCGTCACATCCTCGCGACCGCCGGCCGCGCCTACGAGGACGCCTCCGCCGACCTCGGCACGACCTGGGGCGAGGCGCTGCTCGAGCCCACGCGCCTGTACGCCGGGCCGCTCGTGCGCCTGCTCGCCGACGAGCAGGTCGGCGGCGCCGTCCACTCGCTGTCGCACGTGACCGGCGGCGGCATCGCCGCGAACCTCGCCCGGGTGCTCCCCCGCGGGTCGTGGGTCGAGCTCGACCGGTCGACCTGGTCGCCGCAGCCGGTGTTCCGCGTGCTGAACGACCTCGCCGGCACGACCCTCGAGTCGACCGAGGGCACCTGGAACCTCGGCATCGGCTTCTTCGCGGTCGTGGCGCAGGAGGCCGCATCCGCCGTCGTGACGCGCCTCGGCGAGCTCGGACTGCCCGCCTGGCAGGCGGGCACCGTCGCGATCGGGGCGCACGACGAGGCCGCGAGCGGATGGGAGCAGGGCGCCAAGGGCGTGGACGGCGGCGCCGTCCGGCTCGTCGGCGAGTACGCGGGCTGACCCGTGCGCGCCGCCGTCTCGCTCGGACTTCCCGGGACCACCGGCGTCGACACGCTGCGAGCCCTGGCGCCGCGGCTCGAGTCGCTCGGCTTCGACGGGATCTGGCTGAACGACGTCCCGCGCGGCGATTCGCTCGACGGCCTGCGCGCCGTCGCCGAGGTCACCGCGACGCTCCGCCTGGGCACGGGCGTGATCCCGCTCGACCGGCGGCCCGCCGACACCCTCGACCTCGCGGGGATCCCGGTCGAGCGGACCCTGCTCGGCATCGGCTCCGGCAGGGCGGCGCATCCCGTCGCGACGGTGCGCGACGGCATCGCAGCGCTTCGCGAGCGCACGGACGCCGGCATCGCGGTCGGCGCCCTCGGGCCGCGGATGCGTCGGCTCGCCGCCGTGCGGGCCGACGCGGTCGTCCTCAACTGGCTGACCCCGGCGGCGGCCGCCGACGCGATGGACGACCTGCGCCGCGACGCGGGGGCACGCTCGCCGGACGTGCGCGGCGTGCTGTACGTGCGCACGATCGCCGACGAGTCCGCGCGCGCGGCGTTGGAGCACGAGGCGGAGCGGTACGAGGCCGTGGCGTCGTACGCCGCGAACTTCCGCCGGATCGGCATGCGCGCCGTCGACGCGACGATCGACCGACCGGAGTCGCTCGCCGCGTTCGACGTCGTCGACGAGGTGGTCCTCCGGGCGATCACCGCGGGTGGGACGCTCGAGGAGCTCGAACGGTTCGCCGAGACCACGGCCGGATGGCGCGCGTCGACGGCTTGAGCGGCTCCGATCCGCGCGCACCTCACCACGGGCGCCGGGGGATGCCGGCGCCGAGGGTCACGACCCGGCCCGCCGCGGGAGACGGCGGCGCGCAGGCCGAAGGGTCAGCCGGCCGGTCGGGCGCGGCTCACCCGGTGAGGGTCAGGACCGATGGGGTCCGTCGTCGGGAACGTAGGAGTCGTCGTCGGCGTACTCGGACCACTTCGAGAGCTCGTCCTCGATGTGGTCGTGGTTCGAAGCCGTGAGCTCGCGCTCGAGCGCGCTGTAGTCGGTGGCCGGGCTGAAGTACTTCAACTCCCGAGCAACCTTCGTGTGCTTGGCTTTTTGACGGCCGCGCCCCATGCGTGACCCCCTTACGACGTCTGGCCGGATGGGATGGTCGTCACCCGGCTCTTCTGATAATGAACAATCCCGGCCGTCAGTTTACCACCGCCGTACGGGCCGATCGCCCGCCGCGTCGGCGCTGTGGAGGTGCCGTGGACGCCGCCCCGCGTCCGACGCCGACCCTCCGGACATGGTGGGATGGAGGGGTGGAATCGATGCCCGACCGCGTGAAGGTCGCGGTGATCGGTGCTGGGCAGGCGGGGCTGTCCGTCGCCTTTTACCTGCGCCGTTTCGAACTCGTCGCCGACGAGGACTTCGTGCTGCTCGACCGAGCCCCCGGGCCGGGTGGAGCGTGGCAGCACCGGTGGTCCTCGTTGCGACTCGGCACCGCCCACCGGGTCAACGACCTGCCGGGAATGGGTGAGCTCGGACTGAGCTTCGACACGGCCGACCGAGCGCAGCCCGCCAAGGACGTGATCGCCGAGTACTACGCCAGGTACGAGGAGGCGTACCAGCTGCGCGTGCACCGGCCGATCGAGGTGCGCCGCGTGACGAACGACGGCGTCGACCTCCGCCTCCGGTACCAGGACCTCAGCCCGCAGCCCATCGAGGAGCTGAAGGCGCGCGGCTTCTTCGGTCGTCGCCGCAGGACGTTCGAGGCGGCGGGGCCGCCGCCGGCCCCGCAGGGCGAGCTCCGGGCGCAGTTCGTCGTGAACGCCACCGGCACGTGGGGATCCCCGTTCGTGCCCTACTACCCGGGCATGGGCGAGTTCCGGGGCCGCCACCTGCACACATCCGACTTCACGTCCGCGGAGGACTTCCGCGACCAGCACGTCGTCGTCGTCGGCGGGGGCACCTCGGCGATCGGCTTCATGCTCGAGCTCGAGGGCGTCGCGGCCGGCCTCACCTGGGTCTCCCGGCGACCGATCGACTGGCTCGACCGGCAGGAGCTCGACCTCGAGGGCGCGTCGACCGCGGTCTCGCGTCAGGACGAGGCGGCGCGCGGCGGTCGCGCGCTGCCCTCGGTCGTCAGCGGCACCGGGGTGCCGAAGAGCCGCCGCATCGCGGCGGGCATCGAGCGCGGGCTGCTCGTGGCGCGTCCGGTCTTCGACCGCATCGAGGAGGATCGGGTCGTCTGGGACGACGGGAGCTCCGTGCGAGCTGATGCGATCATCTGGGCGACCGGGTTCCGGCCCGAGCTGCGCCACCTCTCGCCGCTCCGGCTGCGCGAGAAGTCGGGCGGCGTCACGGTGGGGCAGGGCGCCGCCTGGAAGGACCCGCGCATCTTCCTCGCCGGGTACGGTCCGCAGGCGTCGACGATCGGCGCGAGTCGCGCGGGCCGGATGATCGCCCGCCAGATCATGGCCATGATCTGACCCGGGTCCAGCCGTCGGACGGTCCGTGGCGACGCCGTCGCGCGCGTACGGCCCTCAGCGCGCGAGCAGGTACATGCCGAACGCGGCCGACAGGCCGAGCGCGAGGGTCACGAGCACGTTGAGGATGGCGGCCCGCCAGCGGCCGCCGTCGACGAGCTCGATCGTCTCGACGCACCAGGTGCTGAAGGTCGTGAGACCCCCGCAGAACCCGGTGACGAGCACCAGCCGCAGGTCGCCGGAGACCGCGAACCGCTCGGCGAGCCCGATCACGCCGCCCGCGATGGCGGAGCCGGCCACGTTCACGATGAGGATGCCGCCCGGCAGGTGCCCGGGGCGCACGGGGTACGCGCGCGAGAGCGCGTAGCGGACGACCGCGCCGACCGCCCCGGCCACGAGCACCGTGGCGACGAGCGCGCCGCTCACAGGGTGGCTCCGTCGTCGGTGACCTCGGTCGGCATGGGCCGGTGCGCGAGCAGCGAGCCGAACTTCAGTCCGCCCGCGGCGAGTGCGAGGCCGGCGACGAGCGAGACCCCGAGGTAGGTCGCGGCGAACAGCGTCGTGCCGTCGCCGTCGAGGATCGCGACCGCGCCCATGACGGCCGACAGCGTCGTGAACGACCCGAGGAGCCCCGAGCCGATGCCCGCCTTCAGCCAGGCCGGCATCGTCGGTCGCGTCCACAGGCCGCCGGCCAGCCATCCGAGCACGAAGGTGCCGACGAGGTTCGCCGTGAGGGTCGACCAGGGGAAGCCGCCCGGCGCGACCGGGAGCGCGGTGTCCAGCGCCAGGCGCAGCCCGGTGCCGGCGATGCCGCCGAGGAAGACCGCGAGGTAGGGGAGCACTCGTCGAGGCTACGCCGCGCCGGCGGGCGACGGCGGCAGCACCCACACGTTCGAGGCCAGCAGCGTGCCCTTCGGGTACTCGAACTCCTCGACGCCCTCGAGGACGAACCCGGCGCGCGAGCAGAGCGCGTTCGACGCCGCGTTGTCGACTCGCGGGTACGCGGCGATCGGCCGCGACGCGTCGGCCTCCCGTGCGGCCGCGATGAGCAGGGCGAGTGCGGCTCGTGCGATCCCGCGCCCCTGATGCGCGGCCAGCACCGTCCACCCGGTCTCGAACAGCGCACGACCGTGCTCCTCGCGCGGCCAGAAGCCGATCGCCCCGACGCCCTCGGGATGCTCGGGCGTCACGATCGCGTACATCTGCGACGAGCCGTCGTGCCACCCGCGCAGGTAGCGCTCGTGGCGCCGCTCGACCTGCTCGTCGGACTCGGGCCCGCCGAGGTGCTCCATGAGCTCGGGCGCGTTCGCCCGGTGGAGGAGCTCGAGGTCGCCGTCGGACCACGGTCGCAGGGACGCATCGGACATCTCCCCATGCAAGCGGATGCCGCCGACATCACGTGCCGGCGGCATCCGTGGGGGGATCGATGCGGGTGCTACAGCTCGCGCTCGGCGAGCTCCCGGACGATCTCGGCCTTCACGTCGGCGAGCCGCGTCCGCAGCAGCGAGACGGTGTCGGCCGACACCCGGCCCCGGTGGGCCTGGCGGCGCAGCTCGACCCGAAGCTGCTGGCGGAACTCGGTCAGCACGAGGTCGGCCTCGTGCACCGCGCGGTTGGAGTCGGCGTGCAGGTTCACCGTCGCGTTCGTCTCGGTCGCCGCCTTCTTCGCCTCCCGGGCAGCCGAGGCGAGCTCGGCGCGCAGGCTCCGCATCGCGCTGTCGACCTCGGCGCGCACGCCCTCGGCCATGCGGCGCACCGAGTCGGTCACGTCCTCCTCGATGGCGTCGAGCTCGTGGCGTCGGGAGTCGAGCTCGGATCGACCGGCATCGGTGATCTCGTAGACCGACTTGCGTCCATCGGTGCGCTTGGCGACGAGTCCCTCCTCCTCGAGCTTCGCCAGGCGCGGGTAGATCGTGCCGGCGCTCGGCGAGTAGGTGCCGCCGAAGCGGTCGGAGAGGGCCTGGATGAGCTCGTACCCGTGACGTGGCCGCTCCTCGAGGAGCGCCAGCAGGTACAGGCGCAGGTTGCCGTGGGCGAAGACGGGCGGGGTCATGCGGATGCCTCGTCGGCCGAGCCGTGCGACGCGTCGGCGCCGTCCGCGGCCGCGCCCGCGGCATCCGTCGACTCGCCGGGCGCGCCCGCCGTCGCCGTGGCCGGCTGGCGGCGGATCACGGAGATGTTGCCCGAGACGCTGTTGGCGCCGAGGTCGAGCCAGGTGCCCTCGAGCTCGCCGGTCACCCGCTCGAAGCCCTTGCCCAGCGTGCCCTTGATCTGCGTGTCGTCCAGCAGCAGCGAGCCGCTGACCGTGTTCACGCGGTACCGGGCGCCGCTGCCGGCGTCGAAGCGGACCGTGAGGTCGCCGGAGACGGTGTTCGTGTCGATCCGCCCCGGCGTGCCGCGGGAGTCGACGATCATGTCGCCGGAGACGGTGTCGGCCTTGAACGCGTGGACGTCGCCGGTCACGGTGACGTCGCCGGAGACGGTGTGGGCCACGACCTTGCCCGTGTGGTCGCCGACCGAGACCTCGCCGGAGACGGTCGAGCACTCGATGTCACCCGCGTGGTTGTCGATGACGAGGTCGCCCGAGACCGAGCTGAACCGGCCGTCGTCGTCGAAGCCCGACACGAGCGCGGCACCGCTCACCACGCCGAGCTTGATGGCCACGTGACGCGGGGCGAGGATCGAGACCTCGGCCTTCGATCCGCCGCGGAAGCCCTTGAACACCTCGATGAAGTTGTCCCAACGCAGCTGCGCGTGGTCGATCTCGAGCGCGTCGCCGTCGATCTGGATCATGAGGTCCTTGCCCGTGACGCTCGAGATCTCGACGCGGGCGCCGGGCTCGTCGTGCGCGATGACGTCGACCTTGCCGCCGATGAGGCCGACCTTGAGCTTGCGGACGAGCTCGAGGTCGATGACCCGGGTCTCGCCGGGGTTCACGACCCACTTCTCGATGGCCATGCGTGTGCTCCTTCTCGTCGAAGCGGGGCGGGATGCCGCGCCTGCGCCCTGCGGGCGCTATTCGCGATATATCGCGTTTTCCAGAATTCACGATATATCGCGTTTCGAACGTCGTCAAGGGACGCGACGCGCTCGGCGCGGGCACCGCTGGTGCGGTTCGGATCGGACGGACGCTTGACATTGACGCCACGTCAACTTCTAGCGTGGATTCATCACCCGCGACCGCCGCGGGCCCGGGAAGGAGGGGACCGATGGACTGGTCGATCCAGGAGATCGCCAAGCTCGCCGGCACGACGAGCCGGACGCTGCGCCACTACGACGACGTCGGCCTGCTCGCCCCGAGCCGAGTGGGGGCGAACGGGTACCGGTACTACGACCGCGCCGCGCTCGTGCGGCTGCAGCGGATCCTGCTGCTGCGCGAGCTCGGACTCGGCCTGCCGGCGATCGCCGACGTGCTCGACGGGCAGTCGGACGAGTCGCGCGCCCTGTCCGGGCACCTCGCGTGGCTGCGGCAGGAGCAGGACCGGCTGGCGCGGCAGGTCGCGTCGGTCGAGCGGACCATCGAGGCACTGGGAGGAGGTGAGCAGATCATGGCGAAGGACATGCTGGACGGGTTCGACCACTCGCAGTACCGCGAGGAGGTCGAGCAGCGCTGGGGCGCCGAGTCGTACGCCGCCGGCGACCGCTGGTGGCGCGACATGGGCGAGGACGAGCGTCGCGCCTGGAAGGAGCGCACGGCGGCGCTCGGTCGCGACTGGGCGGCCGCCGCGGCGTCGGGCATCGCGCCCGGCGGCGCCGAGGCGCAGGCGCTCGCGACGCGCCACGTGGAGTGGCTGACGGGCATCCCCGGCACGCCCGCGACGACGCCCGGCGGCGACGTCAGGGCGTACGTCGAGGGCCTCGGCGAGATGTACGTCGCCGACCCGCGGTTCGCGGCCAACTACGGCGGCGAGCAGGGTGCGGCGTTCGTCCGCGACGCGCTGCGCGTGTACGCGGAGCGGAACCTGTAGGCGATGCCGCGGGAGCGCGCCCCGCGGCATCCCCTCCGCCCGCCCGGTCAGGCCTGCGCGGTCACGCCTGCGCGGGCGTGGCCCCCGTCGCCGGCGGGAGCGCACCCGCGCCGCGCGCGCGGCGACGCGGTGCGGTCTCGCGCCGGACGGCGAACAGCGGGATGGTCCAGCCGCAGAGCGGTCCGATGAGCAGGGCGAAGGCGAGCGTGCCCAGGCCCACGTTCCCGCCGAGCAGGAATCCGGTGACCAGCACGGAGACCTCGATGCCCGTCCGCACGATCCAGATCCTCCAGCCGGTGCGGCGGTGCAGCCCCGTCATCAGCCCGTCGCGCGGTCCGGGGCCGAAGTGCGCGCCGATGTACATGCCGGTCGCGATCGCGAGGACGACGATGCCGCCGAGGAGCATCGCGATGCGCACCCAGAGGTCGAGCCCGGTGGGGATCATCCAGAGGGAGAGGTCCGCGAACGGGCCGACGAGCAGCGCGTTCATCAGGGTGCCGAACCCGGGGCGCTGCCGGATCGGGATCCACAGCAGCAGCACGATGCCGCTCGTGATGACGGTGATCAGGCCGAAGCCGAGCCCGGTCTGCTTCGCGATGCCCTGCGTGAGCACGTCCCATGGCGCGACCCCGAGCTCGCCGCGGACGATGAGCGCGATGCCGAGGCCGTACAGGTACAGCCCGACGTAGAGCTGCACGATCCGCCGCGCGAAGACGGGCGCGGGGTCGGAGGTGCGGGGGAGACGAAGCGGCATGTCAGCAATCCAATCTCCCGATTGGCCTTTCGGCAAGATGCCAATTGACCTAGAGTGGCCCGCATCATGGATGCCACGATGAGCGCCCGCGCCCTCGAGAACCTCCTCGGCGACTGGCGCGGCGACGGCGGCAGCGCGTATCGCGCCCTCGCCGACCGGATCCGGCTGCTCATCCTCGACGGGCGGGTCGGGGTCGACACCCGGCTGCCCGCCGAGCGCGACCTGGCGGAGCGCCTGCACCTCAGCCGCACCACCGTGACCGCGGCGTACCGCGAACTCCGCGAGCAGCGGATGCTGCACAGCATCCGGGGGTCCGGCAGTGTGGCCCGGCTGCCCGGCGCGCCGGCCATCCTCCCCGCTCCCCCGGCATCCGACTACGTCGACTTCTCCAAGGCCGCGCTCCCCGCCCTGCCGTGGCTGCCGGAGGTGGCTCGCGCCGCGGTCGACGCCCTGCCCAACCACCTGGGCGACCCCGGGTTCGACCCGATCGGCCTCCCCGAGCTGCGCGCCGCGATCGCCGCCCGCTACACCGCGCGCGGACTGCCCACCGATCCCGGACAGGTCATGGTCACGCTCGGGGCGCAGCACGCGATCGCGCTGCTCTCGCGCGCGCTCGTGGGTCGCGGCGATCGCGCCCTCATCGAGGCGCCCACCTACCCGCACGCGTACGAGGCGCTGCGGGGCGCCGGAGCGCGGCTCGTGACGGTCGCCGCCGGACCGCACGACGTCGGCCCCGAGGGGTTCGGCGCCGCCGACGAGGCCGACGACCTCGTGCGCGCCATCGGCCACGCCAATCCGGTCGCCGCCTACCTCATGCCCGACTTCCACAACCCGACCGGTCGATCGCTGCCCGCCGACGCTCGCGAGCGCATCCTCGACGCCGCCGCCCGGCAGGGCACCGTCGTGATCGCCGACGAGACCACCGCGGAGCTCGACATCGACCGCGGAACCGACCTGGAGCCGATGGCCGCGTACGGGCCCGCCGTGATGGTCGGCTCCGTCGGCAAGACGGTGTGGGGCGGCATCCGGGTCGGCTGGATCCGGGCCGAGCGCCCGCTGATCCGGCGACTGCTCGCCGTGCGCTCGCCCGGCGACCTCGGCACGCCGATCCTCGAGCAGCTCATGGTCGCGCGGCTGCTCGACCGGATGGACGACATCCTCGAGGGGCGGCGCGAGCAGCTGCGCGCCGGCCGCGACCGACTCGAGGCGCTGCTCGCCGATGCGTTCCCCGGATGGCACGTCCCGCACGTCGACGGCGGCATCGCGACCTGGGTGGGCCTCGGCGCCCCTGTCAGCTCGCAGCTCGCCCTCGCCGCGCGCGCCGAGGGCCTCATCGTCGCCGCGGGCCCGCGGTTCGGCATCGACGGCGCGTTCGAGCGGTTCCTCCGCCTTCCGATCGGGTACCCGGCCGAGACGACCGAGGCCGCCGTGCAGGCACTCGTCCGCGCGTGGGGCTCCCTCGCGCGGACCCCGGTACCCGACCAGGGCGTGCTGGCCGCGGTCGTCTGACGGACGGAACGTTCACCTCCCCGCCATCCGAGGTTCGTCGCACGGGACGAGAGTGAGGTCCGTCCGGTGTCCTCCGACCGAAGGTGAACCATGCTCCCCACCCGATCCCGCATCCGGCGTGCCGCAGCGCCGATCCTCGCGGGCGCCGTCGCTGCGGGCTGCGTCGTCGCAGGCCCCGCCGCCGCGCTGCCCGTCCGCACCGCCATCGTGGACGCGCCCGTCGAGGTCGTCGCCGACGGCGCCGCGCTCACCATCTCGCCCGTCGGCACGTACGAGACCGGCGTGTTCGACGAATCGGCCGCCGAGATCGTCGCGTCGTACGACGGCCGGCTCTACGTCGTGAACGCGCAGGCCGGGCTGGTCGACGTGATCGACGCGAAGAAGCCGGGCAAGCCCAAGAAGGTCGGCGAGGTCGATGGCGGCGGCATCGCCAACTCGGTCGCGGTCCGCGCCGACGGCCTGGGCGTCGTCGCGATCGAGGACGGCGACGACAAGACCGCCCCCGGTCGCCTGGTGTTCTTCGACGCGACGAAGAAGAAGGCTCGCGTGCTCGGCTCGGTCGTCGTCGGGGCGCTGCCGGACATGGTCGCGATCTCCGACGACGGGACCCGGGCGGTCGTCGCCAACGAGGGCGAGCCGGCGGACGACTTCTCGAGCGACCCGGAGGGGTCGGTCTCGGTCGTCGACCTGCCCGACGCGGTCGCGGCTGCGGCGCAGGGCGACGTGCGGACCGCGGACTTCCACGAGTTCGAGGCGGGCGGCTCGAAGACGCTGCCCGACGGCGTGCGGGTCTTCGGGCCGGCCCCCGACGCGAACCTCCCGGTCTCACGCAACCTCGAGCCCGAGTACGTCGCACTGGACGGCGACACCGCGTACGTCGCGCTGCAGGAGGCGAACGCGATCGCCGTCGTCGACCTCGCCGCGGCGAGCGTCGACGAGATCCTGCCGCTCGGGTTCGTCGACCGCTCGGAGCCCGGGCACGGGCTCGACCCGTCCGACCGCGACCCGCAGGGCGCGCCCACGTTCGACATCCGCACCTTCGACGGGCTCAAGGGCATGTACCAGCCCGACGGCCTGGTCGCCTACGCGGCCGGCGGCGAGACGTTCCTCGTCTCGGCCAACGAGGGCGACGCGCGCGAATGGGGCGACTACGAGGAGCCGGCGCGCGTGAAGGACCTCGGCGACGACGGGCTGCCCCCGATCTGCGACGCGAGCCCCGCCGCCGCATACACGGGCGACGCCGACCTCGGTCGTCTCAACGTCTCGACCGCGATGGGGCTCAGCGAGGACGGCAGCTGCTACGAGGAGCTCTACGCGTTCGGCGCCCGGTCGTTCTCGATCTGGACCACCGACGGCGAGCTCGTCTTCGACTCCGGCGAGGACTTCGAGCGGATCACGCACGAGGCCGCTCCCGACTTCTTCAACTCCAACCACAGCGAGTCGAACCTCGAGGGCCGCAGCGACGACAAGGGTCCGGAGCCCGAGAGCCTCGCGATCGGCGAGGTCGACGGGCGCACGTACGCCTTCATCGGCCTCGAGCGCGTCGGCGGCGTGATGGTCTACGACATCACCGTCCCGGCGGCGTCGAGCTTCGTGACGTACCTGAACAACCGCGACTTCTCGGTCTCGGTCGAGGACGACGGCGTCGAACTGCTCTCCGCGGCCGGCGACCTCGGACCCGAGGGCCTCGCGTTCATCCCCGCCGAGGCGAGCCCGACCGGCCGGCCGATGCTCGCGGTCGCGAACGAGGTGTCGGGCACGACCACGCTGTACGCGATCGAGGCGACCCCCTAGCCCGACCCGTCGCTCCGGTCGACCGGGCGGGTCCGCGAGCGCGGGCCCGCCCGGTCGACCGCCTCCCGACGCGACGCGAGCCCGTGGACTCTCGCCGGGCGTTCCCAGCTTCCCGTTATCCGGACGGGACCGTCCGCTGAGAGAATCGAGACCATGTCCGTCCTCGCGAAGCTCAGCATGCGGAACCGCGCGCTCATCGCCCTCGTCACCGTCGTCGTCGCGATCTTCGGTGGCATCGCGCTGAACGGGCTCAAGCAGGAGCTCGCGCCGTCGATCCAGCTCCCGCAGCTCACCATCATCACGGCGTACCCCGGCGCCTCGCCCGAGGTCGTGAACGCCGACGTCTCGACCCCGATCGAGACCGCCGTCCAGGGCATCACCGGCCTCGAGTCGACGTCGACGACGAGCTCGACCGGCCTCTCGCGCGTCACGGCCAACTTCACGTTCGGGACCGACCTCGCGTTCGCCGAGCAGAAGCTCCTCTCGTCGGTGAACCGCATCGCGCCGACGCTGCCCGACGACGTCGACCCGCAGGTCGTCGCGTTCAGCTTCGACGACCTGCCCGTCCTCGCGGTCGCCGTCACCGGCGCCGATGACGCCTCGGCGCTCTCGGACGAGCTGGCGCGCACGACGCTGCCCGAGCTGCGCGACATCGACGGCGTGCGCGACGCGTCGCTCGTCGGCGACCAGGGTCGACGCGTGGTCATCACGCCCGACCCCGAGACGCTGGCGCAGTACGGGCTGACCAGCCAGGCGATCCGCGATGCGCTCCAGCAGAGCGGCGTGCTGCTGCCCGCCGGCGAGATCACCGAGGGCGACTCCACCTTCGCCGTGCAGGCGGGCACCCGGCTCTCGAGCGTCGACGACGTCTCGGCGCTGCCCGTCCTCGGCGGCACCGAGGCGCAGCCCGCGGCGCCGGACCAGGCGCTCGACGGCACGACCGGCGCCCCGACCGACGGCCTGCCGACCGACGGCACCCTGCCCGACGCGGCCGTCCCCGGCGACGGTGCGGCCGGCTTCCCCGGCGCGGACGCCACCGCCACGACGGTCACCGTCCCCGTCTCGCTCACGATCGGCGACGTCGCATCGGTCGAGCTCACCGAGAACCCGCAGACGAGCATCTCGCGCGTGAACGGCGAACCCGCCCTCGCGATCTCGGTCACGAAGCTCCCCGCCGCGAACACCGTCGAGGTGTCCAACGCGGTGCGCGACGCCCTGCCCGACCTCCAGGCGTCGCTCGACACGACCAACCCGGGCACCGAGTTCACGGTCGTGTTCGACCAGGCGCCGTTCATCGAGCGCTCGATCGAGTCGCTCGCGGTCGAGGGCCTGCTCGGCCTCGTCTTCGCGGTGCTCGTGATCCTCGTGTTCCTGCTGTCGGTGCGCGCGACGCTGGTCACGGCGATCTCGATCCCGACCTCGGTGCTGATCACGCTCATCGGGCTCCAGGCCGCCGACTACACGCTGAACATCCTCACGCTCGGCGCGCTGACGATCTCGGTGGGCCGAGTCGTCGACGACTCCATCGTGGTCATCGAGAACATCAAGCGACACCTCGTGGCCGGCGTCGACAAGGCGTCCACGATCGTGCACGCCGTCCGCGAGGTCGCCGGCGCCATCACGGCCTCAACGATCACGACCGTCGCCGTGTTCCTGCCGATCGCGCTCGTCGACGGCGTGACGGGCGAGCTCTTCCGTCCGTTCTCGCTGACCGTGACGATCGCGCTCCTCGCCTCGCTCCTCGTGTCGCTCACGATCGTGCCGGTGCTCGCGTACTGGTTCCTGAAGCCCGCCGCGCCGCGCAAGGGCCAGACCGAGGCGGATGCCGCGGCCGAGGCCGCCTTCGTCGACGAGGTGTGGCTGGCGCCCGAGCTGCGCGGCGAGCCGTCCGGCGCGACGCCGGCCGACGGCGCGCGCGCGTCGACCGCGCCGCAGGGAGCGACGCCGGTGCCGTCCGCGGCCACGAAGGTCGACGAGCTCGAGCACCCGTCGCGCCTGCAGAAGGGGTTCCTCCCGATCCTGTCGTGGACCCTGAAGCACTCCGGCATCACGATCCTGCTGGCCGTGCTCGTGCTCGGCGGCACGGTCGCGCTCGCGCCCCTCATGAAGACGAACTTCCTCGGCGGCAGCGGGCAGAACACGTTCCGCGTGACGCAGGAGCTCCCGGTCGGCTCGAGCCTCGAGTACCTGGCCGAGGCGTCGGAGCCGGTCGAGTCGGCCATCCGGTCGGTCGAGGGCGTCGAGACCGTCCAGGCGTCGATCGGCACCTCCACCGGCGGCGGCGCGCTCGCCGCGTTCGGCGGGTCGAACAACACGGTCGCGTACAACGTCACCACCGACGAGGACGCCGACCAGCTCGCGCTGCAGGAGGAGGTGCGCGACCGCATCGACGAGCTCGACGACGTGGGCGAGATCACGCTCGCGGTGCAGAGCGGCTTCGGCGCCTCGAACGACATCGAGGTCGACATCACCGCATCGAACGAGGAGGACCTCCGCGCGGCGGCGGACGCGGTCGTCGCGGAGCTCGCGGACCTCGAGGAGCTGAACCAGGTGACCTCCAACCTGGACGCCTCGCAGCCGTACGTCGCCATCGAGGTCGACCGCACGGCCGCGGCCGACGCGGGGTACTCCGAGGTCGCGCTGGGCGGGTACGTGTCCTCGCAGATGCAGCCGCAGTCGGCGGGGTCGATCGTGATCGACGAGAAGACCCTCACGATCTACCTGGCCGCCGAGACCTCGCCGACGAGCGTGGACGAGCTCCAGGCGCTCGAGATCCCGACGCCGACCGGCCCGGTGCGGCTCGACGAGCTCGCCACGGTCGAGCAGGCGGAGGGTCCGTCGTCGGTCACCACCGTGAAGGGCCTGCGCAGCGCGACGGTCTCGGCCACTCCCGCGGGGGACGACCTCGGCGCGGCGAGCGCCGCGGTCACGGCCGCGGTGGACGCCGTGGACCTCCCGCAGGGCACGTCGGCCTCGCTCGGCGGCGTGACCGCCGACCAGCAGGAGTCGTTCTCCCAGCTCGGCCTCGCCCTGCTGGCGGCGATCCTCATCGTCTACGTGGTCATGGTCGCGACGTTCCGGTCGCTCCTGCAGCCGCTCCTGCTGCTCGTGTCGGTGCCGTTCGCGGCGACCGGTGCCATCCTGCTGCAGATCGTCACCGGCATCCCGCTCGGCGTCGCCTCGCTGGTCGGCGTGCTCATGCTCGTCGGCATCGTCGTGACGAACGCGATCGTGCTCATCGACCTGGTGAACCAGTACCGCGATCGCGGGATGGACGTGCGCGACGCGTTGCTGCACGGCGCGTCCCGACGGCTCCGGCCGATCCTGATGACGGCGCTCGCGACGATCTTCGCGCTGCTCCCGCTCGCGCTCGGGATCACCGGCAGCGGCGGGTTCATCTCCCAGCCGCTCGCGCTCGTCGTGATCGGCGGCCTGCTGTCGTCGACGGTGCTCACGCTCCTCGTGCTGCCCTCGCTCTACGACCTCGTCGAGGGCGGTCGTGAGCGTCGGCGCGCGAAGCGCGAGGCCAGGCGCGCCGAGGCGGAAGCCGAGCCCGCGGAGGCGGCGCCGGCGGAGGGCTGAACGCGGCCCGGCGACGCGTCGCTCAGAGCGACGCGTCGCCCGTCGTCGCGTCGCGGGTCGCGGGCCGGGCGTTCGCGACCGGCTCGAGGCGGACGATGACCGCCTTCGAGACGGGGGTGTCGCTCTCCTCGGCCGCGCTGGCGAGCGGCACGAGCACGTTGGCCTCCGGGTAGTACGCGGCGGCGCAGCCGCGCGCGGTCGGGTACGCGACCAGGCGCTGGTTCGGCAGGCGCCGGTCCGGCTCGCCGGGCCACTCGCTCACGACGTCGACGCGCTGTCCGTCCGCGAGGCCGAGCTCCGCCAGGTCGTCGGGGTGCACGAACACCACGTCGCGGCCCTTGCGGATGCCGCGGTAGCGGTCGTCGAGGCTGTAGATCGTCGTGTTGAACTGGTCGTGCGACCGCAGCGTCTGCAGGATCAGCCGCCCGGGAGGGCGCTCGAGGTGCTCCAGCTCGTTCACCGTGATCATCGCCCGGCCCGAGGGCGTGTCGAAGCGTCGCGCATCGCGCGGGCCGTTCGGCAGCACGAAGCCGCCCTCGCGCCGCACGTCCTCGTTGAACGACTCGAAGCCGGGCACGACGCGCGCGATGCGCTCGCGGATGCGGTCGTAGTCACCCGCGAACTCGGCCCACGGGATCCCGTGGCGCTCGCCGAGCGTCGCCTCGGCCAGCCCGCACACGATCGCGACCTCCGAGCGCAGGCCGTCGGCCACGGGCGGGATCGCGCCGTGGCTCGCGTGCACCGCGCATACGCTGTCCTCGACCGACACGAACTGGGGCCGACCGTCCTGCAGGTCGACCTCGGTGCGGCCGAGCGTCGGCAGGATCAGCGCCTCCTCGCCCGTGACGACGTGCGAGCGGTTGAGCTTGGTCGACACCTGGACCGTCAGCTTCGCGCCGCGCATCGCCGCCTCCGCGGCGTCCGTGTCGGAGATCGCGCCGACGAAGTTCCCGCCCATGGCGACGAACACGTCGATCGCGCCGTCGCGCAGGCCGTGCACGGTCTGCAGCGCGTCGGCGCCGTGCCGGCGCGGCACGGGGAAGCCGAACTCGGCCTCGAGCCCGGCGAGGAACCGCTCCGGCATCCGCTCCCAGATGCCCATCGTGCGATCGCCCTGTACGTTGCTGTGCCCGCGGATCGGCGAGGCGCCGGCTCCCGGCTTGCCGATGTTGCCGCGCAGGAGCAGCAGGTTGACGATCTCCTTGATCGTCGCCACCGCCTTCTTCTGCTGCGTGAGCCCCATCGCCCACGTGACGATGACCCGATCGGCCGCGAGGTACTCCTCGGCCAGCCCGTCGATCTCCTCGGTCGTGAGGCCGGTCGCGGCGAGCACCGCCGCCTCGTCGAGGTCGGCCAGGTGGGCGCGGAGCGGCTCGAGGCCCTCCGTGTGCCGCTCAAGGAACTCGTGGTCGAGGACGGTGCCCGGCGCGGCGTCCTCGGCGTCGAGCACGCGCCGCGAGACGGCCTGCAGCAGCGCCATGTCGCCGCCCGAGCGGATCTGCAGGAAGCGGTCCGCGATCGGCGTGCCGCGGCCGAGGAGGCCCCGGACCTTCTGCGGGTTCTTGTAGCGGATGAGGCCGGCCTCGGGCAGCACGTTGACCGAGACCACGCGGCCGCCGTGTCGCTTCGTCTCCTCGAGCGCGGTGAGCATGCGCGGATGGTTCGTGCCCGGGTTCTGCCCCATGACGATCACGAGGTCGGCCTTCGCGAAGTCGTCGTAGCGAACCGTGGACTTCCCGATGCCGATCGTCGCGGTCAGCGCCGTTCCGGTGGACTCGTGGCACATGTTCGAGCAGTCGGGCAGGTTGTTCGTGCCGAACGCCCGGACGAAGAGCTGGTACAGGAACGCGGTCTCGTTCGAGGTGCGTCCGCTCGTGTAGAACGCGGCGCGGTCGGGGGACTCGAGCCCGTTCAGCCGGTCGGCGATGATCCGGAACGCGTCATCCCACGACACCGGCTCGTAGTGGTCGGACCCGGCGGGCTTGTGCACCGGTTCGGTGAGCCGGCCCTGCTGGCCGAGCCAGTACTCCGAGCGATCGAGCAGCGAGGTGAGCGAGTGCTCGGCCCAGAACGCGCGGGGCACCGTGATCGGCGTGGCCTCCCAGGTCGTCGCCTTCATCCCGTTCTCGCAGAACTCGAGGCGGTTGCGGTGGCTCGGGTCGGGCCACGCGCAGCTCATGCAGTCGAAGCCGTCCTTCTGGTTGATCGCGAGCGCGAGCCGGGCCGTCCGCGAGAGGCCCATGCGGGCGAGCGCGGGCTCCATCGCGTGCAGGATGCCCGGCGCGCCGACGGCCCACGCCCTGCTCGGGCCGACCTCGAGGTCGGGGTAGGGCTCGGGCGTCGTCCGATCGTCCATGTCAGCGCGCCTCCGTCGGCTCGAGGATGCGGTCCATCCCGGCGTACACGACCAGCGACGTGCCGCGGGAGAACCCGATGAGGGTCAGGCCGGATGCCTCGGCGTGCTCGACCGCGAGCGACGACGGTGCCGAGACCGCTGCGAGCACGGGGATGCCGGCCATCGTGGCCTTCTGCGCGAGCTCGAAGCTCGCGCGGCCCGAGACCTGCAGGACGACCGAGCGCAGCGGCAACCGGTCGTGCTGCGCCGCCCAGCCGATCACCTTGTCGACGGCGTTGTGACGGCCCACGTCCTCGCGGAGGACGAGGAGCTCGCCGGTGCGGGCGTCGAACAGGCCCGCGGCATGCAGCCCGCCCGTGCGGTCGAAGATCGCCTGGCCCTCGCGCAGGCGGTCCGGCAGCGCCGCGAGGAGCTCGGGGTCGAGCCGCAGGTCGTCGTCCTCGACCTCGTAGGACGAGCGCGTCCGGACGGCCTCGATGCTCGCCTTGCCGCAGACGCCGCACGAGCTCGTCACGGTGAGGCTGCGCCGCAGCGCGGCATCCGGCCCCGGCACGCCCGGCGCCAGCCCGACATCGAGCACGTTGTACGTGTTCTCGCCCGGCGTGCCGCAGTGGATGGCCGCGGCGACCTGGTCGCCGCGCGAGACGACGCCCTCCGAGACGAGGAAGCCCGTGGCGAGCTCGACGTCGTGCCCCGGCGTGCGCATCGTGACCGCGAGCCGTTCGCCGCCGACCCGGATCTCGAGCGGCTCCTCGACGGCGAGGTGGTCCTCGCGCCGGGATGCCGCGGCGCCGATGGTGACGCGCATGACCCGCGTCCGCGCGGTGATCCTGCCCATGCTCCCTGCCTATCACGACCGGAGCGGGCCCGCCCGTTCGGCGCCGATCTAGGGTGAAGGCGTGAGCGTGGTCGACGCGGTGATCCTGATGGGCGGCCGGGCGGAGCGGCTCGGCGGCATCGTCAAGGGCGACCTGCGCGTCGAGGGAGGGACGATCCTGGAGCGCGTGGTCGAGGCCGCTGAGGTGGCGCGGACCCGGGTCGTGGTGGGCGACGCCGGCGCATCGCGCATGCCCGACGGGATCCGCGTGGTGCGCGAGCACCCGGCGCACGGCGGGCCCGCCGCGGCGGTGGCGGCGGGCGTCGCCGCGCTGGACCGCGACGGCGACGCCGTGCTGGTGCTCGCCGGGGACCAGCCGTTCATCGCGGAGGCCGTCGGACCGCTGCTCGCCGCGCTCCACGCGCACCCCGAGGCGGACGGCATCCGGGCGGTCGACGCCCACGGGCGGGCGCAGCACCTGGCCAGCGTCGTGCGACGGGCCGCGCTCGAGTCGGCGATCGCCTCGGCGACCGCCGGCGACCGCACGCTCGACGGAGCGTCGATGCGCGACCTGTTCGCCGCATTCCGTCTCATCGACACGGCGGTGCCGATCCGCGCGACGATGGACGTGGACACGTGGGCCGATGCGGAGGCCCTCGGTGCGACGGGAGGAGCGACCCGATGAGCGATCCGGACGACCTGGAACTGCATCGCGTGCTGTCGGAGTGGGCCGACCGGCTCCGCGCGGAGCTCGAGATCCCGGGGGCGCCGCTCGACCTCGACGGGGTGCTCGGCCTCGCGGGCGTCGCCGCGCGCGCCGTGGTGCGCCCCGCCGCCCCCGTCACGACCTGGCTCGCCGGCTACGCCGCGGGCGTCGCCGCGGCGTCGGGGACCGATCCGGAGGCGGCCGCGTCCGACGCGCTCGCGAGAGCCCGGCGGTTGGCGGGATCGTGAACGGCCCCGTCGACTGGCGCGAGGCGCGACGGCGATCCGTCGACGCCGCGCCCGCTCCCGAGGTCGAGCAGGTCCGGCTCGGACGGGCGCTCGGGAGGGTGCTCGCCGAACCGCTCGTCACGCCGATCCCGTTGCCGCACTACGCCTCGTCGGCCATGGACGGCTGGGCGGTGCGCGGCCCGGCGCCGTGGCGTGTCGTGCCGTCGGTCGCCGCCACCCCGGGTGCGGTCGAGCCGCTCGGTCCCGGGCAGGCGCGGCCGATCGTCACGGGCGGCGCGGTGCCGGCCGGCGCGGACGCCGTGCTGCGGGCCGAGGCCGCGCTCGTGGAGGACGGCCGGCTCTCCCCCGTGGGCGACGTCGGCCGGGGGGACGTCGCGGAGCGGCGCCACATCCGTCCCGCCGGCTCCGAGGCCGCGGCCGGCGAGCACCTCCTCGAGCCGGACACGAGGCTGACCCCGCCGTGCATCGCGCTCGCGGCGGCGACCGGTGCCGACGCGCTGCCCGTCGTCCGGCGACCCCGCGTCGCGATCGCGCTCACGGGCGACGAGGTCGTGGAGTCGGGCGTGCCGGGCGTGGGGCGCGTGCGCGACAGCTTCCGCGTCGCCCTCCCGGCGGCCCTCGAGGCGCTCGGGGCCGAGGTCGTCGCCGTCGATCGGATCGCGGACGACACGGATGCGACCTGCGCGGCGATGCTCGCGCATGCCGCCGACCTCGTGGTCACGACCGGCGGTACCGGGCGCTCCGAGGCCGATCACGTCCGCGACGCGCTCGACCGGCTCGACGCCGACCTCCTCGTGCCGTCGATGGCGATCCGACCCGGGGGCCCGACGCTGCTCGCTCGCGCGGGGGACCGGCTGGTCCTCGGACTGCCCGGCAACCCGCTCGCCGCGGCGCTCGGCCTGGTCGCGCTGGGTGGGCCGCTGCTCGCGACGTGGTCGCGCGTCCGCCCGCCGCACCCGGTGGTGCGGTCGGGCGCGCCGCTGGCGGGCCACGAGGGCGTCACCGGCCTCGTGCCCGCGACGGTGCGGGGCGACCTCGCGATGCCGACCCCGCACGCGGGTGCCGCGATGCTGCGCGGACTCGCCAGGGCCGACACGGTGCTGGTCATCCCACCCGGCGGCGTGCGCCGCGACGAGCCCGTCGAGGCGCTGCCGCTGCCGTGGGCCTGAGCCTCGAGGGCCGGGGTGCGAGGATGTGGGGATGGAGCGCACCGGACGCGACGTCGACGCATTCCTCCGCGATCTCGAGGGGGCGCGCGCCGACGCGATGCGCGACCTGGACCGGGTGATCGCCGCCGAACTCGGCGGGCTCGAGCGCGTGCTGTGGGAGGGGGTGTTCTGGGGCGGGACCGAGCAGTCGATCATCGGCTACGGCGGCATCACGCAGCCCCGACCGCGTGGATCGGCCGTCGACTGGTTCATGGTCGGCCTGGCTCGGCAGTCGACGCACGTGAGCGTGTACGTCAACGCGGCCGAGGATGGCGGGTACCTCGTGCAGCGGTACGCCGGTCGTCTGGGCCGCGTGCGGGTCGGGTCGGCCGCCATCACCATCACCGACGTCGGACGGCTCGACCTCGACGGGTTCACGGAGCTGTTGCGCCGCGCCCGCGACCTCACGCCCGACGTGCGCTGACCCCGCCTCGGGAGCCCGCCGGGCAGCGTCGGACGGAAGTCGCTCCGGCTCCGCCCGGACCGAGCCCGGCGTCGCCTGCGGTTCACCGAAGCTTCACCCAGCCGTCGCGCGGCGCCCACCCTGCGGGGCAGGCCGGATCCGTACGGTCGTTGCATGTCCACCGAGGTGCCGCTCCACGAGCGGGTGCACGACACCCTCCGAGAGCGCATCGGGCGCGGCGACTGGTCGGCGGGCATGCGCCTGCCGAGCGAAGCGTCCCTCTGCCGCGAGTTCGGGACCTCACGCGGCCCGGTGCGACGGGCGCTCGCCGTGCTCCGCGAGGAGGGCTACGTGGTGGGCGGTCGTGGGCGTCCGCCGCTCGTCGGCCGGGTCGTCCCCACGCAGCCGTTCTCGACGTTCACCTCGTTCACCGAGTGGGCCCGCGCGATCGGCAAGGAGCCCGGCCAGCGCACGCTCGAGGCGGGGAGCCGGCCCGCGCCGACCACGGTCGCGGGCTTCCTCGGGCTCGACGAGGGGGCCGCCGTCACGCAGGTCGTGCGCGTGCGCCTGCTCGACGGCGTGCCGACCATGGTCGAGCGCACGTCCTTCCCGCCGGAGATCGGCATGCTGCTCACGGACCTCGACCACGACCGGGGTTCGCTGCACGCGCACCTCGCGGCCAAGGGCGTCGACCTCCGTCGCGCTCGCCACACGATCGACGCGGTCGCCGCCAACCCGCTCGACTCCGAGGCGCTCGAGGTCGATGCCGGCAGCCCGCTCCTGCGTGAGCGGCGTATCACGTTCGACTCGGCGCGCCGCCCGCTCGCGTACGCCGACGACCGGTACCGCCCAGAGCTGGCGACCTTCACGATCGAGAACGAGGTCGACCGTCGCACCCCCCTCACGCGATCGCACCCGGATGCGGGTGGGACGCGTCGATGATCACCCTCGCCGTCCTGTCCTTCGAAGGCGCCGTGATCCGTCGATCCGCGGACGCCGCCGGCGCGCCCGTGCCCGTCAAGGGCGTCGCGTCGAGCATCGCCGAGATCCGACGCCGCGGCGTACGGGTCGCCCTCGTCTGCGAGCGGACGCACGACGAGGCGGTCGACGTGCTCGGCCGCCTCGGGTGGTCGGTGTCGGACGACCTGCGCGCCCCCGGCGCCGTCGATGCCGTCGTGGCGGCGGACGACGTGGCATCCGCTCCGCCGGCGCCCTTCGCGGTGCACCACGCGATGGAGGCCGTCGGGACGCTCGACGTCAGGCAGGTCCTCGTGGCCGGCGACTCGATCGCCCTCCTCGAGGCGGGGCGCGCGGCGGGCGCGGGGTGGGTGGTCGGCGTGCTGAGCGGGTCGTCCCGGCGCCCGGCGCTCGAGTCGGCGTACCACGACGCGATCTTCACCGACGTGACCGACGTCGTCGCGCTCGCGGTGCCCGCTGCGCCGGCGTACTGAGGCGGCAGCGGGGCGGCCTCACCCGACGCTCGGACCGAGCGGCGTGCCCTGGTGGAAGAGCATGCGGGGCCGGCCGCCGGTGAGCCGCCACAGCGAGCTGCGGCGGCTGCGCATGCCGTCGGCGTCGAGCGTGTAGGTGAGCAGGGCGAGGTCGGATGCCACGAGCTCGACGTGCTCCCCCGTGACGACCGCCGACTGCACGTCCACGGCGTCGGGCCCGGTCATCACGTCGATGAGCTCGTCGCGCGTCCACAGCCGCCCGCTCCGGCCGATCTCGCGGAAGGACTCGTGCAGCAGGTCCTCGAGCGCGGACGGGTCGCGGCGCACCTCGGGTTCGAGGAGCCGGCGCTCCGCTCCGGTCACGAGCACGGCGATCGACTCGGGGTCCATGCCGCGAGCCTACGCCGTCGGTCGGCGCGGCCGCAGCGGGCCGGACGGTCGCCCGGTCGACGACGCGCCCGGCCCGGCCACGGCGGTCAGGTCGTCCGCCCGAGCACGGCCCGCGCGGAGACCTCGGGCGCGAGGTCGAGCCGGCGGAGCAGTTGCGCGTTGCCCGCCACGATCACGGTCGAGAGCGACATCAGGATGGCGCCGACCGACATGGGCAGCACGAATCCGACCGGGGCGAGCACGCCCGCGGCGAGGGGGACGGAGACGAGGTTGTAGCCGGCGGCCCACCAGAGGTTCTGCGTCATCTTCCGGTAGCTCGCCCGGGACAGCTCGATCACCGAGAGCACCGACCGCGGATCGCTCGAGGCCAGGACGACCCCGGCGGAGGCGATCGCGACGTCCGTGCCCGCACCGATGGCGATGCCCACGTCGGCCTGCGCGAGCGCGGGAGCGTCGTTCACGCCGTCGCCGACCATCGCGACCTTCAGGCCCTCTCGCTGCAGCTCCTGGACCTTGGCCGCCTTGTCCTCCGGCCGGACGCCGGCGAACACGCGGTCGATGCCGAGCTCGCTCGCGACCGTGCGCGCGACGGGTTCGGCGTCGCCCGTGATCATGACCACCTGGATGCCGAGCGCGTGCAGCGCGTCGACGGCCTCACGGGACTCCGAGCGGACCTCGTCGTCGAGCGCGATCGCGCCGGCGACCTCGCCGTCGACGACGACGTGGAGCACCGTCGAGCCGCGATCGGACCAGTCGCGTGCGACGGGGAGCGGCTGCAGGTGCTCGCGCTCGAGCATGCCGGGACCGCCGACGTGCACGGTGCGGCCGTCGACCGAGGCGGTGACGCCGATCGCCGCCGACGCGGAGAAGTCCGTGGCCGACGCCGGCGACAGCCCGCGTCGATCGGCATCGGCCGTGATCGCGCGCGCGAGCGGGTGCTCGGAGTCGTGCTCGGCGGATGCGGCGAGCCCGAGCACCTCGTCGAGGTCGTGCCCCGGCGCCGCCGAGGCATCCGTCACGGCCGGCTGGCCCTCGGTGAGCGTCCCGGTCTTGTCGAAGAGCACGGCCTCGACCGTCCGCATGGTCTCCAGCGCGAGGCGATCGGTCACCAGCACGCCGCCGCGGGCGGCGCGCTCGGTCGCGATCTGCACGACGAGCGGGATGGCGAGCCCGAGCGCGTGCGGGCACGCGATGACGAGGACGGTAATGGTGTGCACGACGCCCTCGTCGGGGCGACCGACCATGGCCCAGGCGATCGCGGTGACGACGGCGGAGCCGAGCGCGAACCAGAACAGCCAGCCCGCCGCGCGGTCGGCGAGGCGCTGCGCGCGCGTGCTCGACGACTGCGCCTGCGCGACGAGTCGCTGGATGCCCGCGAGCGCGGTGTCGTCGCCGACCGCGCCGACGCGCACCCGGATCGCGGTGTCGGTCGCGACGGTGCCGGCGACGACCTGGTCGCCGGGACCGCGGCCGACGGTGCGCGATTCCCCGGTGATCATCGACTCGTCCATGGCGGCGGTGCCGTCGACGACCTCGCCGTCGGCGGGGACGCGGCCGCCCGGACGGACCACCACCACGTCGCCGACGGCCAGGTCGGCCGGCGGGACGGTCTCGGTGCCGTCGTCGGTGACCCGCTCCGCCTCGTCGGGCAGGAGCGCCGCCAGCGCGTCGAGCGCGGAGGAGGTCGCGGCGAGCGAGCGCATCTCGATCCAGTGGCCGAGGAGCATGATCACGATGAGGAGCGCGAGCTCCCACCAGAAGTCGAGGTCGTGGGGGAGGAGGCCGAGCGCGGCGCCGAGCGAGGCCACGTACGCCACGGTGATCGCGAGCCCGATCAGGAGCATCATGCCGGGTTGCCGCGAGCGCAGTTCGGACCAGGCCCCGGAGAGGAACGGCGAGCCGCCCCAGGCGTACATCACGGTGCCCAGCACAGGTGACACCCACGCGGCCCATGCCGCGTCGGGCAGGGGGTAGCCGAGCAGGTCGGCGAACATGCCGCTGAACGCGATCGTCGGCACCGCGACGACGAGCATGATCCAGAAGAGGCGGCGGAACCGTGCGACGTGGTCGCCGTGGCCCGAGTGACCCGCGTGGCCCGTGTGCTCCCCGTGGCCCGAGTGACCCGCGTGGCCCGTGTGCTCCCCGTGGCCCGAGTGCTCGTGGTCGGCGGCGGGCTGCGCGTGACCCGCGTGCCCGGGATCCGCGTCCGGCCCGCCGTGGCCGTCGTGCGTCGCGGGATGGTCGTGTCCGCCGTGGGTCTCGCGCGATCGCGTGTGATCCGTCATCGAGATCGATCCTCCTCCGTGATGTCATCTCGGCGAATACCCCGGTGGGGTATTGCTCCCCACCTTCAACCCGAGATGCGCCGCGGATGTTCCCCCGGGGACGGGATCCGTCCGGACCCCGTCCGGGATGGCAGACGGCACCCGCTGCCCCGCCGGTGCGGACCCCGTCCGCGGTTGCTACCGTCGGCCCCATGACCGACCCGTCGTCCGCCACCCTCTCGCACGATCCGCTCTGGCCGCGAGCCGGAGGCTGGCCGACGTTCGACGGGCTGCACGCCGACGAGCGCGCCGCGCTCGCGATCCTCGGCGTGCCGGCGTGGCGCACGTCGCTGTCGCCGACGAACGCCCACTCGACCCCGGTCGCCGTGCGCGAGGCCCTCCGCCGCTACAGTCCGGCGCTGGTGCCCGACCGGGCGGCCGGCACCGGCGTCGCCGACCTCGGGATGCTCGCGATCGTCGACGCCGGGGACGTCCACGAGCCCGACGGGCCCGACGGCGAGGCGCGCACGCGCGCCCGGGTCGGCGAGGTCCTCGGGCGTGCCGACGCGCTCATGGCGATCGGCGGCGACAACTCGGTCACGGTCGCGACCGCCGAGGGAGCGTGGGGCGACGACCTCGGCCGCGCCGGGCTCGTGACGATCGACGCGCACTACGACCTGCGTGACGGCGTCTCCAACGGCTCGCCCGTGCGCCGGCTGATCGAGGCTGGCCTGGACCCGCGACGCATCGTCCAGGTCGGGATCCAGGACTTCGCCAACTCGGCGGCGTACGCGCGACGCGCCGCGGACCTCGGCATCACGGTGGTCCACCGGGACGAGCTGCACGGCCGCCGCCCGGCCGAGGTCATGGCCGAGGCGCTCGAGATCGCCGGCGCGGGCGGCGGGCCCGTGCACCTCGACGTGGACGTCGACGCGTGCGACCGCGCAGTCGTGCCCGCCTGCCCGGCGTCCGTGCCGGGCGGCCTCGCGGCGTGGGAGCTGCGCGCGCTCGTGCGCGCCGCGGCATCCGACCCGCGCGTGCGCAGCGCCGACCTCGCCGAGATCGACGCGACGACGGACTCGCCCGACGGCCGGACGGTGCGCCTGGCCGCGCTCTGCGTGCTGGAGTTCGCGGCGGGCCTCGCGGCTCGCGAGTAGGCCGGTCGTCCCGCCGTGACGCGCGACGTCGTCGGTGGCAGACTCGCGTCATGAAGACCCTGGTGCTCGTGCGCCACGCGAAGTCGGCGTGGGGCGACCCGACGCTCATCGACCACGACCGGCCGCTCAACGACCGCGGGCGCCGTGACGCACCGGAGATGGCTCGACGCCTGCGCGAACGCGGGGTGGTGCCGGATGCGATCCGGTCGAGCACGGCCCTCCGCGCCCGAACGACCGCCGAGGCGATGTCGGCGGAGCTCGACCTCGCGCCCGATCGGCTCCGGCTCGACGAACGGCTCTACGGCGCGGGGCCCGACACGATCCTCGAGGTCGCGTCCGAACTGCCCGACGACGTCGGGACGGCGATGCTCGTCGCCCACGATCCCGGGATGTCGGAGCTCGCGTTCCGGCTCTCGCGCGAGTTCGAGCACCTGCCGACGTGCGCGGTCGCGGAGTTCCGGTTCGCGGTGTGGGCCTGGTCGGAGGTGGCCGACGCGGACCCGGTGTCGGGACGGCTCGACACGCCCCGCTGAGTCGGAGCGGCGCGCCAGGGGTCCGTCACTCGCCTCCGGTCGCGAGCATCCGCCGCACGTAGGGCGTCGCCGGATCGGTCGCGAGGTCGGCGAGCGTGCCCCGCTGGGTGACCGTGCCCGCCTCGAGGACGAGCACGTGGTCCGCCAGCGCGGCGGCATCCGCCGGACTGTGCGTCACGACCACCGTCGCCCCGCCGAACTCCCGCACGTGCCGCGCGAGCTCGACCCGCATGTCGTGCCGCACCTCGACGTCGAGCGCCGACATGGGCTCGTCGAGGAGGAGCACGTCGGGCTCGGCGGCGAGCGCCCGCGCGAGGGCCGCGCGCTGGGCCTGGCCGCCCGAGAGCTGGCCGGGAAGGCGGTCGGCCAGCTCGACGAGCCCGTACCGGTCGAGCCAGGGCTCGGCCGCGGCGCGAGCCGCACGCCGCGATCCGCGCATGCGGGCGGCGAACGCCACGTTGTCGCGCACGCTCAGGTGCGGGAAGAGCAGGTGGTCCTGGAACACGACGCCGACGCGCCGACGCTCGGGCGGGAGCGTACCGAGCTCGCGGTCGCCGATGCGCACCCGACCGGCCTCGATCGGCACGATGCCCGCGATCGCGCCGAGGAGCGTCGACTTGCCCGCGCCGTTCGGTCCGATGATCGCGAGCGGATGCCCCGGTCGCACCTCGAAGGCGGCCGCCACCCGATGCCCTGCTCGGGGCACGGCGACATCGACCAGCAGGCCGGGACGGCGCCGAGGCGGATCGGCCGGGGTCATGCGCGCACCCCGGGGAGCCATCGGTCGCGCAGCAGCAGGAGCATCGCGATCGAGACCGCGAGCAGCAGCAGCGCCAGCGCCACCGCCTCCTCGGGGTCGGACTGCATCGCGAGGTAGCTCGCGATCGGCAGCGTGCGCGTGACGCCGGGGAGGGACCCGGCGAACGTGATCGTCGCCCCGAACTCGCCGAGCGCCCGGGTGAAGCAGAGCACGGCCCCTGCGGCGACGCCCGGCGCGACGAGCGGCAGCGTGACGTGGCGGAACACCTGCCACCGGGACGCGGCGAGCGTCGCGGCGGCGAGTTCGGTGCGTCGGTCGGCCGAGCGCAGGGCGCCCTCGACCGCGAACACCAGGAACGGCAGCGCCACGAACACCTGCGCGAGCACGACCGCCCCGGTCGTGAACGGCACGGTGACGCCGGTCAGGGCCTCGAGGGGGGCGCCGATCGGGCCGCGCCGACCGAGCAGGAGCAGGAGCGCGATGCCGCCGACCACCGGGGGCAGCACGAGCGGGACGGTGACCGCGGCGCGCAGCAGGCGGCGCACCGGCACGGGCCACGCCGCGGCGCGGGCGAGCAGCGTCGCGAGCGGCACGCCGAGCACCAGGCACGCAGCGGTCGCGATCGTCGCCGTCGCGAGCGAGAGCACGAGGGCCTCGACCACGGATTCCCGCGCCAGGAGGCTGCCGAGGTCGCCCCACGGCGCCCGGGCGACGAGCGCGGCGAGGGGGAGCAGGAGGACGGCGAGCGCGACGCCCGCGAGCGCCGCGACCGGCCACGCCAGACGGGCCGGCTGCGGCTCCATCGGGGGCGGCGCCACGGTCCGTCGGGGCCGCGCCTCCCGGCCGGTCACGGCGCCCCGAACCCGAGCCCGTCGAGCACCCGGCGCGCCTCCGGCCCGGTCGCGAACGCGACGAACGCCTCGGCGACCTGCGGGTGCGTCGCCTCGGTCGTCACCGCGATCGGGTACCGGTTGACGACGGATGACGCGCCCGGCACCGGGATGCCCGTGACGCGGTCGCCCGCGGCCCGCGCGTCGGTCCGGTAGACGAGTCCGGCGTCGGCCTCGCCGAGCACGACCTTGGTGAGGACGGCCCTGACGTCGGACTCGAGGGTGTCGGGCGCGGCGTCGACGCCGGCGGCGCGCAGCAGCCGGACGGCGGCCGCGCCGCACGGCACGGTCGGATCGCACAGCGCGATGCGCAGCTCGTCGCGCGCGAGGTCGTCGAGGCCGGTGACCGCGGCCGGAGAGTCGGCCGGGACGACGAGCTCGAGCGTGTTCGATGCGAAGCCGACCGGGGCGTCGGCCAGTCCTGCCGCGACGACGAGCTCCATCGACGCGTCGTCGGCCGTGGCCAGCACGTCCGCCGGGGCTCCCGCGAGGACCTGCTGGGCGAGTGCGGTGCTTCCGGCCAGGTTGAGGTCGACGTGCGAGCCGGGATGCGCGCGCTCGAACCGGTGCGCCAGCTCCTCGAAGGCCTCGGCCAGCGAGGCGGCCGCGAACACGGTGATCGTGCCCTCCACGCGGGCGGTCGCATCGGCGGCGTCGGGCGCGTCCCTCTCCGTCGTCGCGCACCCCGTCGGCAGCACTGCGATCGCGGTGGCGAGCACCGCGGCGGCGGCGCGACGCGGCATCCGCCTCACCCGCCGGAACCCTGCGGCAGCTCGATCGAGACCATGGTGGCCTTGGCGCTCGCCGCGGCGAGGACGCCGGGCTCGAGTCCGAGGTCGTCGGCGGCCTCGCGGCTCATGAGCGACACGATGCGGAACGGCCCGGCCCGGAGTTCGACCCGCGCCATGACGCCGTCGCGTTCGACCGCGGTCACGAGCCCGACGAACCGGTTGCGGGTCGAGGCCCGGGCCAGGGGGAACGCCTCGGCGAGCGCGCTCCCGGCGTCGGCGTCGCCGAGCAGCCGGACGAGCTCGGTGCCCGCGACGGTGAGCATGCCGTTGGCGGCGCGCTCGAGTTCGACCCGCCCGGCGTCCGCCCAGCGCCGAATCGTGTCGTCGCTCACGCCGAGCAGGGCGGCGGCTTCGCTGATGCGGAACGAGGTCACCGTTCGGACCGCGGATGCGTCTCCATGAGGCGATCGTACCCGCGTTCGCGGTTCCCGACTAGGAGGTGGCCGCGGTCTCGTCGCCGTCGTGGAGGGACCGGTAGCGCGCGCGGTCGAGGACCATCACGCGGTCGCCGCCTGACGGCTCGCCCTCCGAGAAGCCGAGTCGCTCGGCCAGCGCCAGCGAGGCCCGGTTGGCCGGGGCCATGTGCGCCTGGACCGTGGCGGCGCCGAGCGTGTCGAACGCGAGCTCGAGCATCGCCAGGCCGGCCTCCCGCGCGTAGCCGCGACCCTGCCAGCGCGGGCCGATCACCCAGCCGACATCGCAGCGTCGGCGCTCCGGCTCCAGTTCGCGCAGGTGCAGCGACGCGTCGCCGATGAGCTCGCCGTCGAGCACGACGGCCAGCGCCAGGAAGTCGTCGCGCTGCTCCAGCCGGGTGTGGCGCGTGCGGTTCAGCAGGTGCACGAACGACTCCGCGCGACCGCGGAGCGGCCACGCGAGGTGCTCGACCACGTCGGGATCCGATTGCAGCTCGTACCACGCGGCGGCATCGGCCATGCGGTGCGGCCGGAGCGTCAGCCGCTCGGTCCGGATCACCGGCGAGCGCACGCCGTCCTCGATGCGCGGCCCGCGGAGGAACCGGGGGCGCTGCGGCACGAGGTCGCGCACCAGGCGGCGCACGTCGACGCGTGCGCCCCGCCTCGGCGGTGCTCCTGTCGTTCGGCTCATCGGGTCCTCGTGGTCACGGTCGCGCATGCTCGGCCGAATCCGCAAGACCGGGGTCGGGTCGACACGGCGGCGCGGGACACCGTCCGGTGCGGTGGCCCGTGGTATGACCGTACGCGTTCAGCCTGTGAACCCGGTAGGGATTGCCTTCGGCGGACCCATCGCCTACGCGGGCTGCGAGAATCGAGCCATGCCCGTCGACCCAGCGTCCGTCCGGTTCGCGCGCCAGCGCGTCCTGCCCGGCCTCGGCGCGTCGGGGCAGCGGCGGCTCGCCGAGGCCCACGTCGTCGTGCTCGGGGCCGGCGGACTCGGCAGTGCCGTGATCCCGGGCCTCGCCGCGGCCGGCGTCGGCAGGCTCACCCTGGTCGACCACGATCTCGTGGAGCCGACGAACCTGCACCGGCAGACGCTGCACCACGACGCGGACGTGGGGCGGCCGAAGGTCGAGTCGGCCGCGGAGACCGCGCGGCAGCTCGCGCCCGGCATCGACGTCCGCCCCGTCGCCGCCCGGTTCGACGAGCGGTCCGCCGACGGCCTCCTCGCCGACGCCGACCTCGTCGTGGACGGCACCGACGACCTCGGCACGCGCTACGTCGCGGACGCGGCGGCGGCGCGAGCGGGCGTCCCCCTCGTGTGGGGCTCCGCCGCCCGCTTCTCGGGTCAGGCCGGCGTGTGCTGGGAGGCCCGCGGGGTCTCGTACCGCGACCTGTTCCCCGAACCGCCCGCCGATGCCGGTCTCAGCTGCGAGATCGACGGGATCCTGCCCACCGTGTGCACCGTGACCGGTGGCCTGATGGCCGGAGAGGTGCTCAAGCTGCTCGCGGGGATCGGCGAGCCGCTCCTCGGCCGTGTCGCGGTGTACGACGCGCTCACGGGGCGGACGCGGGAGATCGCCTACGCGCGAGCCGACGAGCCCGAGCCGGCGGACCTCGTCGCCGCGCCCGGACGAGGCGTCGCGACGCAGCCGCCGCCGGCGCCCGCCCGGTCCGGAGCCGAGGAGCGTGCGCTCCCCGGCGAGGTCGACGCGCGGACGCTGGCCGCCGAGCTCGCCTCGCCGTCGCCGCCCCTGCTGCTCGACGTCCGGGAGCCGTGGGAGGCCGAGGTGGCGTCCATCCGCGGCGCGATCCTCATCCCGCTGGGCGACCTCGCAGCCCGCACCGGCGAGCTCGACCCCGAGGCGCCGGTCGTCGTGTTCTGCCACCTCGGCGTGCGGTCACGGCACGCGGCCGAGCGGATGGCGAGCGCGGGGTTCGCCTCGGTGCGCAACCTCACGGGCGGCATCGACGCGTGGTCGGTCGACGTGGACGCGGCGGTGACGAGGTACTGAGAGATGGCGAGGCAGGCATGAGCCGCATCCCGTTCGACGAGCACGCGCGATTCGTGCGCACCCTGCTCGCACCGCTCGGCGCGCGCGCGACCGAGCGGGTGCCGCTCGCCGAGGCGCTCGGGCGCATCACGGCCTCGCCGGTCGAGTCGGCCATCCCGCTGCCGCCGTTCCGGAACGCCCAGATGGACGGCGTCGCCGTCCGGGCCCGGGATGTCGCGGGCGCCCCGGTCGAGCTCCCGCTGGTCGGCGAGTCGGCCGCGGCGCCGGGTGTCCCGGCGCCGCTGGCCGAGGGCACCGCGATGCGCATCATGACCGGCGCCCCCGTGCCCGCGGGCGCCGACGCCGTCGTGCCGGTCGAGGACACCGAGCCGGCGGGCGACGGCTCGAGGGTCCGGGTGCTCCGCGCGCGCGGCGCGGGCGCGTACGTGCGCGAGGCCGGCTCCGACCTCGTCGCCGGGGCGGACGTGCTGCCCGCCGGCGTGCGACTCGAGCCCCGGCACCTCGCCGCCGCCGCGGCCGCCGGCCGCACCGAGCTGCTCGTCCGCGAGCGGGTCCGGGTCGCGGTGGTGAGCACGGGCAGCGAGCTCGTCGAGCCGGGGTCCGAGCTCGGGCCCGGCGAGCTGCCCGATGCGAACGGCGTCGCGCTCGCCGCCGGGGTCGGAGCCGCGGGCGCGGTCGTCGTGCACGCCGGCCGCGTGCGCGACGACGTCGACCGGCTCGAGGCGGAGCTCGACGCGGCGGTCGACGCCGGCGCCGAGCTCATCCTGACCAGCGGCGGCATCTCGATGGGCGACCACGAGGTGGTGCGGCAGTTCATCGAGCCCAGGGGCGCCTGGGTCGGCTCGGTCGCGATGCAGCCGGGCGGACCGCAGGCGACGGGCGTGCACCGCGGCGTGCCGCTGGTCGCGTTCCCGGGCAACCCGGTGAGCGCCCAGCTGTCGTTCGCGCTCTTCGTCGCCCCGACGCTGCGGGCGATCGCCGGGCTCGCCCCCGCACGCGCGGAGCGGATGACGCTCGCGACGCCGATCGACTCCATCCCGGGCCGACGGCAGTTCCTGCGCGGGCGGCGCACCGACGACGGCCGCGTCGAGGTCGTGGGCGGACCGGGCTCGCACCTGGTCGCCGCGCTCGCGGCCTCCGAGCTGCTGGTCGTGGTCCCCGAGGACGTCGAGGCGCTGGCGTCCGGCGACGACGTGGATACCGTGTTCCTATGAGCGAGCTCACCCACCTCGACGACGACGGCCGCGCCCGGATGGTCGACGTCGGCGGCAAGCCCGTCACCCGACGCATCGCGATCGCCGAGGGCCGACTCGACACCACGCCCGAGGTCGTCGGCCTCGTGCGCTCGGACGGCCTGCGGAAGGCCGACGTGCTGCCGACGGCGCGGATCGCGGGCATCTCGGGGGCCAAGCGCACCAGCGAGCTGATCCCGCTGGCCCACATCGTGCCGCTGGACGCCGTCTCGATCGACTTCGGATTCGACGAGTCCGCCGTCACCATCCGCGCGACCGTCTCGACGACAGCCCGGACGGGTATCGAGATGGAGGCGCTCACGGCGGTGGCGGTCGCCGGCCTGACCCTGCACGACATGGTCAAGGCGGTCGATCCCGCGGCGCGGCTCGGCGGCATCCGCCTCGTGGAGAAGCGCGGCGGCACGCGTGGCACCTGGCGGGCCGACGAGCAGCCCGCCGCGGTTCCGGATGCCGCCTCCGAGGTCGTCCCGGCCGACGCTGGCGAGCGCACCGCGATCGTGCTCGTCGCCTCCACGCGGGCCGCAGCCGGCACCGCGGAGGACACGACCGGCCCGGTGATCGCCGGGTGGCTCGGGTCGCGCGGGTTCCGCGCGGGCGAGCCCCGGGTGGTCGCCGACGCGGACCTCGCCGACGCGCTGCGCGCCGCGGTCGACGAATCGCCGACGGTCGTCCTGACGACCGGCGGCACCGGGGTGAGCCCGACCGATCGAACGCCCGAGGCGACCGCAGCCGTCCTCGACCGGGCGCTGCCCGGCGTCGCCGAGGCGATCCGCGCCGCCGGCCGGGCCGCCACGCCGACCGCCGCGCTCAGCCGTGCCCTCGCCGGCGTCGCCGGTCGCACGGTCGTGGTGAACCTGCCCGGCTCGCGCGGCGGCGTCGCCGACGGGCTCGCCGTGCTCGACGAGCTGCTGCCGCACCTGGTCGACCAGGTCGCCGGGGGCGACCATGCGGGCCGGCCGCCGGCCGGGGCCACGGGCGGCGAACCGGTCGGCGAAGCCCAGCGCATGGAGCACGGGGGCGCGCCGCATGCCTGACCCCGAGGTGCTCGCGATCGTCACCGACCAGCCGCTCGACCGGGCCGCGATCGAGGCGTTCGTGCTCACCCGCCGGGACGGGGCGCTCGTGACGTTCGAGGGCGTGATCCGCGACCACGACCACGGCGAGGCGGTCACCGCGCTGGACTACTCCGCCCACCCCGAGGCCGAGCGGTTCCTCCGCGACACCTGCGCCGAGGTCGCCCGTGAGACGGGACTCGCGATCGCCGCCGCCCACCGCGTCGGCGCCCTGGGGATCGGCGACGTCGCACTCGTGGCATCCGTCGCCGCGCCGCACCGGGCCGAGGCGTTCGCCGCGTGCGCGCAGCTGGTCGACCGCATCAAGGAGCGCACGCCGATCTGGAAGCGCCAGCACCTCGACGGCGGCGCCAGCGAGTGGGTCAACCTCTGAGGCGCTGAGCGCGCGCGGGCGGCCGTGGCGGAGCGCGCTCAGCCGCCGGCGAACGGCGGCAGCACGTCGACCCGGGCGCCGATCGGCGTCGACGGGTCGCGTCGCACGACGCCGTCGACGAGGAACGAGCCGTTCGCGAGCACGCGAACCATGGGTGCCCCGTACCGGGCGGCGAGGAGGTCGCGCAGGTCGCCGACCGTCGAGGCGTCGCCGTCGACGACGACCTGCTCCTCTTCGGTGCCTGCGGCTTCGGCCGCGGCCGCGAAGTAGCGCACCAGCACGGTCCGCTCGAGGGTGCCTGGCTCAGCCACCGATGCCTCCCATCGTCCGTACGGGACGCACGAAGTCGACGTCGTCGATGCCGTGCCCCGCCTTCTTGCCCCACATGGCCGCACGCCAGCGATCGGCGATCTCGGCGTCTCCGGCGCCCGACCGCAGCAGGCCGCGCAGGTCGGTCTCGTCGTCGCCGAACAGGCACGAGCGCACCGCGCCCTCCGCGGTGAGGCGCGTCCGATCGCAGGCCCCGCAGAACGGGCGCGTCACCGAGGCGATGACGCCGACCGTGGCCGGCCCGCCGTCGACCAGCCACTCCTCGGCGGGCGCCGCCGGATCCTCGCGGCCGACCGCGTCGAGTGCGAAGCGCGTTCGCAGCACGGCCAGCAGCTCCGCGGCGTCGACCATGTGCTCGCGTCGCCACGCCTCGTCGGCGTCGAGCGGCATCTGCTCGATGAAGCGCAGCCGCGAGCCGTGCTCGATCGCCCAGGCGAGCAGGTCGGGAGCGTCGTGCAGCGTCGCCCGCATGAGCACGGCGTTCACCTTGATCGGGCCGAGGCCGGCGCGGTGCGCGGCGTCGATGCCGGCGAGCACGGCGGGCAGCCGGTCCCGCCGGGTGAGGCGGGCGAAGTGCTCGCGGTCGAGCGTGTCGAGCGAGACGTTCACGCGCGAGAGGCCCGCATCCCGCAGCGCCGCCGCGCGCTTGTCGAGGCCGATGCCGTTGGTCGTCAGGGCGAGCGGCGTGCCCGGCGCGGCATCCGCGCTGCGGCGGACGATCTCGACGAGGTCGCCCCTGGTGAGCGGCTCGCCGCCCGTGAACCGCACCTCGTGCACGCCGAGGTCGCGCACCGCGATGCCGACGAGCCGGGCGATCTCGTCGGCGGAGAGCAGCTCGTCGCGCGGGATCACCGGCAGGCCCTCGGCCGGCATGCAGTAGGTGCAGCGCAACGAGCACGCCGAGGTGATCGAGATGCGCAGGTCGCGGGCCACGCGTCCGAAGCGGTCGACGAGTCCGGCGACGTGCGGGCGCCCTTCGGTCGACGGCACGTCGGCATCGGACCGGCGGACGGCCGGGATGCCGAGCGCGATGGCAGCCATGACCCAACCCTACGCACCGATCGACCGGTGACATCCGTTCCGCCCGTCACTATCGTGAGACCCGGGGGTGGGGGCGCCATGTCGTTCATCACGAGGGGCTTCACCGGGCGGGGGCGCGAACGGGACGATCGGCTGCCGCCCGGGCAGACCCTCGTCGGCGACTTCCCCGTGCTGTCGGCTGGGCCGACGCCCGAGGTCGACACGGCCGAATGGGCGTTCACGATCCGCACCGAGTCGGGCGCCGAGCACCGCTGGAGCTGGGACGAGCTCATGGCACTGCCGATCGAGGACGTCACGACCGACATCCACTGCGTCACGCACTGGTCGAAGCTCGGCACCGGATGGCGCGGGATCGCCCTCGACACGCTGTTCGACGGCGTCGAGACGGAGTTCGAGTACACGATGGCGCACAGCTACGGGGGCTACACGACGAACGTGCCGCTCGACGACCTGCTCGGCGGCAGGGCGTGGGTCGCGTTCGAGTTCGACGGGGAGCCGCTCGACCCCGAGCACGGCGGCCCAGCCCGGTTGCTGGTGCCGCACCTGTACTTCTGGAAGAGCGCGAAGTGGGTCCGCGGATTGGAGATGATGGAGCACGACGAGCCCGGCTTCTGGGAGCAGAACGGGTACCACCTCCGGGGAGACCCCTGGAAGGAGGAGCGGTACTGGTGAGCGACGCGTCGAGCGCGGCCGCGTCGGCCGCCGCGACCTTCGGGGTCCCCTCCTCTCCGGTGCCGCGGGCCGGGTGGCACCCCGCCACGGTCGCCGCCACCCGCCGCGAGACGTCGAGCGCGGCCCGCATCGAGCTCGAGGTCGACGGGTGGCCCGGCAACGCCGCCGGCCAGCACCTCGACATCCGCCTGACCGCGGAGGACGGCTACACGGCCAGCCGGTCGTACTCGATCGCGTCGTCGGGCGACGGCACCCGGGTCGTGCTCGCCGTCGACAGGGTGCCCGACGGCGAGGTCTCGCCCTTCCTCGTCGACGTGCTCCGAGCCGGCGACCGGTTCGAGGTGCACGGACCCCTCGGCGCGTTCTTCGTGTGGCGTCCGCGCGCGGCCGGCGGCGACGCGCGGCCCGTCCAGCTCATCGCCGGCGGCTCGGGCGTCGTGCCGCTCGTCGCGATGGCCCGGGCGCACGCCGACGCCGACGACCCGACGCCGTTCCGCCTGCTGTACGCCGCGCGGACGCCGGAGGACGTCTACTTCGCCGCGGAGCTCGACGAGCTCGCCCGCTCGTCCGCGCCGCTGCGGCTCGACTTCGTCTACTCGAGGCGCGCACCGGACGGGGCATCGGCTCCGCCCGGCCGGATCACGCGGGAGCGCCTCGCCGAGGCGACCATCCCGCCGGGCGACCGCCCGATCGTCTACGTCTGCGGCTCGACGGGCTTCGTCGAGCTCGTGGCCTCGTGGCTCATCGAGCTCGGCCACGACTCCCGCGACATCCGCACCGAACGATTCGGAGGCACCTGATGACCGGCCACGTCGACGGCAACGCGCTCGCCGGACCGCTCGCCGACTTCTTCTCGTTCGACATCACCACGGCGAACGGACGCTGCACGGGCTGCGGCACCGTCCAGGAGTTCGCCCGGACCATGGTCTACGTGAGCGGCGCCGGCACGGTCGTGCGCTGCCCGCACTGCGACAATGTGCTCGCGGTGCTCGTCGACACGGGCGAGCGCGCCTGGCTCGACCTCGGTGGCGTGAGCGCGATCGAGGTGCGGCGCTAGGCGTCGTCAGCCGCTAGGTGACGGTCGACGCGACCGCGAGCCACCACACCGGGAAGGCGATCCATGCGAGGCCGCCGACGCCGACCGCGACCGCGAACAGCACCGTGCGGAGCGCCGACCCGTCGGCGGCGGCGAACGCGAGGCCCGCGACCACCGCCCCGGCGAGGAACGCCGCGATCACCGCGATCGCGAGGATCGCCGCCCACGGGGGAAGGACCCCGGCATCGCGCGCGACCGCCGAGACGACGGCGGCCCACGCGAATGCGACGAGGGTCGCCGCGACCGCGACGATCGACTGGGCCTGCAGGTCGGCGAGGCCGGCGAGCATGAGGACCGTGACGATGGCGATCGCGGCGGCGCCGACGCACGCGAGCACGGTGAGCGCCCACAGCCACGGGCCGGCGGCGACGTAGCGGGCCAGCAGCAGCATCGCGACGATCCACGGCACCGCACCGATGACCGCGAGCCAGTCGTTGACCGGGCCCAGCCAGGACCATCTCGCCTGCGGGGTCGAGAACGGCGTGGAGAGCACGAAGAACAGGATCAGGGCGACCAGCGCCGCGAGGCTGACGAAGCCCTGCAGGCCGGCCCAGATGCGCACCTGGTCCGTTCCGACCGCGCGGTCGACGGCGAGATCCATGGCCCCACCCCCAGGCGTCCTCCGCGCCCATGCTCCTCCTCGGGGGGCCGGAGACGTGGGCCGGACGTCCCGTCGTGCCCGCGCCGGCGGTGCCGACCGATCGGCCGCCACGAGGACGACAATGAGGGCATGAGGGTCGAGGTGCACTACGTCGACGCCTGCCCGCACTGGCGGCAGGCGCGCGGCCTCGCGAGATCCGTCCTCGACGACGTCGGGCGGGCGGACGTGCCGGTCGAGTGCATCCCGATCCGTTCCGAGCGGCAGGCGCTGGCGTCCGCATTCGCCGGTTCCCCGACGATCCTCGTGGACGGCGCTGACGTCGCGGGCGCGAGCGGGGTCGTCGGCGTCCTCGCCTGCCGGGTCTACGCGACCGCTCGCGGGCCGGCCGGGCTGCCGGACCGGTCGCTCGTCGAGGCGGCGATCCGTGCGGCCGCTCGGATCGAGTCGGGACGGGACTGAGGTCGAGGTCGTCGCCGGTCCGGCGTCATGGGAGGCTGGCCGGGTGTGGATCGGCTGGATCGAGTTCGACGTGCTGCTCGGCGACGTCCACTCGCTGAAGCAGAAGCGCGCCGTCGTGCGCCCGATCATCGCCGAGCTCCGGCGGAGCACCGAGGCCTCGGTCGCCGAAGTCGGCGCGCACGACCTGCACCGCCGGGCCGAGCTCGGCGTGGCGGTCGCGGGGCCGAGCGCGGATCGCGTGACGGACGTGCTCGACCGGGCCGAGCGCCTCGTCGCCGGCCACCCGGAGGTGACCCTGCTCGCGGCACGTCGTCGGCTGCGGCGCGCCGACGACGACTGAGGCGTGGGGCCGCCCGCCCGGGCGCAGCGCGAGCCGGGCTCAGGCGACCCTGGCGCCGTCCTTCCACGTCTCGGCGACGATCGGCACCCCGGGGCGGTAGGCGAGGTGGATGCTGCTCGGCGCATCGAGCACGGCGAGGTCGGCGCGCATCCCGGGCCGGAGCGCACCCACGTCGGTCCGCCGCAGCGCCAGCGCGCCGCCCGCGGTCGACGCCCAGACGGCCTCGGCCGGCGTCATCCCCATGTCGCGCACGGCGACGGCGATGCAGAACGGCATCGAGCTCGTGAAGCTCGATCCCGGGTTGCAGTCGCTCGCGAGCGCGACCGCGACGCCGGCGTCGATGAGCCCGCGCGCATCCGGGTAGGGCTGCCGGGTCGAGAACTCGACGCCGGGCAGCAGCGTCGCGACGGTGTCGGATGCCGCCAGCGCGGCGACGTCGTCGTCGGAGAGGTACGTGCAGTGATCGACGGATGCCGCACCGAGCTCGACCGCGAGTGCGACGCCCGGGCCCTCGCCGAGCTGGTTGCCGTGCACGCGCACGCCGAGGCCCGCCGCGCGACCCGCCTCGAGCACCCGCCGGGACTGCTCCGCCGTGAACGCGCCGCGCTCGCAGAAGGCGTCGATCCAGCGGGCGTGCGGCGCGCACTCGTCGAGCATCGCGCCGACCACGAGGTCGACGTACGCGTCGGCACCGGTGCCCGGGTCGCGCTCCGCGTCCGCGTACTCGGCGGGCACCACGTGGGCCCCGAGGAAGGTCACCTCGTCGGTGACCTCGCTCGCCAGGCGCGCGAGGCGCGCCTCGTCGGCGACGCTGAGCCCGTATCCGGTCTTGACCTCGAAGGTCGTCGTGCCCTGCCGGTGCAGCTCGTCGACGAACCCGGCGAGCCGCGCGCGAAGGTCGTGGTCGGTCGCGGCGCGCGTCGCGGCGACGGTCGAGCGGATCCCGCCCGCCTCGTACCTCCGGCCGGCCATGCGGGCGGCGAACTCCTCTGCGCGGTCGCCGCCGAACACGAGGTGGGTGTGGCTGTCGACGAAGCCCGGGATGACCGCGCGCCCGCCGAGGTCGACGACGACGCCGTCGCCGACCGGCGCCTGCGCCGCCGGGCCCGCCCACGCGACGCGACCGTCCTCGACGAGGAGGGCCGCGTCGCGCACGATGCCGAGCGGGCCGCCCTCGCGGTCGTCGGCGGGGTCGTTGGTGACGAGCTCGCCGATGTTCGTCAGCAGGGTCCGCTGCACGGCGCGACCGCGGGTCATGCGTCCATCATGGGCACGTGCAGGCCGCGCTCGCGGGCGACCTCGACGGCGCGGTCGTAGCCCGCATCGACGTGGCGCATGACGCCCGTGCCGGGGTCGTTCACGAGCACGCGCGCGATCTTCTCCGCCGCGAGGTCGGTGCCGTCGGCGACCACGACCTGGCCCGAGTGGATGGAGCGGCCGATGCCGACGCCGCCGCCGTGGTGCAGCGACACCCAGGTCGCTCCGGAGGCCGTGTTGAGGAGGGCGTTCAGCAGCGGCCAGTCGGCGATCGCGTCGGAGCCGTCGGCCATGGCCTCGGTCTCGCGGTAGGGCGACGCGACCGAGCCCGAGTCGAGGTGGTCGCGGCCGATCGCGACCGGCGCCGACAGCTCGCCCGAGGCGACCATCTCGTTGAACTTCAGGCCGGCGAGGTGCCGCTCCTTGTAGCCGAGCCAGCAGATGCGGGCGGGCAGGCCCTCGAAGTGGACCTTCTCGCCGGCCTGCTCGATCCAGCGCCGCAGGTGCGCATCCTCGGGGAACAGCTCGAGGATGGCACGGTCGGTCGCCGCGATGTCGGCCGGGTCGCCCGAGAGCGCGGCCCAGCGGAACGGTCCCTTGCCCTCGGCGAACAGCGGCCGGATGTAGGCGGGCACGAACCCGGGGAAGTCGAAGGCGTGCTCGTAGCCGCCGAGCTCGGCCTCGCGTCGGATCGAGTTGCCGTAGTCGAACACCTCGGCGCCGCGCGCCTGGAAGCCGACCATGGCCTCGACGTGGCGGGCCATCGACTCGCGCGAGAGGCGCGTGAACTCCTCGGGGTCGGAAGCCGCGAGCGCGTGCCACTCCGCGACGGAGACGCCCACCGGCAGGTACGACAGCGGGTCGTGGGCACTGGTCTGGTCGGTCACGATGTCGATGGCGACCCCGCGCTCGAGCAGCTCGGGGAACACGGATGCCGCGTTGCCGACGACGCCGACGCTGAGCGCCTCGCCGGCGGCCTTGGCGGCGAGCACGCGCTCTACCGCGTCGTCCAGCGACGGGGCGACCTCGTCGAGGTAGCCGTGCTCGACGCGGCGCACGAGTCGCGTCTCGTCGACGTCGACGATGAGCACCGCGCCGCCGTTGAGCGTGACGGCGAGCGGCTGCGCGCCGCCCATCCCGCCGCAGCCGGCGGTGAGCGTGAGGGTGCCGGCGAGCGAGGCGGTGGCGGCCTCCTCGTCGGTGGCGCCGCGCTTGGCGGCGAGCGAGCGCGCGACGGCGCCGAAGGTCTCGTAGGTGCCCTGCAGGATGCCCTGCGTGCCGATGTAGATCCACGAGCCCGCGGTCATCTGGCCGTACATGGTCAGGCCGAGCTGCTCGAGTCGGCGGAACTCGGGCCACGTGGCCCAGTCGCCGACGAGGTTCGAGTTGGCGATGAGCACGCGCGGCGCCCACTCGTGGGTGCGGAACACGCCGACGGGCTTGCCCGACTGCACGAGCAGCGTCTCGTCGGGCTCGAGCTCGCGGAGGGTGCGCACGATCGCGTCGTAGGCCTCCCAGCTGCGCGCGGCCTTGCCGGTGCCGCCGTAGACGATCAGGTCCTCCGGACGCTCGGCGACCTCGGGGTCGAGGTTGTTCATGAGCATGCGCAGCGGCGCCTCGGTCTGCCAGCTCTTCGCCGAGAGCTCGGTGCCCCGGGCGGCGCGGACGGTGCGGTGGCCGGCGACGGCGTCGGCCTGGGTGGGTGCGGCGGTGGTCATGTTCCGATCCCACACCCTCGTCGACCGGTCGACAACGCGCGGCGGGCCGGTCGCGTCCGGGATCCCGGACATGCGGCCGTGGACGTGACCGCGGAGGTCGTCGCGGACGGCGCCGGGGTTCCGATCAGCCGAGGAACACGCCGCGCGCGGCCATGAACGGCACCGCGTCGGTGGCGACGCCGTCGATGCGCACCTCGTAGTGCAGGTGGCATCCGGTCGAGGCGCCCGTGCTGCCGACCGCGCCGATCAGCTCGCCCGCGGAGACCACCTGGCCGACGTCGACGAGCACGCCGCCGTCGCGCAGGTGCGCGTAGCCGGTGGCGACGCCGTCGCCGTGGTCGACGAGGATCCAGTTGCCGTACGAGCCGTTGCGCCCGGCCTGCACGACGACGCCGTTCGTCGCGGCGAAGACGCCCGTGCCGCACTGGGCGGCGAGGTCGGTGCCGCGGTGGAAGTCGTTCACGCCGGGAAGGGGCTTGTTCGGGCGCGGGCCGAATCCGTCGGAGAGCGTCCCGAAGACGGGTGCGGCCCAGCCCTGCCCGCTCAGCTGGCCGTTGTCGGGCGAGATGACCTCGTAGGTGATGATCTCCTGGACCTCCTGCGAGGCCAGGCGGGTCTGTGCGCCGTTGAGCTCGGCCCGCACGGCGGCGAGGACGCCCTTCGCCACGAGCACGTCGTTCTCGTACTCCGACACCGGGATGGCGTCGACCGCCTGCCATGCGGCGGCGGCGCGCTCCTCGGCGGCATCGGCGTCGGCGTCGCGACGTTCCGCGATCGCGCGCAGCCGGTCGGAGTCGCCGGCGAGCCGCTGGATCCGGTCCATGCCGGCGAGCCCCGCGAGCAGGTCGTTGCCCGACCCGAATGCGGCGCTCATGGAGCGCATCGCGGCGCCGTCGCCCTCGACCGCGTCGAGGTACACGCTGGCGGCGGTCTCCGCGATGCGGCGAGCCTCGGCGGCGTCCTCATCGAGCCGCTCGGCGACCGCCCTGGCGTCGACCTTCGTGCTGCGAGCGGCGGCGAGCGCGTCCTCGGCGGTCCGGAGCTCGGCCATGGCGCGGTCGAGCTTCGTCCGCAGGCTCGCGACGCCGGCCTCTGAGGCATCCGCCGTCGTGACGGTCCGCGTCGTGCGCACGACCTGCACCACCGGGCCGTCGCCCACGAACACGTACGGCGCCGTGACGCCGCTCGAGGTCGGCGGAGCCGGGCTGGGCGTCGGGGTCGGGCTGGGCGTCGGCGTCGGGGTGGGGGTCGGCGTCGGGGTCGGCGTGGGCGTCGGTTCCGGGCCGGGCTCGGGCGTCGGGGTCGGATCCGGCGTCGGCGTGGGGTCGGGAGTGGGGTCCGGCGTCGGGTCCGGCGTCGGGTCCGGCGTGGGATCTGGCGTCGGCTCCGGCGTCGGATCCGGGGCGGGTTCCTCGGTCGGCGTGGGCTCGGGCGCGGGCGTCGGTTCCGGCGTGGGATCGGTCGCCCCGCCGTCCGCCTCGCCGCCCGTCGCGTCGCCCGCGGTCGATTCCGCGGTGCCCGTCGCGTCGCCGGCCTCGGCGGTGATGGCCGTGCCGTCGAGCTCATCGGCGGAGGCCGGTGCGATGGCGGAGACCCCGAGCAGGATGCCGCCCGCGAGCGCAGCGACCGCGAACGTACACGTCCGGGCGGGTCTCGACCGGAACGGGTCTCGCTCGTCAGCGACTCGGGTTCGACGCATCATAGGGTTTCCAAGCGGCCGACAGCGATGCCGGCACAGCCCCCAGTCTGCCCGTTCGAGGGACGCGCGCACAACCGTTGCGTTCGACGCGCCGGTCCCCCGTTCGGGGTGCACCCGCGCGGGCGTCAGCGGAGGGGCGTGATCCGCTCGGCGCGCCGCAGCACGTCGCCCGACCGGACGGCCTCGACGATCCGCTCGATCTCGGGGGAGAGGAAGCGGTCGGCACCCGGCGTCGCACCCGTCCCGGCGACCCACTCGACCACCGCGCCGGTGGCCTCGCCGGGCCGCAGCGGGGCCCGCAGCGCGAGCCCGCGCGCGGCGGTCATGACCTCGATCGCGATCACGCGCGCGAGCCCGTCGACCGCGCGACGGAGCTTCCGTGCGGCGGCCCAACCCATCGAGACGTGGTCCTCCTGCATCGCCGACGACGGGATGGAGTCGACGGACGCGGGGGCGGCGAGGCGCTTCAACTCCGAGACGATGCCGGCGGCGGTGTACTGCGCGATCATGAGTCCGGAGTCCACCCCCACCTCGTGCGCGAGGAACGGCGGCAGGTCGTGGCTGCGGGCCTTGTCGAGGAAGCGGTCGGTCCGCCGCTCGCTCATCGAGGCGACGTCCGCCACCGCGATCGCGAGGAAGTCGAGCACGTATGCGACGGGCGCGCCGTGGAAGTTGCCGTTCGACTCGACCCTGCCGTCCGGGGTGAGCACCGGGTTGTCGACCGCGCTCGCGAGCTCGGCCTCGGCGACGGAGGTCGCGTGCGCGAGGGTGTCGCGCGCGGCGCCGTGCACCTGCGGGGCGCAGCGCAGCGAGTAGGCGTCCTGCACGCGGGTGCACTCCGGTCCCTTGTGGCTCTCCACGATCGGGGAGCCCGCGAGGAGGTCGCGCAGGTTCGACGCCGAGACGGCCTGGCCGCGCTGCGGGCGCAGCGCGTGCAGGTCGGCCGCGAACACGGCGTCGGTGCCCATGAGGCCCTCGACGCTCATCGCGGCGGCGACATCGGCCGTGGCCAGCAGCATCCGCAGGTCGTCGATCGCGAGCGCCAGCATGCCGAGCATGCCGTCGGTGCCGTTGATGAGGGCGAGGCCCTCCTTCTCGCCGAGGTGGAGCGGCGCGATGCCCGCCGCCGCGAGTGCGGATGCCGCATCCGAGACCTCGTCGGATCCGGGCACGCGGACGCGGCCCTCGCCCATCGCCACGAGCGCGCAGTGGGCGAGGGGCGCGAGGTCGCCCGAGCAGCCGAGGGAACCGTACTCGTGCACGACCGGCGTGATGCCGGCGTTCAGGATCGCCGCGTACGTCTCGGCGGTCTCGCGGCGCACGCCCGTGCGGCCGGTCATGAGCGTCGAGAGGCGCAGGAGCATGAGGGCGCGCACCACTTCGCGCTCGACCTCGGGGCCGGAGCCCGCCGCGTGCGAACGCACGAGGCTCGCCTGCAGTTGCGCCCGGCGGTCCTCGGCGATGAAGGTCGTGGCGAGCGCGCCGAACCCGGTCGAGATCCCGTAGTGCGGTTCGGGGTCGGCCGCGAGGTCCTCGATGATCGCGCGGCTCGCGGCGACCTGCTCGAGCGCGGCGGGATCGAGCACGACCGGCGCCTCGTGGCGGGCGACGTCGACGACGTCGTCGATCGAGAGCGGGCCGGTGCCGACGGTGACGGATGCCGCGGTGCGGGCGGGTGCGGGCGCGATGGTGCTCATGCTCCGATTCCACACCGGCCCGGTGCGCGCCGGAACGCGGGGGAGTACGCTTCCGTCCGGGATACCGGACGATGGGAGCGGTGGATGGCCGACGCGTCGAAGGTCCCCGCCGCCGACCAGGTGCTGCGGATCCTCACGCACCTCGCCGCGCAGCGCGGGCCGGTCCCGGCCGCATCGATCGCGAGCGTGCTCGGCCTGCCGAGGTCGACCACGTACCACCTCCTCGCCGTGCTGCAGGACCGCGGATTCGTCGTGCACCTGCCGGAGGAGCGGCGCTACGGCCTGGGCGTCGCCGCGTTCGAGCTCTCGAGCGGCTTCAGCCGCCAGCAGCCGCTCACGCGCCTCGGCCGCCCGCTGGTGGCGAACCTCGTCGACCGGCTCGGCGAGTCCGGCCACCTCGCGGTGCTGCACGGCCGCGACGTGCTCTACCTCGTCGAGGAGCGCGCGCCCCGGCGGCCGTCCCTGGTCTCGGACGTCGGCGTCCGGCTGCCCGCGCACCTCACGGCATCCGGCCGAGCGATGCTCCAGGCGCTTCCGCCGGCCCAGTTGCGCGCGCTCTACCCGGATCGGTCGGCCTTCGCCGACCGCACGCCGATGCCGGATGCCGCGCCGTGGACGTACGCGAGACTGAAGGGCGTGCTGGCCGAGGCGCGGGCGGCGGGCGCCGCGGGCGAGCACGGCGAGGTGACCACGGGCCTCGCCTCGGTCGGGGCCCCGGTGCTCGATCACCTGGGCTGGCCGGCCGCGGCGATCGCGGTGACCTTCGCCGAGGGGTCGCCCGAGGACCTCGTCGCGGCGGCGACCGACGCCGTCCGCGAGGCGGCCGCCACGCTGTCCCGGCGCATCGGAGCGCGCTGACCGCGCACGGCCCGTGCGATCAGGCCGTGCCGGCGGGTGCCAGCCAGTCGCGCAGCATCCGGGTGACCCACGGCAGCACCCAGTACGTCATGATCGGCGTCAGCACGAGGGTGGTGACGAGCACGCGGAGGGCGAGCGGGACGCCGTCCCACCACGGCAGCAGTGCGACCAGCAGCGAGAACGCGAGGTTCACTGGGAAGAAGCCCAGCCAGATGCTCACGGCCTGCTTCCACCGGGGCGGCGCGGGCGGCAGCGGCGGCACGTCGCCGTCGGCGTCCGCGACCGCGGGGACCGATCCGGTGGCGGGCTCGTCGAACCACCCCTCGATCCCCGTCCGCCGCTTCGCCCGCTCGGCGCGCACGAACCCGCGACCCATCTCCAGCCACCACGCCCGCTCGGGCGAGCGCTCCCAGGCCTCGAGGGTCTGCTCGTTGGCGAAGCGGTAGAGCATGTGCCACACGTCGGAGTCGTCGCCCGCGCGCACCCATCCGGAGCCGAGGAAGCCCGGGTAGCGGTTGGCGAGGTTCACGCCGGTCTGCACCCAGACGGTCGCCTCCGCGATGCGCTCGGGGTCGACCTCGCGGCGGATCGACACGGTGATCGGTTCACTGCCCATGCGTCAATCGAACCCCATCGGCGCTGCGAAGCCGATGGACGTGCGCGCGGACCTCACCCCAGGTGCGCGTGGAGGAACGCCGCGACGCGGTCGCGGAGCCCCTCGTCGAGGATGCCGATCGAGTGCGCGTCACCGGGCACGATCGCGACCTCGGCCTCGACCGCCGACGCCTGCAGCGTCGCGGCGAGCCGCTCGGACTGGCCGACCGGGACCACCTCGGACTCGGCGTGGCCGATCAGGAACGGCGGGTCGGTCGGGTCGACCCAGGCCGTCGGCGAGGCGTCGATGGCCTGCGGACACGCGTCGTCCGGCGTCCCGGGCTCGCAGCCGAGGAAGTCGCCGACGATGCCGCGCAACCAGTCGGACGCGTCGTCGGCGTCGAGCTCCGGCAGGCCCAGGCCGACGGGCCCGGAGAGCTCGACCACGGCGGCGACACGGGAGCCCGCATCCGTCGCCCCCTCGCCCATGGTCCCGAGCAGTGCGGCGAGGTGGCCGCCCGCCGACCCCCCGAAGGCGCCGATGCGCGCGGGGTCGAGATCGAACCGTTCGAGCTGTGCGGGCTCCCGCAGCCACTCGACGGCGCCCGCGACATCCTCGACCTGTGCCGGGAACCGCGCGTCGGGCACGAGCCGGTAGTTGACCGACACGCCGACGAAGCCCTCGCTCGCGAGCCACAGGCAGACGTTGCGCCAGTCGGCGTTCGCCTTGTCGCCGCGCGCCCAGCTCCCGCCGTGGATGGAGAGCACGGCCGGCCTCGCGCCGGGGAGGGCGGGCACGGTCGGGCTGCACACGTCGAGCGTGAGGACGGTGCCGTCGTCGGCCACGCCGTACTCGAGGTCCTCGTCGACGAGCAGCCCGGCGGGCGGCTCGAAGGTGCGGATGCCGATGAGCTCCGTCCCGGCGACCTCGCTGGAGGCCTGTCGAGCGTTCGGGTCGAGCTCGCGCAGCGGCTGGTGGAAGGCGGACACGACGCCGACCACGGCGAGCGCGGCGCTCACGGCGAGGGCGATCCGCGTCGACCGGCGCCGCCGGCCGCCGCGATCACCGGAGGTTCGGGTCATCGGTCGGGGCTCCGGGGTCGGGGGTGAGGGCGATGCTACCCGAGGTCGGGTCCTCCGCGGACACCCGCCGGAGCGGTGTCGGCCCGGGCGGCGCGGGGTCGCCCGGTCCCGATACGCTCGCGGCAGCCCCGACCGGCCCCCGCCCTGCCCGCCCCCGCCCGAACGGACCCCGGTGATCCGAACCTTCCTCAGCGCGAGCCTCGGCGTCGCGCTCACCCTGTCGCTGACCGCCTGCTCCACCGACGTCGTCGTCGACGACCTCGTGGACGACCTCGTCGACGTCCTCGTCGCGCTCGAGTCCGAGCTCGCCGGCGGTTCCTCCGCCACGGGCGACCCGCTCACGGCCGACGAGATCGAGGCCGCCTACGCCGACCTCGACGCGCTCCCGGTCAAGGGTCGCGCGGCGATGACCGGCTACGAGCGCGACGAGTTCGGCCACGGCTGGGTCGACGTCGACCGCAACGGCTGCGACACGCGCAACGACGTGCTCGCCCGCGACCTCGACGGGATCGACCGGCCGAGCGGGTGCCGGGTGCTCGCGGGCCTGCTCGACGACCCGTACACGGGGCAGCTGATCGACTTCGTCCGCGGCGAGGGCACCTCGCAGCTCGTGCAGATCGACCACGTCGTGCCCCTCGCGAACGCCTGGGCCACCGGTGCCCAGCAGCTCAGCGAGGAGGAACGCGTCGCCTTCGCCAACGACCCGCTGAACCTGCTCGCCGTGGACGGCTCCGCGAACCAGCAGAAGGGCGCCGGCGACGCGGCGACGTGGCTGCCGCCGAACCGCGGCTTCCGCTGCGAGTACGTCGCCCGGCAGGTCGAGGTGAAGTCCGAGTACCGCCTCTGGGTCACCTCCGCCGAGCGCGACGCGATCGAGCGCGTCCTCGACGGGTGCCGACCGGCCGCCTGAGCGCGCTACTCGCCGACGGCCATCGGGCGGTCGAGCAGCGGCTCGGCGCCGAAGCCGACGAGTGACTTCGCCATGCAGATGCTCGCCCGGACGCCGACGTAGCGGCCGAACGCGTCGACCCGGCGGTAGCCGTGCTTGGCGTACAGCGCCTGCGCCGGCAGGTGCTGGGTGCCCGTCTGGAGCACGAGCTCGCGGAGCCCGCGCGCCGCGGCATCCGTCTCGACCCGCTGCAGCAGGAGGGCGGCGATCCCGTGGCCCCGCGCCGACTCGTCGACGTACATGCGCACGATCTCGGCACGGCCGTCGCCGTGCGTGCCGTCGTCGATGAGGGCGACCATGCCGACCGCCGTGCCGTCGCCCCGGCGGGCGACGTACACGTCGACGCCGGGCCGCTGGAGCTCCGCCCAGTCGAGTTGCACGCACCCGGCGCCCTCGGGGTATCGGGACTGCGCGTACGCGGAGCCGCCCTCGAGCAGCTCGGCGATGCCGGCCGCGTGCGGCGGCTCGACGGAGATCGACGGCGGTGTGGTCACGACGAGAGCGTACGCGATCCGCGTTACCGGTCCGTTACGTTCTCGAGGCGGGAACCCGTCGTGCGGGGGATTCACAGGCGGTGCTCCGGTATCGTGGAGCGGTCGGCCATCGGACGCCGCGCCCTGCGCGGAACAGTGAGTCCAGTGGGCCGGATCCCCGGGCGATAGGCACGGGGGAGATCACACCGTATGTGAACGGCCCCGGTCGACGATGCTTCCGGGTTCTCAGTCGTGTTGCGCTGCCCGCGCGGCCGGTTGCCACGTACACGAGCAACCAGGAAAGCAGTCACCCCATGTCCAACAACCGCAAGCCCGCCGGCGGCCGCGTCGCCCGCGACTTCGACCCCGCCCGCCAGGGCTCCCGTCGCACCCCGGGTCGCGCCGGCGGCCCGCAGAAGCCCGGCTCGCGAAGCCCCAAGCACCGCGGCCACCGTCCCGAGGACGCCGAGTCGACCAAGGCCCCGCGCTGGACCCGCGACGAGCGCGTCGCCCGGGGACGGACCGAGCACCGTGCCGACCGAGCCGGTCGGGACGACCGTCGATTCGACCGCGACGACCGTGCGCCGCGTCGTGACGACCGCGGTGACCGTCGCTTCGACCGTGATGACCGCGCGCCGCGTCGGTTCGATCGCGACGACCGTGCGCCGCGTCGGTTCGATCGCGATGACCGCGCGCCGCGTCGGTTCGACCGTGACGATCGTGCCCCGCGTCGTGACGACCGCGGTGACCGTCGGTTCGATCGTGATGACCGCGCGCCGCGTCGGTTCGACCGTGATGACCGTGCCCCGCGTCGTGACGACCGCGGTGACCGTCGGTTCGATCGTGACGAGCGTGCCCCGCGTCGGTTCGACCGTGATGACCGTGCGCCGCGCCGGGACGACCGCGGCGACCGCGGCGAGCGCGGTCCGCGCCGCCCGCGCGAGTTCGACCGCCCCGGCTTCCGCGACTCCGAGCGTCGCCCCTCCGCGTTCTTCGGCGACGAGTCCCGCGCCGAGCGCTTCGAGCCGGCCGACGACGTCGTGCTGGAGCGCCTCCAGGCGGAGGCCGTGACGGCCGATGAGGTCGACGGCGTCGCGTTCGCCGACCTCGGCCTCGGCCGCAACATCGTCGACGCGCTCGCGCGCCTCGGCGCCGAGACCCCGTTCCCGATCCAGGCCGCGACCATCCCGGTCGTGCTCGAGGGTCGCGACGTGCTCGGCCGCGGCCGAACCGGTTCCGGCAAGACCATCGCCTTCGGTGCCCCGACCGTCGAGCGGCTCATGCGCATCTGGGCCGAGGACGGCGCCGCGGCCAAGGGCTCCGAGGCCGCCGCTCGCCGCAAGCGCTCGATGGGCCGCGCTCCCCGCGCGCTCATCCTCGCGCCGACGCGCGAGCTCGCCCTCCAGATCGACCGCACGGTGCAGCCGATCGCCCAGTCCGTGGGCCTGTTCACCACCCAGGTCTACGGCGGCGTGCCGCAGGCGCGTCAGGTCGGCGCGCTCCGTCGCGGCGTCGACATCGTGATCGGCACGCCGGGCCGCATCGAGGACCTCGTGAGCCAGGGCCACCTCGACCTCTCCGACATCCGCGTCACGGTCCTCGACGAGGCCGACCACATGTGCGACCTCGGCTTCCTCGAGCCCGTCCAGCGCATCCTCCGCCTGACCCGCGACGGCGGCCAGAAGCTGCTGTTCTCGGCGACGCTCGACACCGGCGTGGCCGCCCTGGTCGACGAGTTCCTCGTCGAGCCGGCCGTGCACGAGGTCGCCGGCGAGGACCAGGCCTCGAGCACCATCGAGCACCGCGTGTTCGTGATCGACCACCGCGACAAGCGGGACATGGTCGCGCAGCTCGCCGACCGCGACGGCAAGACGCTCGTCTTCTCGCGCACCCGCGCCTTCGCCGAGGACCTCACCGACCACCTGGAGGACGCCGGCATCCGCGCGGTCGCCCTGCACGGCGACCTCAACCAGTCCAAGCGCACGCGAAACCTGCAGCAGCTCACGAGCGGACGGGTCGACGTGCTGGTCGCCACGGACGTCGCCGCCCGCGGCATCCACGTCGACGACATCGATCTCGTGATCCAGGCCGACGCGCCGGACGAGTACAAGACCTACCTCCACCGCGCCGGTCGCACCGGCCGCGCGGGCCGCGAGGGCCGGGTCGTGACGCTCATCACGCGCAACCGCCAGCGCCGGCTCGCCGAGCTGCTCGACCGCGCGGAGATCGAGGTCGACTTCGAGGACGTGCGCCTCGGCGACGAGGTCCTCGCCGGCGCCTGACTCGCCTCGCTCGACGCACGCCCCGACGCCCGGCGTCGGGGCGTGCGTCGTCTCCGGGGTCGACCGCACCGGCGCTCGAAGGTGCGGCCGCTTCCCCGACTCCCTAGAATTCGGGCACGCGAGATCGTTGCGGGGTCGCATGGTCGAGGGGGCGGTCGTGGTCGTGGAGCAGCGCGGAGTGCGGATCGATGGACGGCCGTCCGGCTGAGTCCGTCCGACGCCTGATCGTCGTCGCCGGCGGCGACCTCGGCACCGTCATCGACGTCCCGCGCTCGACGTCGCTGGTCGGTCGCGAGGGCGACGCCGACATCCGCCTCCCGTACGACGGGGTGAGCCGGCGTCACGTCGTGCTCGACGCGAGCGGCCCCGTGGTGATCGCCGTCGACCAGCAGTCGCGCAACGGCACGTGGGTCAACGGTCGCCGCGTCGACCGCCCGGTGCAGCTGCACGACGGCGACGTCCTGACGGTCGGGCCGGTGCAGCTCCGCCTCGTCGAGGTCGGATCCGGGACTCCGTCGGCGACGGGTCCGTCGCCGACCGCATCGGGGGCGGGGGATGCCTACACGTCGCAGCGCGACCAGTTCATCGCGGCCGGCAACCAGACGTGGAACCAGACCATCCACGTGCAGGGCGAGGACGCGTCGGACGAGATCTTCGAGGGACGCGGGCCGGGGCGCGTGATCGCGATCATCGGCAGCATCGTGGCCCTCGGCGGCTTCGCCTGGGCGGGGTTCACGTTCTTCGCGTTGGCCACGTACTCGGGTCCGGGCATCCCGGAGTTCCCGGTCGAGTTCGGGTACGCGTTCGGCCTGTTCCTCCTCGGCGGCGTCCTCGCCGGGATCGGGAGCGGCATGTCGCGGGCGCAGCGTCGCAGAGAGGGGAGATGACCGATGGGGGCATTCGAAGGGGCCACGTTCAATGCGGGGCGGGACCAGTACATCGCCGCGGGCGACCAGCACATGACGGTGCAGTCGATCACCGTCGACTCGTCGCTCGAGGAGATGCGGCCGACGCTCGATTCGCTCCGGCGCGATGCCGAGCGGCTCCTGCCGCCGGAGGCCTCGGCGCGCGTGCGGTCGGAGCTCGACGGCATCGCGAAGGACATGGGCGGGTCGAAGCCCGACCGGGAGAAGGCCGCCTCGCGACTCGACGCGGTCGTCGACACGGTCCAGAAGGGCGGTGCGGTGATCGCCGCGGGCACCTCGATCTTCGAGAACATCGTGAAGGTCGCGAAGTGGATCGGCCCGATCGCCGCGGGCGTCCTCGGGCTGCTCAACTGACGGCGACCCCGCGATCCGTCGCGTCGGCCGACTGGCGGACGGGCCATCCGTTCGGCATACTTACTGACTGAACGGTCGGTTGGAATTCAGCCGAGGGGAAGACGCGGCGGCCCGCATGCGGCGCCGCCGTCCGGACGACGTGGTCAGGAGCAGGCATGGCGGAGGCGTATCTCGTCGGAGGAGTGCGGACCCCGGTCGGTCGCTACGGGGGCGCGCTCGCGAGCGTGCGTCCCGACGACCTCGCGAGCCTCGTCGTCGGCGAGGCGATCCGCCGTGCCGGCCTCGAGTTCGACGCGCTCGAGGAGGGTGCGATCGACGAGGTCATCCTCGGCGCCGCCAACCAGGCGGGCGAGGACAACCGGAACGTCGCGCGGATGTCGGTGCTGCTCGCCGGGCTCCCCGACTCCGTGCCCGGCATCACCGTCAACCGCCTCTGCGCGTCGGGCATGTCCGCCATCACGATGGCGGCCCAGGCGATCCGCGCGGGCGACGCCGACCTCATCGTCGCCGGCGGCGTGGAGTCGATGACCCGCGCGCCCTGGGTGCAGGCGAAGCCCGAGAAGCCGTGGGCCAAGCCCGGCGAGGCGTACGACACGTCGATCGGATGGCGCTTCCCGAACGCGAAGCTGCTCGCCCGCCACAAGGCGACCTTCTCGATGCCCGAGACCGCCGAGGAGGTCGCACGCGTCGACGGCATCACCCGCGAGGAGGCCGACGCCTTCGCGCTCCGCAGTCAGCAGCGCGCGGTCGCCGCGATCGACGCGGGCCGGTTCGAGGCCGAGATCGTCGGGGTGCCGACCGCGAGGGGCGAGGTGCTCGTCGACGAGGGCCCGCGCCGCGAGACCTCGCTCGAGGTGCTCTCGACGCTCCGCCCGGTCGTGAAGGGCGGCTCGGTCGTGACCGCCGGCAACTCCAGTTCGCTGAACGACGGCGCCAGTGCGATCGTCGTCGCGAGCGGCCAGGCGGTCGAGCGCTACGGGCTGACCCCTCGGGCCCGGGTCGTCGTCGGCGCCTCCGCGGGACTCGCCCCGGAGATCATGGGCCTCGGCCCCGTGCCCGCCACCGAGAAGGCGCTCGAGCGCTCGGGCGTCTCGCTCGACGAGATCGGCTCGGTCGAGCTCAACGAGGCGTTCGCGACGCAGTCGCTCGCCAGCATCCGCCGGCTCGGGCTCGACCCCGACCGGGTGAACGTCGACGGCGGCGCGATCGCGCTCGGGCACCCGCTCGGCTCGTCCGGCGCGCGGCTCGTGGTGACGCTCCTCGGCCGCATGGAGCGCGAGGGCTCGCGCTACGGCCTCGCCACGATGTGCGTCGGCGTGGGCCAGGGCAGCGCCCTGATCGTCGAGGGCGTCCGATGACCCCGCCGGATCTCGCGGTGTCGCCCGACGCGCCGTCGTCGCTCGTCATCGAGCGCACCGGCGACCGCGTCGTCGCGACCCTGAACCGACCCGACAAGCGCAACGCCATCGACCAGTCCACGATCGACGCGATCCACGCGCTGTGCGAGGAGCTCGAGGGCGAGCCGCGCACCCTCATCCTGACCGGCGCCGACGGCGTGTTCGCCTCGGGCGCCGACATCGCGCAGCTGCGCGAGCGGCGCGCGGCCGACGCGTTGGCCGGCATCAACGCGAACGCGTTCGTGCGCGTGAACGAACTGCCGATGCCGGTGATCGCCGCCGTCGACGGCTGGGCGCTCGGCGGCGGGGCCGAGCTCGCGTTCGCCGCCGACATCCGGATCGCCACGCCCGACGCGCGCTTCGGCAATCCCGAGACCGGCCTCGGCATCATCCCCGCCGCGGGCGCCACCTGGCGGCTGCGCGAGATCGTCGGCGAGGCGCGGGCGACCGAGCTGCTGCTCACGGGCCGCATCGTCGACGCCGCCGAAGCGCTCTCGATCGGCCTGATCACCGCCGTGCATCCCAGGGGCGACCTGCTCGCCGAGGCGCACGCGATCGCGGATCGGATCGCGAGGAACGATCGCGCGGCGACCATGGCCGCCAAGCGCGTCCTCCGGGCGCCGCGCGCCGACCACCCCCGGATCGACCTCGAGGAGCAGGCCGTGCTCTTCGAGAGCCCCGAGAAGCACCGCCGCATGACCGAGTTCCTCGAGCGCCGGTCCGCGAAGCAGAGGAGCACCGAGTGACCGACCCGACCACCACCGCGGCGACCCCGGTCGCACCCGAACGCGTCGGCGTGCTCGGCGGCGGGCGCATGGGCGCCGGCATCGCGCACGCGTTCCTGCTCGCCGGCGCACGCGTCACCGTCGTCGAACGCGACGTGGAGGCCGCCGAGGCCGCGCGCACCCGCGTGCTCGACTCCGTCGCGGCGTCCGTGGCGCGCGGCACCACCGACGAGACCGCCGAGGAGCTCGCCGTGCGCCTCGACGTCGCGACCGATGTCGCGGTGTTCGCCGACGCCGACCTCGTCGTCGAGGCCGTGCCCGAGGACCTCGCGCTGAAGGTCGACGCCCTCACCCGCGTCGAGTCCGTGCTCGGCGAGGACGCCGCGCTCGCGAGCAACACGTCGTCGATCTCGATCGACGTGCTCGCGGAGCGCCTCCAGCGGCCGGCCCGGTTCCTGGGCCTGCACTTCTTCAACCCCGTGCCCGCCTCCACGCTCGTCGAGCTGGTGCGTGGCACGGCGACCGACGGCGCGCTCGTCGAGCAGGCCCGCGGATGGGTCGAGGCGATCGGCAAGACGCCGATCGTGGTGCACGATGCACCGGGCTTCGCGTCGAGCCGGCTGGGCGTCGCGCTCGGGCTCGAGGCGATCCGCATGCTCGAGGAGGGCGTCGCCTCCGCCGAGGACATCGACGCCGCGATGGTGCTCGGGTACAAGCACCCCGTCGGGCCGCTGCGGCTCACCGACCTCGTCGGCCTCGACGTCCGGCTCGGCATCGCCGAGTACCTCGCGGGCGAGCTGGGCGAGCGCTTCGAGCCCCCGGCCCTGCTGCGGCGGATGGTGGCCGAGGGCAAGCTCGGCCGCAAGACCGGCGAGGGCTTCCACGTCTGGGACGCGCAGTGACGCGCGCCGACACCGACACGGCCGGCGCGAGCGCGGCCGACCCGACCACCACCGAGGAGACCAGAATGACCGGCATCCTGCCCAGCTACGTCCGCGACGCGTGGTGGACGCCCGACGCGTCCGCCGAGGTCTCCGCCACCGAGGTGCGCGACGCATCGACCGGCGAGGTCGTCGCCCGGGTGTCGACCGAGGGGCTCGACCTCGGCGCCGTGCTCGAGCACGCCCGCACGGTCGGGCAGCGCTCGCTCGGCGAGCTCACGTTCCACCAGCGAGCGGTGCTGCTCAAGCAGATGGCGCTGGCGCTCACCGAGCGCAAGGCCGAGCTCTACGAGGTGTCAGCGCGCGCCGGCGCCACCAAGCGCGACTCGTGGGTCGACATCGACGGCGGCATCGGCGTGCTGTTCACCTACTCGTCGAAGGGGCGCCGCGAACTGCCGAACGCGAAGGTCGTCGTCGACGGCCCGGTCGAGCCGCTGTCGAAGGACGGCTCCTTCATCGGCCGCCACGTCTACACGCGGCTGCCCGGCGTCGCCGTGCAGATCAACGCGTTCAACTTCCCCGTCTGGGGCTCCCTCGAGAAGTTCGCGCCCGCGTTCCTCGCGGGCGTACCGACCGTCGTGAAGCCCGCGACGCCGACCGGCTACCTCGCCGAGGCGTTCGTGCGGATCCTCGTCGAGTCGGGGCTTCTGCCCGCCGGCTCGCTCCAGCTCGTCTCCGGCAGCGTGCCCGACCTCTTCGACCACCTGCGCCTCGGCGACCTCGTCGGCTTCACCGGGTCGGCGTCGACCGCCGAGAAGCTCCGGGCGCACGATTCGGTGCAGACCGGCGGCGTGCGCTTCACGAGCGAGACCGACTCGATCAACGCCTCGGTGCTCGGCACCGACGCCGCGCCCGGGACGCCGGAGTTCGACGCCTACATCGCGCAGCTCGTCGTGGAGATGACCTCCAAGGCCGGGCAGAAGTGCACCGCGATCCGTCGCGCGATCGTCCCGGCGGGTTCGGTCGACGCGGTCGTCGACGCGGTCCGCGAGCGGCTGGCCGCGAAGGTCGTGCTCGGCGATCCGCGCGCCGAGGGCGTGACCATGGGACCGCTGGCCTCGCTCGCACAGCGCGACGAGGTGCTCCGCCAGGTCGAGCGCCTCCGCGAGGCCGGCGGCGAGGTGGTCGTCGGGTCGACCGACGCGCCCGACGTGGTGCTCGCGGACGGCTCGACGGGCCCCGACCCCGAGGGCGCCTTCGTCTCGCCCATGCTGCTGTCGTTCCCGGATGCCACGGCCGCGGCCGTGCACGAGGTCGAGGCGTTCGGCCCCGTCGCCTCGGTCATCGGCTACGACTCCCTCGACCAGGCGGTCGACCTCGTCGCGCGCGGCGGCGGCTCGCTCGTCACGAGCGTCGCCACCCATGATCCGGACGTCGCGGTCGCACTCGCGTCCGGCATCGCCGCGATGAACGGCCGCCTCCTCTTCCTCGACCGCGACGACGCGCGCACGTCGACCGGACACGGCTCGCCCGTGCCGCACCTGGTGCACGGCGGACCCGGTCGCGCCGGCGGCGGCGAGGAGCTCGGCGGCATCCGCGCGGTCATGCACCACATGCAGCGCACCGCGGTGCAGGGCTCGCCCGCGATGCTCACCGCGCTCACGGGCGTCTGGCATTCGGGTGCCGAGGCGCGACCGTTCGCGGAGTCGGGCGAGCGCCACCCGTTCCGGAAGTCGCTCGCGGAGCTGCGCATCGGCGATCAGGTCGCCTCGCCCGCGCGGACGGTGACGCTCGAGGACATCGAGACGTTCGCGCACTTCACGGGCGACACGTTCTACGCGCACATGGACGAGGCCGCGGCCGCGGCGAACCCGTTCTTCCCGGGACGCGTCGCCCACGGCTACCTGCTCGTCTCGTGGGCCGCTGGCCTGTTCGTGGACGCCGCGCCCGGTCCGGTGCTCGCCAACTCGGGCCTGGAGAACCTGCGCTTCATCACGCCGGTCTCGCCGGGCGACTCGATCCGCGTGGAGCTGACGGCGAAGCAGATCACGCCTCGCGAGACCGACGAGTACGGCGAGGTGCGCTGGGACGCGGTGCTGAAGAACCAGGACGACGAGCTCGTGGCCACTTACGACGTGCTCACGCTCGTCGCGAAGGAGCCGACCGGGGACGCCGTCGGCGGCGACGCGGTCGACGCCGACGCGCAGGTGCAGCCGGCCTGATCCGCTGGACGCGGCGGGGTCGCGCCCGGGCGGCCCCGCGCGTCGGCTCGCCCGTCAGCCGCGGTCGGCGGGCTGGCGGAGGTCGAGCCACATGACGCCGAGGAAGAAGCCGGGCGCGGCCTCGACCTCGCGCTCGAGCTCGGCGCCCATGGCCGCGTAGAACCCCTTCGCCGCGGGGTCGGACAGGATGCGCATGCGATCGTCGATCCCTCGCGCGACGGTCGTCGCTCGCTCGAACAGCCGGCGGCCGAGTCCGGAGCCGATACGGTCGACGTCGAGGAACATGTGCTCGAGGTCGACGAACCCGTCCGCCTCGACGAGGCTGTAGAAGCCGATCGGCCGCTCGTCGTCGACCAGCACCTCGACCGTGTTCGCCTCGATGAACTCCGGCGTCGGGAGGTCGTGCTCCTCCAGGCTCCGGACGGCGTCGGGGAAGTTCACGTCGTGGCCCCAGTACGCGACGCCGGCCAGCACGAGCTCGCTGAGCGCCGCCGACTCGTTTGGGCGTGCCGTTCGGAACTCCATGGCCCGACGCTAGCGCGGGGGCGCCCGTGGACGGCGTGCCGCCGCGCGGTCAGCCGCGGAGCGCGAGCACGAACGGCAGGACCGCGGTCGCGCCGGCGCGCCGCAGGGTGCGCGCCGCGGCGGTGAGGGTCCACCGGCTGTCGGCCTGGTCGTCGACGAGCAGGATGCCGCCGGCGGGCACGTCGAGCCCGTCGGCCGAGAAGCGCTCCCACACGTTCGCGAGGCGGAACGCGCTGTTGCCGCCGGGTGCGCCCGTCGGGCCGCCGTCGACCGGGGCGAGCTCGCCGAGGTAGGGCAGCCGGCCGATGCCCGCGATGCCCTGCGCGAGCGAGGCGACGAGCTGCGGTCGCGAGCGCGACGGCACCGCCGCGACGGCGACCGGACGCTCGCTCCAGTCCCATTCGGCGAGCACGCGCACGCAGGCGTCGAGCACCTTCGGCGGCACCGGGCCGTCTGGAGTTCCCGCCGCGAAGAGCTCCCGGAGCGTCGTGCCCCAGCCGAGGTCGGTGAGCCGCGCGAGCGCGCGGCCCTCGTCGGCCTGCTCGTCGGCGGCGATGCGGCCCTTCACGGGCACGCCGAGGCGGTCGGCGCCGGTCGGCCATGCGCGGCGCGGCTCGATCGGCACGCCGACCCGGTCGAGTGCGGCGGCGGCCGCGGCCGCGACCTCAGCATCGACGTCGCCCGGGTACCACGGCCCCGCGCACACGTCGCAGCGCCCGCACGGGCGTGCCGTGTCGTCGTCGAGCGAGCGCTGCAGGAACGCCATGCGGCACGACTCGCCCTGCTCGTACTCGAGCATGTGCTGCTGCTCCGCCTCGCGCTCCTCGGCGATGCGCCGGTAGCGCTCGGCGTCGTGGCTCCACGGCGCGCCCGTCGTGACCCAACCCCCGCGCACCCGGCGCACAGCGCCGTCGACGTCGAGCACCTTGAGCAGCAGCTCGAGCGGGGTGCGCCGGATGTCGACGCGCGCCTCGAGGGCGGGCGTCGACAGCGGCACGTCCGAGAGCTCGTCGATGACCCGCCGTGCCCGCTCCTCGTCGGGCATCGACGCGGTCGCGAAGTAGTGCCAGATCGCGCGGTCCTCGCGCCCGGGCAGGAGGAGCACGTCGGCGTTCTCGGTCGCGCGCCCCGCGCGGCCGACCTGCTGGTAGTACGCCACCGGCGAGGAGGGGGCTCCGAGGTGCAGGACGAAGCCGAGGTCGGGCTTGTCGAAGCCCATCCCGAGCGCGCTCGTGGCGATGAGCGCCTTGACCTCGTTGCGCTTGAGCAGCCGCTCGGACTCCTCGCGCTCGTCGGGGTCGGTCTGGCCGGTGTAGGCGCGCACGTCGTGCCCGCGTTCGCGGAGCACGCGGGCGGTGTCGACCGCGGCCGAGACCGTGAGCGCGTAGACGATGCCCGATCCCGGCAGGTCGTCGAGGTGCTCGTCGAGCCAGGCCAGCCGGCTCGCCGAGTCGGGCAGGCGCAGCACGCCGAGGCGCAGCGACGACCGGGCGAGCGGGCCGCGGATCGTGAGCACGTCGGTGCCCAGCTGCTCAGCGACATCCGCCACCACCCGGCTGTTCGCGGTCGCGGTCGTCGCGAGCACCGGGACGGCCGCCGGCAGGTCGGAGATGAGGTCGCGCAGTCGCCGGTAGTCGGGGCGGAAGTCGTGGCCCCAGTCGCTGATGCAGTGCGCCTCGTCGACCACGAGCAGGCCGAGCCGGCGCACCAGCGCCGGAAGCTGCTCCTCGCGGAACGACGGGTTGTTCAGTCGTTCGGGTGAGACGAGCAGCACGTCGACGTCGTCGGCGTCGAGGCGTCGCAGCACGTCCTCCCACTCGTGCGGGTTGGTGGAGTTGATGGAGACCGCACGCACGCCCGCCCGCTCGGCCGCGGCGACCTGGTCGCGCATGAGCGCGAGCAGCGGCGAGACGAGCACCGTCGGCCCGGCGCCGCGCTCGCGCAGCAGCAGGGTGGCCACGAAGTAGACGGCCGACTTGCCCCACCCGGTGCGCTGCACGACCAGGGCGCGACGCCGATCGGCGACCAGCGCCTCGATGGCCTCGAACTGCCCGTCGTGGAACTCGGCGTCGTCGCGGCCGACGAGGGCGCGCAGCGCGTCGAGCGCCCGGGCGCGGAGGTCGAGGGTCGTCTCGGGGGAGGGCATGCCTCCATGCTCGCCCATCCGGCCGACACGGAGCGGCTTGCACCGCGGAATGTTAGTGACTAACATTCAAACGTGGATCCCAGCGAGCTCTCCCCGAAGCGCGCCCGAACGCGGCAGCGCCTCGTCGAGCGCGGGCTCGAGCTCATCGAGCGCGACGGCTACGACGCGACCTCGGTGGCCGACATCGCCGCCGCGGCCGGAGTGAGCGAGATGACCTTCTTCCGCTACTTCGCGAGCAAGGAGGCGCTCGTGCTCGAGGACCCGTACGACCCGATGATCGCGTCGGGCATCGCGCACGAGCCGCGCGACCTCCCGCCGCTGCAGCGCGCGGCGTTCGGCATCCGCTCGGCATGGCGGTCGGTGCCCGAGCCGGAGCACCCCGAGATCCGCCGGCGCGTGCGCATCGCCTCGCGCACGCCCGCGCTGCGCGGGGCGATGTGGCGCAGCGCCGGCAACACCGAGTCGGCGATCGTCGACCGGCTCGTCGCCGACGGGGCCCCGGAGTTCGAGGCGCGTGCCGCAGCGTCCGCGGTGCTCGCGGCCCTGGTCACCGGTCTGTACGCGTGGGCCGACGGCGAGATCGACACGCTCGGCGCCGCGCTCGAGCGCGCACTCGACGTCGTGGCCGGCGAGCGGGCGGAGGTCGGCGGATGAACGCCGCTGCGACCGCCGTCCCGCGGCTCGAGGCGCGTGCCGTCGCGAGGTCCTTCCGCGGCGGCGCGGGCGTGCACGTCATCGACCTGACCGTGGCGCCCGGCGAGATCCACGCGCTCGTGGGACTCAACGGCGCGGGCAAGACCACGCTCATGCGCCTGCTCCTCGGCATGCTCCGCCCGGACTCCGGCACGGTGCGCGTGCGCGGCGTCGCAATCGGCGACGCGGATGCCGCGACCTGGAGGCGCGTCGGCCAGCTCGTCGAGCACCCGCTCGCCTACGCCGAGCTCACCGGTCGGGCCAACCTCGAGGCGGCCGCGCGCCTGCACGGCCTCGAGCGACGGCGCATCCCCGAGGCCGTCGGCCGCGCGATCGAGGAGTTCGCCCTGGGGCGCTACGCCGACGTGCGCGCGAGCCGACTCTCGCTCGGCAACCGGCAGCGGGTCGGTGTCGCCGGAGCACTGCTGCACGATCCCGAGGCGATCGTGCTCGACGAGCCGACGAACGGGCTCGACCCGGCCGGTGTCATCGTGCTTCGCGAATCGCTCCTCCGGCGCGCGGCCGCCGGCGCCGGGATCCTCGTGTCGAGCCATCACCTCGACGAGGTCGCGCGGGTCGCCGACCGCATCACGGTGATCAACGACGGACGGGTCATCGGTGCGCTCGACCCGTCGGGCGTCGACCTCGAACGCGCGTTCTTCGCGCTCGTGCACGCCGACGACGAGGCTCGGGAGGATGCCGCATGAGCACCCGCACCACCCGGAGCGATCCCCGCTCGAAGACCACCGCGGGCGCCCCGCGGGCACGCCGGAGGAGCGCCCGCGTCGCCGGGATCGGTGCGGCGGTCGCCGTCGAGGCGCGCAAGGCGGTCGCCTCGCGCGTCATGGCGTCGACGACGGTGCTGCTCGTGGCCGGCATCGGCGCGCTCGCCCTGGTGATGCTGCTCGCCGCGGCGTCCGGCGAGGAGCAGGTGCTCGCCAAGCTCGGACCGCTCGCCGGCGTGCCGGGCTGGGCCGGGCTCGTGGGCGTGGTCCTGCAGATCACGGCCGCCGCGGGCCTGCTCGCGTTCGGCGTCGCGCTCAGCTGGATGTTCGGCCGCGAGTTCGCCGACGGCACGGTCGCCGCGCTCTTCGCCCTGCCCGTGTCGCGGTCCGCGATCGCCCTCGGCAAGCTCGTCGTCTACGCGGCCTGGTCGACCGGCGTCGCGGTCGCGCTCACGGGCGTCGTCGCGATCCTCGGGTTCGCGATGGGATTCGGGGCGACGGATGCCGCGGGGCTCGGCGAGCTCGCGCGCATCCCGGTGCTCGTCGTGCTCTCCGCCCTGATCGCGGTGCCGGCCGCGTGGGTCGCGTCCCTCGGTCGAGGGCTGCTGCCGGGCATCGCCGCGACGATCGGGATCATCGTGGTGGCCCAGGTCTCGGCGCTCGCCGACGTCGGCGCGTGGGTCCCGCTCGTCGCGCCGGCGCTCTGGGCGATCGCACCGGGGTCGGTGCCCGCGGCCGCGCTGCTCACCGCGCCGTCGGTGCCGCTGGTGTTCGGCGCGCTCACGGCGTGGACGTGGTCGCGGCTGCAGCTCGATCGCTGACGGCGCGCGGGGCGCAGCGCCCGGTCCCGTTCCGCGTCGCGCTCCGCGCGTGCCGTCGGGGCCGCCCGACTTGACCGCGCGCCGGCCGCCCGTCACGCTGATCGGGTCGGTCGCCTGCGCTCGCGACGCAGGGCGCTCCGGCGGAAAGGCCCGCATGCCCCACGAACATCCGCTCCACGCCGACGTGCTCGTCCGGTGCCTCTGCTGCGAGACCCTGCAGACGTTCCGGTTCGCCTCGGCGTCGGATCACGTCGTCTGCAGCCACTGCCGCGCGCACCTCGGGCCCGAGAAGGCCGAGCGTCGCGACCGGGAGCACGTCGCGCTGTGGCGCGGCATCCTCGACGCCGAGCAGCGCGACGCACGGGCGGCGGCGGAGGCGGCGGCGGCGGATGCCGCGAGCGCCGCCGAGGCGATCGACCGACTGAGGTCCGAACGCGACCAGCTGCGTGCGGGGGTGCTCGACCGCGGCTCCGAGGCCGGCGCCGCGCTCCACGACGGACTGCAGGAGGACCTGGTGCGCCGGGCGCGCCGGGCCACCGAGCTCACGGCGCGCCGGGTCGACAAGGCGATGGTCGCGCTCTGGCGGCTTCAGGCGTTCCACCACCCCGACCCGAGGAAGCCGGGGGCCTGCACCTGCGGGCGGTCGCTGCCGACGTGCGGCGAGAGCCGCATCCTCGAGGAGCAGCGCCAGGAGATGCTCGACTGGGAGCGCCGCAACCTCGAGCTGCTGCGGGCGGGCAAGCGGCACGGCCTGCCGCCCGAGCACCCCGAGGTCGCGCGGGCCTGAGCGGTCGATGCGGGTCGGTCAGCCGTCCACAGCGGCGCCCGCGTCGACCCAGGCGATCGCGTCGTCGAGGTGCGAGATCGGGAACACCTGGAACTCGCCCGGCACGAGCCCGCCGAATGCGACGGCGATGCCGATGAGCACGTCGCGGTCGGTCACGAACGCGGCACGATCCCACGCCGAGAGCGGTCGGCCGATGAGCTTCGCATCCTCGAGCATGGCCCCCAGCGAGTAGTGGTCGAACTCCTCGCCCAGCACGATCACGACGTCGAGCTTTCCGCGCGAGGTGATCGCGTCGTCGATGGCCGGATCGAGCACCTCGCGGTAGTCCGCGGCGGTCACCGTCCCGATCGCGCGGAAGCCGATCACGCCCTCGGGCAGGTCGTCGAGCAGTTCGATCATCCGGGTCCCCCTTCTCCCCGCGTCAGTCTTCCAGCGCCCCGGACGGATGTCACGGCTCCGCGGCGCCCGACCCGGTCGCGTCCCGCGCGACGCCGTCGCACGAGAGTGTCCTCTTCGGCGTACTTCGGTACTTCGGTACTTCGGTACTTCGGTACCGAGGTGCACAGCGGAACGTCATCCGCGCGCGCGACTCGACCGAACGACCCGGGCGAACGCCCCGACGGACGACTCGGGCGGACGACCCCGACGGACGACTCGGGCGGACGCCCCTGACGGACGACCCCGACGAGCGCGCCGCTCCTCAGGCGACCGGCACCCGCAGGCCGTCGAGCGCGACCGCGACGACGTCGTCGGCGAGGCGCGCGGCGTCCTCGCGACCGCCCGGGCGGTACCACTCGACGATCGAGTTGATCATGCCGAAGAGCAGGCGTTCGACGACGCGCACGTCGATGTCGCTGCGCAGCGTGCCTTCGGCCTGCGCCTCGGCGACGAGCGCGGTGATCCGCTTGTCGAACGCGCGTCGTCGCGCGAGGGCGCGCCGCTCGACGTCGGTGTTGCCGCGCACGCGCAGCAGCAGCGTCACGTAGGGAAGCTGGTCGACGAGCACGCGCACCGCACCGCGGAGCACGTGGTCGAGCCGGTCCGCGGCGCTGCCCTGCGCCGCCCCGGGTTCGTCGAGGACGCCCTCGAGCGAGCCGAGCGCCTGGTCGAGCGCTCGCTCGAGGATCTCGTCCTTCGACGCGAAGTGGTGGTAGATCGCCGACTTCGACAGCCCGAGCCGGTCGGCGAGCACGCCCATCGAGGTCGCGTCGTAGCCGTACTCGTTGAACGCGGCGACGGCGACCTCGAGGATGCCCTGCTGGTCGTAGCCCGGGCGTCCCCGTCGGAGCGTCGTGTTCCCTGACATCCGCTTCAGTCTGTCATCAGGGCGACGAGGCGCATCAGCGCGGCTCGCGCAGGTCGTAGACGCGCTTGTACTTGCCCTCGCTGCGCGGCAGGGTGCCGGGCTCCTCGAGCCGGACCGACACCGACGATCCGATGAACTCCTTGATCCGGCCCGCGAGCACGACGGTCGCGGCCTGGCACGCCTCGATCTCGAGGTCGGGGTGGCGCTCGATGCGCACCGTGAGGTCGTCCATGTTGCCCGTGCGGGTGAGCTCGAGGATGAAGTGCGGCGTGAGGTGCTCGATTCCGAGCACGAGCTCCTCGATCTGCGTGGGGAACAGGTTCACCCCGCGCAGGATGATCATGTCGTCGTTGCGGCCGGTGATCTTCTCCATGCGGCGCATGCCGGGGCGCGCGGTGCCGGGCAGCAGGCGGGTCAGGTCGCGCGTGCGGTAGCGGATGACCGGGAAGGCCTCCTTCGTCAGCGACGTGAAGACGAGCTCGCCCTTCTCGCCGTCGGGAAGCTGCTCGCCGGTCTCGCCGTCGATGACCTCGGGCAGGAAGTGGTCCTCCCAGAGGTGCGGGCCGTCCTTCGTCTCGAGGCACTCGTTGCCGACGCCGGGACCCATCACCTCGGACAGCCCGTAGATGTCGACCGCGTCGATGCCGAGGCGGTCCTGGAGGCGCTGTCGCATCTCGTTCGTCCACGGCTCGGCGCCGAGGATCGCGGTCTTCAGCGACGTCGAGCGGGGGTCGATGCCCGCCTCCTCCATGGCGTCGGCGATGGTGAGCAGGTAGCTCGGGGTGCACATGATCGCGTCGGGCTCGAAGTCGCGGATGAGCTGCACCTGGCGCGCGGTCTGCCCGCCGGACATGGGGATGACGGTCGCCCCGAGCTTCTCGATGCCGGCGTGCGCGCCGAGCCCGCCGGTGAACAGGCCGTAGCCGTACGCGTTGTGCACCTTCATGCCCGGGCGCACGCCCGAGGCGCGCAGGCACCGTGCGACGAGGGTCGCCCAGCGGTCGAGGTCGCCGTGCGTGTAGCCGACGACGGTCGGCCGGCCGGTCGTGCCCGAGGAGGCGTGGATGCGGGCGACCTGCTCCATCGGCACGGCGAACATGCCGAACGGGTAGGTCTCGCGCAGGTCCTCCTTCGTCGTGAAGGGGAGCTTCACGACATCCGCCAGCGTCTCGATGTCGTCGGGGTGCACGCCGTGCTCGTCGAACTTGCGGCGGTAGAGGGGCACGTTCTCGTAGGCGTGGCGGACCGTCCACTGCAGCCGCTCGAGCTGGAGGGCCTCGATCTCGGCGCGCGACAGGCGCTCCTCGGGGTCGAGCTCGTCGGCTGCGGCGGGCACGAGGCCCGAGACGATGGGGCGGATCTTGTCGGTGCTGTGCGGAAGGGTCGTCGTCGACACGGTGGCTCCCGGGGTTCAGATGGTGCGGTTGGTGGAGATCGAGCGGCCGCGGAACTCGGCGACCGCGTCGCCGTGCTCGTCGACGACCGTCACGTCGTAGAGTCCGGTGCGACCGCTGCGGGTGCGGCGGACCGCGGTCGCGGTGAGGGTCTGCCCGGCGACCGTGGACTTCAGGAAGGTGATGTCGGCGCCCGCGGCCACGGTGACGCGGTCGTCCTCGTTGCAGGCGATGGCGAAGGCCGTGTCGGCCAGGGTGAACACGAGCCCGCCGTGGGTGATGGCGAACCCGTTGGTCATGTCGTCGCGCACGCGCATCGAGACGACGGCGAGACCCGGCTCGTCGCGTTCGACGACCATGCCGAGCATCGCCGAGGCGAGGTCGCGCTGCATCATCGGGCGGGCGGGGCGGGATGCCGCGGCATCCGCCTCCTCGTCCGCCGGCCGTCCGGCGTCGGGGCGTCCGGTCGCGACCTCCGTCATGCGCTGCTCCTCGTCGAGTGCGGGCCCCGTCGCGGACCTCGTTGCCGCGACGCTCGACCTGAGCATATACTAACTGAACGATCGGTTGGTAAAGTGTTCCGACGCCGCACCCCGGTCCCGAGAGCATTGGAGTCGACGATGACCGCACCCGCCGACCTGACGGTCGTCGAGCACGAGGCCGAGCAGGCCCGGTTCGACGAGCTGATCGCGCAGGACTCGCGCATCGAGCCGCGCGACTGGATGCCCGACGCGTACCGCAAGACGCTCATCCGGCAGATCAGCCAGCACGCCCACTCCGAGATCATCGGCATGCAGCCCGAGTCCAACTGGATCTCGCGCGCACCCAGCCTGAAGCGCAAGGCCATCCTCATGGCCAAGGTGCAGGACGAAGCCGGCCACGGCCTCTACCTCTACTCCGCGGCGCAGACGCTCGGCATCGGCCGCGAGGAGATGATGCAGCAGCTCATCGAGGGTCGCGCCCGGTACTCCTCGATCTTCAACTACACGACGCCGACCTGGGCCGACATGGGCGCCATCGGCTGGCTCGTCGACGGCGCCGCGATCTGCAACCAGGTGCCGCTCTGCCGCGCCTCCTACGGCCCCTACGGCCGCGCGATGGTGCGCATCTGCAAGGAGGAGTCCTTCCACCAGCGCCAGGGCTTCGAGATCCTCCTCGAGCTCATGCAGGGCACCGAGGAGCAGCGACGGATGGCGCAGGACGCCGTCGACCGCTGGTACTGGCCGAGCCTCATGATGTTCGGCCCGCCGGACGACGAGTCGCCGAACTCGGCGCAGTCGATGGCGTGGAACATCAAGCGGTTCTCCAACGACGAGCTGCGCCAGCGCTTCGTCGGCATGCTCGTGCCGCAGGCCGAGGTGCTCGGCGTCACCCTGCCCGACCCGAACCTCGCCTGGAACGAGGAGCGGCAGGCGTACGACATGAGCGAGATCGACTGGCACGAGTTCCACGAGGTGCTCGCCGGACGCGGGCCCGCGAACGCCGAGCGGCTCCGCCGCCGCCGCGAGGCGCACGAGGAGGGCGCGTGGGTGCGCGAGGCCGCCGCCGAGTACGCCCGCAAGCAGGCCGCGGAGGCCGCCACGGCCGCCTGACGCGGCCCCGAACCAGACCTGCGGTCCGCGACGGAGCGGACCGGGACGAGGAGACGAGATGAGCACCCCCGGCGAGACCGGCACCGAGGCCTGGCCCCTCTGGGAGGTCTTCGTGCGCGCCAACCGCGGGCTGAGCCACGTGCACGTCGGATCGCTGCACGCGCCCGACGCCGACATGGCCGTCCGGAACGCACGCGACCTGTACACCCGCCGCAACGAGGGCGTGTCGATCTGGGTCGTGCCCGCCGACGCGGTCACGACCAGCGACCCCGACGCGAAGGGCGCGTTCTTCGAGAGCCCCGCGGGCAAGAACTACCGCCACGCGGTGTACTACACGAAGTCCGAAGGGGTGAAGCACCTGTGAGCACGGCCGAGACCCCGGGCGCCTCGTCCGAGGCCGACCTCGACCCGCACGGCGACGTCACGGTCGACCGGGTCGCGCTCGCCGAGGAGTTCGCCGGCGAGCGCGCCGGCGCCGGCCACGCGGCATCCGACGACGCGGCCGAGTACGCGCTGCGCCTCGGCGACGACGCGCTCGTGCTCAGCCAGCGGCTGGGCGACTGGATCACCAGGGCGCCCGAGCTCGAGGAGGACGTCGCGCTCGGCAACATCGCGCTCGACCTGCTCGGGCACGCGCGATCGCTGCTGCACTACGCCGGCACCCGCGACGGGCGCAGCGAGGACGACCTCGCCTACTTCCGCGACGAGCCCGACTTCCGCAACGCCTGGCTCTTCGAGCAGCCCAACGGCGACTTCGCGCACACCATCGCCCGGCAGCTGTTCGTCAGCGCCTACCTCGTCGAGCTCTACCGCGCGCTCGAGGGATCGACCGACGCCACGCTCGCGGCGATCGCGGAGAAGTCGTCGAAGGAGGTCGACTACCACCGCGACCACGCCGTGCAGTGGACCCTGCGCCTCGCCGGCGGCACCGACGAGTCCCGTCGCCGGATGATCCGCGCGATCGAGCAGACCTGGCCGTACGTCGACGAGCTGTTCCGCGACGACGAGCTCACGGCGCGGCTCGCCGAGGCCGGCGTCGCCCCGCTGCCGTCGTCGCTGCGCGACGCGTTCGACGCGGTCGTCGACCAGGTGTTCGCCGAGGCCGACCTCGCCCGGCCGGAGGGGCGCACGGCGTTCATCGTCGACGGCCGCGGCCGCGAGGGGAAGCACACCGAGCACCTCGGGCCGATGCTCGCCGAGATGCAGGTGCTCGCCCGGGCGCACCCGGGGGCGTCGTGGTGACGGCCGCCGAGCCCGTGCCCGACCGCGGCGTGCCGCCGGAGGTGGACCTCGACGCGGCCTTCGAGGCATCCGTCGCCCGGCCCGTGCCGAAGGACCCCGCCTCGCGCACCGCGTGGGACGTCGCCGCGACGGTGACCGACCCCGAGGTGCCCGTGCTCACCATCGAGGACCTCGGAGTGCTGCGCTCGGTCGCCGTCGACGAGGACGGCGCGGTGCACGTCGAGCTCACCCCGACCTACAGCGGGTGCCCGGCGATGGACGCGATGCGCGACGACGTCGTGCTCGCGCTCACGCACGCGGGGTACGACGAGGTCGACGTGCGGATGGTGCTCTCGCCCGCCTGGACCACCGACTGGATGAGCGAGGCCGGCAAGGTCAAGCTCCGCACGTACGGCATCCAGGCGCCGTCCGGCCGTGCGCCCGTGCGCGATGCCGGGCCGATCCGCCTGCAGTTGACGGTCAAGTGCCCGCGCTGCGACTCCCTGAACACCCGCGAACTCGCCCGCTTCGGCTCGACGTCGTGCAAGGCGCTCTACGAGTGCCTCGACTGCCTCGAGCCCTTCGACTACTTCAAGGTGCTCTGATGGCCGCGACGAACCTGGGCTCCACGGGAGCCCCGCCCGCCCCCGCCGGATCGATCGAGTCGGATGCCGCGATCGCCGACGCGTTCCTCGCGAGCGCGGTCGGCGGCGACACCGCACCGACGCGCCGGCGGGCGCGCTTCCACCCGCTCGAGGTGGCCGAGGTGCGGCCGCTGACCGACGATGCGGTCGAGGTCACCTTCGCCGTGCCGGACGAGCTGGCCGACGACTACGCCTACCTGCCCGGCCAGTACGTGGCGCTGCGACGCGAGTTCGACGGCCACGAGCTGCGCCGGTCGTACTCCATCTGCCGTCCGCCGCAGCGCGGCAGCATCTCGGTCGGCATCAAGCGCGACCTCGGTGGACGGTTCTCGACGTGGGCGAACGGCGAGCTCGCCGTCGGCGACGTGATCGACGTGATGAGCCCGCAGGGCACCTTCACGAGCGGGCTGGACTCCCTCGACGGCAAGCACGTGGTCGGCATCGCCGCCGGCTCGGGCATCACGCCGCTCATGGCGCTCGCGCACACCGTGCTCGCCCGTTCCGAGGACGCCAGGTTCACGCTGGTCTACACGAACCGGTCGACCCGCGACGTGATGTTCCTCGAGGAGCTCGCCGACCTGAAGGACCGCTACCCGGCTCGGCTCGCGCTGCACCACGTGCTCTCGCGCGAGCAGCGCACGGCGCCGCTGCTGTCCGGACGCATCGACGCCGAGAAGCTCGAGCGCATGTTCGACGCCCTGATCCCGCCGGCGAGCGTCGACGAGTGGTTCCTCTGCGGGCCGTTCGAGCTCGTGCAGCTCGCGCGCGACACGCTCGAGGCCCGGGGCGTGCCGGCCCGTGCCATCCGCTACGAGCTGTTCACGACCGACGCCGACCGCGCGACCGAGCCGCGGCACGGCCGCCCCGTGACCGTCGAGCGCGGCGAGCCGACCGTCGAGATCGAGTTCACCCTCGATGGACTCTCGGGCACCGTCGAGAGCCCGGTGAGCGCGAACGAGTCGATCCTGAACGCGGCGCTCCGCGTGCGCGGCGACGTCCCGTTCGCGTGTGCGGGCGGCGTCTGCGGCACCTGCCGCGCGCGCGTGGTCGAGGGCAGCGTCAACATGACCGAGAACTACGCCCTCGAACCCGAGGAACTCGAGCGCGGATACGTGCTCACCTGCCAGTCGCACCCCACGTCCGACCGCGTCGTGGTCGACTACGACGGATGATCCCGCCGCGGGCGGGGAGGAAGGCACAGGGAGCAGGATGATCGAGGTCGAGATCCGCGACGGCGTCGCGGAGGTCGTGCTGAACGCCCCGGAGAAGCTCAACGCGCTCGGGGAGGCGGCGCTCGCCGAGCTCGGCGACGCGTACGACCGCGCCGAGGAGGCCGAGGTCCGCGCGCTCGTGCTGCGGGGCGAGGGGCGCGCGTTCTGCGCCGGACGCGACATCGCCGGAGTCGACCCGCGCGAGGACGACGTGCAGGGCTACCTCGGCGGGCTCGTCGAGCCGCTGCTGAAGAAGATGTCGCGCTTCCCCGCGCCGACCTTCGCCGCCGCGCACGGCGCCTGCCTGGGCGTCGGGCTCGGCCTGCTGATCGCGTCCGACATCGTCTACGTCGCCGAGAGCGCGAAGATCGGCTCGCCGTTCAAGAACCTCGGCGCGACGCTCGACTCGGGCGGTCACGCGCTGTTCACCGAGCGGCTCGGGGCGCACCGCACGATGGACCTCATCGTCACCGGGCGCCTCATGTCGGGCGCCGAGGCCGTCGCGGCCGGGCTGTTCTCGCAGGCGTTCCCGGCCGACGACGTGCTCGAGCAGACGCGGTCGGCTGCCCGTGCCGCGGCATCCGGTCCGACCCAGGCGTTCGTCGCGTCCAAGCGGCTGGTGGCCGAGCTGCGCGACCGTCGGGTCGGGCTCTGGACCTCGATGGCCGAGGAGAACCGCGCCCAGGCCGCACTCTGCGACACCGACGACTACCGCGAGGGGTTCGCGGCGTTCCAGGAGAAGCGCGCCCCGCAGTTCACCGGTCGCGGATGACCGGCGGACCGGGTGCGGTCGCCAGTCCGGCGATCGCGGCCGACGTCCATCGTGGCGCCGCGCCCGTGATCGCGGCGAGGTAGCGGCCGGCCGTGGCGGCCGACCAGCCCCGGGACTCGTGCAACCCGGTCGCCATCATGCGCAGGTAGGCCCCCGCGGGCGCGGCGACGTCCCGCGCCCGGCCGTGCTCGCCCGCGAAGCTCACCATGGGGATGCCGCGACGGCGGCCCACGCCCACGAGCGTCTCGTACCGTCCCGGCCCCACACGCAGCCGGCCCGAACTCCGGAGGGCACGCAGGTCGATCGCGTCCCCGCGCGGTCGCCAGGACTCCTGCGCCAGCACGTCCGCGAACTGCCGCACCGTGAGCAGGTACGCCCGTGCGGCGACGCTGCCCCGGGCGTGCGGCTCCCAGGTCGCGATCCCGCCGCCCCAGACGCGAGATCGACCGCCGAAGTAGAGCGCGCCGGGGATCTGCACGGCGACGTCGTCCGCGGGCTCGTCGGGCTCGCGGCATCCCTCGTACGTCCGCGCGCCGCCCTCGGGCCGCCCGCCGACCACGTAGCACCGGAAGCGCTCGCGGCTCAGGTTCGAGCCGTAGGCGACGTACCAGACGCGGTCCACGTGCCCTCCTCGTTCGGCGGTCGGGCCCGCTGCCAGTGTCGCCGGGTCAGTCGGGGGCCGCAACGCCCCGATCGCCCCGGTCGCGCCCGTGCTCCTGCTCGTGCTCGGCGATGTCGCGGCCGAGGTCGTCGCGGATGAGCAGCTCGCCGTGCGGGTCCGACCGGTACGACGCGCGACCGAGCATGTGGGCCGTCATCGGCTGCGTGAGCAGCTGGAACGTCATGATGAGCACGACCGCGCCGAGGACGCCCCAGCTCGGCACGCGCAGCGTGATCGCGAGGAGCACGACGGCCAGCCCGAGCACCTGCGGCTTCGTGGCGGCGTGCAGGCGCGTGAGGACGTCGGGGAAGCGCAGGGCGCCGATGCCCGCGGCCATGGAGAGGAAGCCGCTGAGCAGGATCAGCCCGCCGATCCCGATCTCGACGACGTTCACGAGCGGTCCTCCTTCCCGATGAACCGGGCGATCGCGATCGACCCGACGATCGCGAACAGCGCCAGCACGAGCAGCACGACCAGCGTGTCGGTGTGCCGGTTGATCGCCATCTCGGCGGCCAGGCCGCACATCGCGATGGCGAGCAGCACGTCGGTCGCGAGCGCGCGGTCGAGCATCGTCGGGCCGCGGATGATCCGCACGAGCGCGGCGATCGCGCCGACCGCGAACATCACGCCGGCGGCGAGCCCCATCACGGCGAGCGCGCTCATGCGTCGTCCTCCCGGCTCGCCACTTCGACCTGCTCCGTCTCGGACGGCGGACGGCCGAGTCGCCGGCGCAGTCGGCGCGCCTCGCGGACGGCCTCGGCCTGCGCGTGCGTGCCGATCGCGAGCACGATGCGCTCCTCGGTGACGAGCACGTGCTGCCGCGCCTTGTCGAGGTCCGCCTCGGTGCGCGTGCCGAATGCGTGCAGGTAGAGCAGGCCCCGCTCGCGATCGATGTCGACGACGACCGTGCCGGGGACGACGGTGATCGCCTCGGCCGTGAGGGTCGTCACGAGGTCGGAGCGCGTCAGCAGCTGCACCGCGATGATCGCGTTCATCGGCGACCAGCCCGGTTGGACCGCGCGCACGGCGACCTGGATCGACGCGGTCGCGACGTCGTAGATCATCGCGCCGCCGAGCAGCAGGCCCCGCCACGGGTTGAACCGGCCGCTCAGCAGCACCGGCGGGAGGTAGAACAGGCGCGTCACCGCGATCGCGAGCAGGATCCCGGTGGTCACGGTGAGCACGTCCACCGAGGCCCACAGGAGGACCCACAGCGCGACGAGGAACGCGAGCAGCGGCAGCTGCCGCCAGACCGCCTGCCAGCGGCCCAGCTGCTGGGGCGCGGTCCGCGGCCGTGGCCGCCCGATCTCGCCGGTCACTGCGCACCTCCCTCGGGGAAGACGAGCGTGACGTAGACGGTCGAATCCCGCAGGTTCTCGGCCGCCCGGCCGGTCAGCTCGAACAGCGGGCCGGCGAAGACGGTCAGCGCGAGCGTGAGCGCCACGAGCGCCGCCGTCGCGGCGGTCATGAGCACGGGCGTGCTGCGCGTCGCCACGACCGTCGCGCCCGGGGCCTCCTGCACCGAGTCGATCAGTCGCGACGTGTAGCCGTCGAGCTCCGAACGCGGACGCCAGAACGCCAGGTTCCAGAAGCGGGTGAGCGCGTAGAGCGTGACGAGCGAGGTGGCCGTGCCGAGCCCGATCACGGTCCAGATCAGCCAGTCCGGGCCGGGGGAGGAGGTGCCGAGCGTCTCGGTCGCGGGCGGGCCGCCCGCGGCATCCGCACCGGCGACGAACAGGCCGACCTTGCCGAGGAACCCGGAGAACGGCGGGATGCCGCCGAGGTTGATCGCCGGCAGGAAGAACAGGATCGCGATCCACGGCGACGCCTTGCGCAGGCCGCCGAGCCGCGTGATCGACGTCGACCCGCCGAAGCGCTCGATGAGCCCGGTCGTCAGGAACAGCGTGGTCTGGACGCTGATGTGGTGGATGACGTAGTAGATCGTGGCCGCGAGGCCTGCGATGCTCGCCAGCCCGATGCCGAAGATCATGTAGCCGATGTGGCTGACCAGCGTGAACGAGAGCAGCCGCTTGATGTCGGCCTGCGAGAGCGCGCCGAGGATGCCGACGACGAGCGTGAGCCCGCCGATGACGAGGAACAGCGTGGACAGGTCGGACTCGGGGAAGATGACCGTCTCGGTCCGGATGAGCGCGTACACGCCGACCTTCGTGAGCAGGCCCGCGAACACGGCCGTGACCGGGGCCGGCGCGGTCGGGTACGAATCGGGCAGCCAGAACGACAGCGGGAACACGGCGGCCTTGATGCCGAACGCGATGAGCAGCAGCAGGTGCAGGATGAGCTGCACGTCCTGCGGCAGCTCGGCGATGCGGACCGACAGCTGCGCGATGTTCGCCGTGCCGGTCGCGCCGTACACGAGCGCGATCGCGCTGAGGAAGAACAGCGACGAGACCAGGCTGACGATGATGTACGTCACGCCCGCGCGGATGCGCTCGCCCGTGCCGCCGAGCGTCAGCAGGACGTAGCTCGCCGAGAGCAGGATCTCGAAGCCGACGTAGAGGTTGAACAGGTCGCCCGCGACGAACGCGTTGAACACGCCGGCCGAGAGGATCAGGTAGGTCGGGTGGAAGATCGACACCGGCGTCTCGCGGTGCTGGTCGGCGATGCCCTGCCCGACGGCGTAGACGAGCACGCCGAGCAGCATGAGCGCCGAGATGATGATCATGATCGCGGCGAGCCGGTCGACCACGAGGGTGATGCCGTACGGCGGCGGCCACGCGCCGACGGCGACCGCGATGCCCGAGCCCGAGGCGTCGACCTGCGCGAGCAGCACCGCGGCGATGGCCGCCACGGCCGCGAGCACGAGCGTGCTCACCACCATCTGCGCACCCTGGCGACGGCCGAGCATGAGGGCGACCGCGGCGCCGAGCAGCGGCAGCAGCACCATGAGCGGGACGAGGGCATCGGTCATGCTCGGCCCCCGTCCTCGTCGTCGTCGCTCGCTTCGAGCACCCGCTGCACGGCCCGGTCGTCGACCTCCGAACTGCGGTACAGGCCCGCCGTCTCCTCCGCGTCCTCCGCGTTCTCCTCCTCGTCGCCGATCAGGTCCCCGCGCTCGCCGAGCTGGGCCAGCCACCAGCTGCGGTAGATGAGCCCGAGCATGAATGCGGTGATGCCGAGGTTGATCACGATCGCGGTGAGCACGAACGCCTGCGGCAGCGGGTCGGAGAGCGCGGAGAGGTCGCCCTCGCCGAGGATCGGTGCGAGTCCCGGCTCCCCGGCCATGACGAACATGAAGAGGTTCACCCCGTTGCCGACGAGGAGGAACCCGATGAGCACGCGCGTGAGGCTCCGCTCGAGCATGATCGTGATGCCCGTGCCGAAGAGCACCGCGGCGACGATCACGAGGGTCAGTGAGGCGGTCATCGGATCGCCTCCGCCGGGTCGGCCGGCACGGCGTCGGGTCCGGCCTCATCGATCTGCCGGTCGATCTCGGCGCCGAGCGTGCGCAGGATGTCGAGCACGAGCCCCACGACGACGAGGTACACGCCGATGTCGAACAGGGTCGACGTGCCGATCGAGAGCGTGCCGAGCACGGGCACCTCGGTCTCGAACCAGGTCGAGTCGAACACCGTGAGCCCGAACACGAGGGAGGATGCCGCGGTGCCGGCCGCCACGAGGAGGCCGGTCCCGAGCAGCAGGCCCGCCTCCACCGGCGCGGCCTCGCCGAGCTCGTAGCGACCGCCGGCCAGGTATCGCGCCACGAGCGCGAGCCCCGCGACGAGCCCGCCGGCGAAGCCGCCGCCCGGGGCGTTGTGCCCGACGAAGAGCAGGAACACCGATACGACGATGGCGGGGTGGAAGAGCAGCCGGACGAGCACCTCGATCAGGATCGAGCGGTTCCGCGGCGAGAGCGTGCGGCCCGCGAGCAGCCAGGTCTGCCGTGTCGACGCGGCCTCGGATGCCGCATCCGTCTCGTCGTCGACGTCGGCGAGGCGGCGGCGCACCCCGCGGATGCTGTCGGCCGACTCGGGCACGGGCAGGAGCCGCCGGCTCCGGTCGACGTCGTCCAGGCGCGGGGCGCCGCCCTGGCGGCCCGAGACGAAGATGAGGCTCGCGACGCCCGTCGCCACGGCGACGAGCACCGAGATCTCGCCGAGCGTGTCCCAGGCGCGCAGGTCGACCAGCAGGGCGTTCACGAGGTTCTTCGCGTGCGCCTCCTCGGCGAGCGGCGGGAGGCCCTCGGCGATCGAGGGGGAGAGGCGCGCGCCGAGCGCGACCATGCCGACGACGGCCATGACCACGCCCGCGAGCGCGCCCAGCGCGATCCGCACGGGTGCGCGCACGACCGCGCGGCGGAGCGTCACGCGCTTGGGCAGTCGCCGCAGCACGAGCACCACCACGACGATCGTGATGGTCTCGACGAGGGCCTGGGTGAGCGCGAGGTCGGGGGCGCCCGCCATGCCGAAGACCAGCACCATCCCGTAGCCGGTGGCGCCGACGAGGAGGACCGCGGTGAGCCGTTGGCGCACGGCGACCGCGGCCGAGGCGGCGAGCACCATGAGCAGCGCGACGATCGGCTGGGCCGGGCCGTCGGCGACGCGGAGCCCGCTCGGCCAGGTGCCGTTGAGGGCGGCGGCGCCGCCGAGCGCGAGCACGAAGACGGAGACGATCACGGCGAGGTAGCCCGGCAGCCCGCCGGACTGGATCCGCGCGGTGAGCGCCGCCGCCGACCGGTCGATCACGCCGATCGTGCCGAGGTAGCCGCGCTCGGCGTCGAGGGTCGCGGGCACGCGTGCCTGCGCCCGCGCGACCGCGTCGCGCTGCCACGCCAGGACGACGCCGAGGCCGATGATCGCCGCCGAGATCGCGAGTTCGGGCTCGAAGCCGTGCCAGAGCGCGAGGTGGTACTCGGCCGGGCCGGGCAGCCGCGCCGCGTAGGCGTCGAGCAGCGGTTCGATGAGCGCGGTCGCGAAGGCGGCGACGAGCGAGGTGGTCGCGAGGATCGCGGGGACCGCGACCATCAGCGCGGGCTCCCGGTGCAGCGGCGTCGGCTCCGCGCCCGACCGGGTGCCGAACGCGCCTCGGATGAAGCGGGCGCTGTAGGCGAACGTGAGCACGGAGCCCGCGATCGCGCCCACCAGTCCGACCCACGCCCACGGCTCGCCGGTGCCGCCCGCCTCGAGCTGGGCCGTGAACACGGCCTCCTTCGCCACGAAGCCCAGCAGCGGCGGCAGGCCGGCCATCGACGCTGCGGCGAGGGTGGCGAAGCCCGCCAGCCACGGCATGCGGCGGCCGAGCCCGGAGAGCTTGCGGAGGTCGCGCGTGCCCGCGGCGTGGTCGACGATGCCGACCGAGAGGAACAGGGGCGCCTTGAACAGCGCGTGCGCGAGCAGCAGTGCCGTGCCGGCGAGCGCGGCGTCGCGCGTGCCCTGCCCGACCACGAGGATCAGGAATCCGAGCTGGCTCACCGTGCCGTAGGCCAGCAGCAGCTTGAGGTCGTTCTGGCGCAGGGCGCGCCATCCGCCGACCACCATCGTGAACCCGCCGATGCCGATGACGATCGGATGCCACACCGCGAGGCCGGCGTACCCCGGAGCGAGCGCTGCGACGAGGTACACGCCGGCCTTCACCATCGCCGCCGCGTGCAGGTACGCCGACACGGGCGTGGGCGCGGCCATGGCCGCGGGGAGCCAGAAGTGGAAGGGCACGAGCGCGCTCTTCGAGATCGCGCCGACGAGCACGAGGGCGATCGCGACCTCGGCGGCCACCCCGGTGACGGGTTCGGTGACGAGCACGTGCAGCGAGGTGGTGCCGCCGGCGACGGTCAGGATGACGAGCCCGACCAGCATCGCGAGCCCGCCGAACGTGGTCACCGTGAGCGCCTGCAGCGCCGCGCCGCGCGCCGCGCGCTTGTCGGCCGTGTGTCCGATGAGGAGGTACGAGAGCACGCTCGTCGCCTCCCAGAACGTGAACAGCACGAAGACGTCGTCGGCCGTGACGAGGCCGAGCATGACCCCGGCGAAGGCGAGCAGGAGGCCGGCGAACCGCCCGAGTGCCGGCTCGTCGTCGCGGAAGTACCAGGTGCAGTACAGCAGGACGAGCGCGCCGACCCCGGTGATGACCAGCGCCAGCAGCAGCGAGAGCGGGTCGAGGCGGAACGACAGCGAGATGTCGAGCGTCGGGATCCACTCGATGCGCTCGGCGGGCACGGCGCCGCCGGCGACGGCCGGCACCTGCACGAGCAGCCACGCGAACACCGCCGCCGGCACCGTCGCGATGACCGGGAAGACGCGTCGGCCGAGGTGCCTCGTGGCGAACGGCGTGAGCAGGGCCGCGATGGCGAACGCCACGAGGGAGCCGATCATCCGAGCTCCCCCCGTGCGTCCCGACCCGTCCGGCAAGTCTAGCGACGGGTCCGCCGCCGGCCCCGTGGCGACGCGGCTGCGAGGATGGGCGCATGCCGATCCTCATCGATCCCCGAGAGCTGGCCGCGCGACTCGACGCCGAGCGGGTCGTCGAGCGGGCACCGGCGGCGCCGGACGAACCGCGGACGGTCGTCCTCGACGTGCGCTGGACGCTCGCCGAGCCGGACGGACGCGCCGCATTCCGTGCCGGGCATATCCCCACGGCCGTGTACGTCGACCTCGACGGGGAACTCGCCGATCACGCGGCACCGGGGGAGGGGCGGCATCCGCTCCCCGGGGAGGCGGCCTTCACGGCGTCGATGCGTCGGTGGGGGCTCCGCGACCGTGACACCGCGGTCGTCGTCGACGATGCGTCCGGGATGTCGGCCGCGCGCGCCTGGTGGCTCCTCCGGCACGCCGGCTTCGGCGACGTGCGCATCCTCGACGGCGGTCTCGCGGCCTGGCGCGACGCCGGGTTCGACCTGGAGATCGGGGGCGACGATCCCGCGCCCGGCGACGCGACCGCGCACTTCGGCGCGATGCCGGTCATCGACCTCGACGAGGCGGACGCGCTCGCCGCGGCCGACGGCGGCGTGCTGCTCGACGCGCGGGCGGCCGAACGGTACCGCGGCGACGTCGAGCCGATCGACCCCCGTGCCGGGCACATCCCCGGCGCCGTGTCGGCGCCGACGGCGGAGAACGTCGGGCGAAGCGGTCGGTTCCTGCCGGTGGAGGCGCTGCGCGACCGGTTCGCCGCACTCGGCGTCGACGGCGGGCACCCGGTCGCGGCGTACTGCGGCTCCGGCGTCACCGCGGCGCACGAGGTGGCCGCGCTCGCGATCGCCGGCATCGAGGCGGCGCTGTACCCGGGCTCGTTCAGCCAGTGGTCGACGCACCCGGAGCGGCCCGTGGCCACCGGCCCGCGGCCGGAGGGCGAGGGCGGGTAGCCGTCTCGCGCGTCGGCGGGTGGGGGGAAGACTCAGGCAATCGAGACCTCGACGGGGCAGACTGGGTCACTCACGTCTTCCCGATCGAAACGAGTACCCCTCCATGAACCGTGCCCTGCGTCGTGGCGCGCCCCTCGCGCTGGCCACCGTGACCGCCCTCCTCCTCGTCGGCTGTGCGGGCGGTGGCGACGAGCCCGAGGCCACCCCGAGCGAGGAGGCCGCCGGGAGCTGCTTCGACGTCGAGTCCGGCGAGCAGAGCGATGCGATCGAGGTGTCCGGCGACTTCGGCGGCACGCCGACCGCGACGTTCGACACGCCCGTCGAGGCCGACGGCCTGCAGCGCACGGTCGTCGACGAGGGCGACGGCGACCTCACGGCGCCGGGCGACAGCGTCAGCGCGCAGGTGACCGCGTTCTCGGGCAGCACGGGCGAGCAGATCTTCTCCCAGCCCGCCACCCTCGAGCTCGTCGACGGCACGCTCTACGACGGCTTCCGCGCGGGCGCCGACTGCGTGCCCATCGGCTCGCGCGTCGTGACCGTCGCGCCCGCCGAATCGATCTACGGCGAGCAGGGCAACGAGAGCATCGGCGTCGCGCCCGGCGAGACCCTCGTGATCGTCACCGACGTGCAGGAGCTCGTCGAGCTGCCGGTCCCCGGCCAGTGGTCGCAGGACGTCCCGACCGTCGACTACGACGACGACGGCACGCCGGTGCTCACGATCCCGGACGCCGAGCCGTCGGACGAGCTGCTGGTGAAGGTCCTCGAGCAGGGCGACGGCGAGGTCGTCGGCGAGGACGACGTGGTCACGGTCGACTACCAGGGCGTGAACTGGGAGACCGGCGAGGTCTTCGACCAGAGCTTCGGCCGGGCGCCCGCGCCGTTCTCCATCAACGGCGTGATCCCCGGGTTCGGGGCCGCGCTGGTGGGCCAGACGGTCGGCACGAAGCTGCTCGTGACCATCCCGCCGGCCCTGGGCTACGGCGAGGGCGAGACCTCCAACGGCCTCGGCGGCCAGACGCTGGTCTTCTACGTCGACATCACGGAGACCCGCACCGACGGCTGACCCTCCGGCCGACCACGACGCCCGCGCACCCCGATCGAACGGGGCGCGCGGGCGTCGTCGTCCCGGGGATCCAGCCGGTGCCCAGCCGGTTCGCGGGCCACGTGCAGGATCGCGGCGGAGGCTGGGGAATGCCCCGGTCAGACCCGATGTTGTACCTGTATCCGGATGCGGACCCTCCGTGCCCGGACGGAATGGAGGACGAGTGGGCATCAGCTACGTCGAGTTCGAAGACGATGCCGGCATCCTGCGCCGCTACCGCAAGCACGTGAACGGTCGCGGCCTCGTGGCGACGACCGCGAAGGTGGATGCCACGGCGTTCGTCGACCCGACCGCCTATGTCGATCCCGGTGCCGAGGTGCAGCGTGGTGCGACCATCTCGCACGGAGCCTGGATCGAACCCGACGCGATCGTCGCGGAGAACGCGACGATCGGCGTGAATGCGCGCGTGGGCCGCGGTGCGGTCGTCGGCCGCTTCGCCGTCGTCGGCCCCTACGCGTCGATCGGTGCGGACGCGCGCGTGCAGAACGCGGCGCGCGTGCCGCGTGAGGCCACGGTCGCCGAGCACGGCGAGTACCGGGCCTCGACCGACGACCTGCGCCGCCTGGGCCTCGCGGCCTGAGTCGCGCGCGAACCGCCGCCCCGCATGCCCCGGGAACGCCCGGGGCATCGTCATGTCCGCGTCGGGCCCCCGCCGGTGGACGCCCCGCCGGTCGGCGCCCCCGCCCCGGGGCGCAACGGGGTGACGCCGACGGCTGCGGCTGCGAGGATCTGAGCATGGCCAACGCAGACGAATCCCGGCATCCGTCGACCGCCCCGGACTGGTGGAGGTCCGCCGTCGTCTACCAGGTGTACCCGCGCAGCTTCCAGGACTCCGACGGCGACGGCGTCGGCGACCTCCGCGGCATCCTGCAGCGTCTCGACCACCTCGAACGGCTCGGGGTCGACGTCGTGTGGCTCTCGCCCATCTACCGCTCGCCGCAGGCCGACAACGGGTACGACATCAGCGACTACCGCGACGTCGACCCGGTGTTCGGCACGCTCGACGACCTCGACGACCTGCTGGCGGCGCTGCACGGGCGCGGGATGAAGCTCGTGATGGACCTCGTCGTCAACCACACCTCCGACGAGCACCCGTGGTTCGTCGAGTCGCGCTCCTCGCGGGAGAACCCGAAGCGCGACTGGTACTGGTGGCGCCCCGCCCGTCCGGGCACGCACGGCGGCGACCCCGGCGCCGAGCCGACGAACTGGGAGTCGTTCTTCTCGGGTCCGGCCTGGCAGTGGGACGAGGCGACCGAGGAGTACTACCTGCACCTGTTCGACGTCAAGCAGCCCGACCTCAACTGGGAGAACCCGGACCTGCGGGCCGCCGTCTACGACATGATGCGCTGGTGGCTCGACCGCGGCGTCGACGGCTTCCGGATGGACGTGATCAACCTCATCTCGAAGCATCCGCACCTGCCCGACGGGCCCGTGCGCGCCGGGCGTCGGTACGGCGACGGCGGCGCCGCCTACACCAACGGCCCTCGGCTGCACGAGTTCCTGCAGGAGATGCACCGCGAGGTGTTCGACGGGCGCGACGGGCTGATCAACGTCGGCGAGACGCCGGGCGTGACGCTCGACGAGGCGATCCTGCTCACCGATCCCGCACGGCGCGAGGTCGACATGGTCTTCCAGTTCGAGCACGTCGGGCTCGACCACGGCGCCACGAAGTTCCGCCCTCGGCCGCTCGCGCCCGGCGAGCTCGCGGCCTCGCTGACCCGGTGGCAGGAGGGGCTCGCCGACCGGGGCTGGAACAGCCTCTACCTCGAGAACCACGACCAGCCGAGGTCGGTCAGCCGCTTCGGCGACGCCGAGGAGCACTGGTACGCGTCGGCGACGGCGCTCGCGACGATGCTGCACCTGCTGCGCGGCACCCCGTACGTGTACCAGGGCCAGGAGCTCGGCATGACGAACGCGCCGTTCGGCACGATCGACGAGTACCGCGACGTGGAGTCGCTGAACGCCTACGCCGACGAGGTCGCGAGCGGCACCGCCGTCGCCGACGCCCTGTCCGGCCTCAGCCTCATGAGCCGAGACCACGCGCGGACCCCGGTCCAGTGGGACGCCACCCCCAACGCGGGCTTCACGACCGGCGAGCCGTGGCTCGCCGTGCACCCGGACCACGAGCGCGTCAACGCCGCCGCCCAGGTGGGCGACCCCGGTTCGGTGTTCGAGTACACGCGCGCCCTCATCGCCCTGCGCCACGATCGCGACGTCGTCGCGCACGGCGGCTTCGAGCGGCTGGACGCCGGCCACCCGGCGATCTTCGCGTTCGAGCGGGCGCTCGGCGAGGACCGCCTGCTCGTCGTCGTGAACCTCGCCTCGGCCGAGCACGATCCGGCCTTCGACGAGTCGGTCGCGGACCGCTGGCGGGACGGCATGCCGCTGCTCACGAACACGCTGCCCGACGCGCCGCCGCCGTTCGACGCGCCGCTCGGCCCCTGGGAGGCGCGGGTGCTGGCCTCCCGCCCCTGATCAGGCCGCCAGGCGCTCGGCGAGCAGCTCGAGCGTCCGGACGCGGCCGGGGGTCGCGTCGATCGGCTCGTCGGCTCGTGCGCCGGCGACCGGCGAGACCATCACCTCGTCGATGCCGTGGCGGTCGGCGAGCGCACGCACGGCGACGGCCGCGCCATCCGGTGCGTCGATCACCCAGCGGGGCCGCATGCGCGCCATGACCGCGTCGGCGTCGGAGTCGCGCGGGGCCGCCGCGGCCTCGTCGACGGTCTCGAGCACCCGCATCGGCCGGTTCAGGGCGAGTCGCGCCATCGCGCGGAGCTGGGGCAGCGCGCGCTCCGACGCCTCGTCGGCGGTGTCGGCCACCGCGGCGTTCAGGGTCAGGATGGTGCGGGGCTCCGGATGCCGCTCGCTCGCCCGGTACCCGGAGCGATAGAGCTCGAGCGCACGCTCCAGGCCCTCGCCTGCGAAGTGGTTGGCGAACACGTACGGCAGCCCCAGCTCGGCCGCGAGCTTCGCGGAGTAGTCGCTCGACCCGAGCAGCCACAGCTCCGGCGCCGCGGTCGCCGCGGGCGTCGCACGGATCGGGTACTCGCGGCCGCTCGTCAGTCGCAGCGTCGCGCCGTCCGGGGAGAGCAGGCTCTGGATGTCGGCGACGTGCTCCGGGAACCGGTCGACCTCGGCCGTCGGCCCCGAGATGCGAAGCAGCTGCGTGATCACCGGGTCGCTCCCCGGGGCGCGCCCGATGCCGAGGTCGATCCGGCCCGGGGCGAGCGCCTCGAGCGCCGCGAACTGCTCGGCCACCACGAGCGGCGCGTGGTTCGGCAGCATGACCCCGCCCGAGCCGACCCGGATGCGCTCGGTGCGCGCCGCGATCGACGCCACGAGGACCGGCGGGGTCGTCGAGGCGACGGAGGGCATGTTGTGGTGCTCGGCGAACCAGTAGCGCGCGTAGCCGAGCCGATCGGCGGCGCGGGCGAGGTCGACGCTGGCCGCGAGGGCCTGCGCCGACGACTGGCCGCTGCGCACGGGAACGAGATCGAGGACCGAGAGACGGGGTGCAGGAGGCATCCCCAGGTCGAACGGTTCGCGGCGGCCGCCTATTCCGGCCCGCCGATCGGCGCGATGAGGGCTCGGGTTGTCCCTGAGCGGATCCGGGGGTGCGTCCTGATCTCCGGCGGTCCGCGCGCGCATTGGATGGAACCCGTCGTGAGCGCCGCCGGGTCGTCCGGCGGCCGCCGGACCGGGCCTCCAGTGCCCCCGCCCGGCCCACGACCCCGACTCCGGAAGGAACCACCGATGCACCAGCTCGCCTCCGAGACCGCCGTGGCGGACGACGTCGCCGCGGTCCCCGAGACCGTCGTCGACGTGACCGCCCCCGTTCGCTCGCTCCGCGAATCGCTCGCGCTGCTCGCCGAGCGGCTCGACGGTCGCCTGTCGATCCCCGGCGAGCCGGGCTACGACGCCGACCGGCTCGCCTGGAACCTCGCGATCGACCAGCGGCCCGTGGCGGTCGTCGTCGCGGCCACGGTCGCCGACGTCGCACGCACGGTTCGCGCCGCCGCCGAGCTCGGGCTCGCGGTCGCACCGCAGGCCACCGGCCACAACGCCGGGCCGCTCGCGGAAGGGCGCGGGCTCGCCGACGCCATCCTGCTGCGCACCCACGAGTTGCGTGCCGTGGAGGTCCGGCCGCGGCAGCGCGTGGCCCGCGTCGAGCCCGGCGTGCTCTGGGCCGACGTGGTCACCGCCGCGGCGCCCCACGGGCTCGCGGCGCTCGCCGGTTCGAGTCACGACGTCGGGGTCGTCGGGTACACGCTCGGCGGCGGCGTCTCGTTCCTCGGCCGCGCGCACGGGCTCGCCGCGAACCACGTCCTCGCGATCGAGCTCGTGACCGCCGACGGCGAGTTCCGCCGCGTCGACGCCGACCACGACCCGGAGCTGTTCTGGGCGCTGCGGGGCGGCGGCGGCGACTTCGGCGTCGTGACCGCGATCGAGTTCGGCCTGCTCGAGCTGGAGCAGGTCGTCGCCGGCGCGCTGTTCTTCCCCCTCGACCGCGCCGAGCAGGTGCTGCAGGCCTGGGCCGAGTGGAGCCGCACCGTGCCCGACACGGTCACCTCGGTCGGCCGGGTCCTGCGCTTCCCGCCGCTGCCCGACCTGCCAGCCACCCTCTCGGGGCGCTCGTTCGTGCTGGTCGAGGCCGTCGTGCTCGAGGACCCCGATCGCGCCGACGCGCTGCTCGCGCCGATGCGCGCCCTGCACCCGCAGATGGACACGGTCCGCTCGCAGCCACCCGCCGAGCTGCTCGATCTGCACATGGACCCGCCTGGGCCGACGCCGGGGCGCGGCGACGCCATGCTGCTGCGCGAGCTGCCGGCCGAGGCCGTCCGCGCCGTCGTCGCCGCGGTGGGCCCCGAGGCCGACACGGCACTGCTCTCGGTCGAGCTCCGCCACCTCGGCGGGGCGTTCGACCCCGATGCCGCCGTGGCGCTCGCGGCCGAGCGCGGACTGCCGCTGCCCGGGGCCGTCGGCGGCCTCGACGGCGAGGTGCTCGTCTTCGGCGTCGGCATCTCGACGGCCGAGGGCGACGACGCCGTCGTCGCCTCGCTCGGACGGCTGTTCTCGCGCATCGAGCCGTGGCGCGCCGGGCTCGAGTACCTCAACTTCGCCGAGCGCCGCACCACGGCATCGCGCTTCTTCGGCGACGACGGCCGGCTCGCGCGGCTGCGCGCGGTCAAGCACGCCGTCGACCCGACGGGCGTCATCCGCTCGAACCACCCGGTGGCCGACTGATCCCGGGGCCGCGGATGGCGCACGCCCGCGCCGCGCGACCAGACCGGGTCCGGCTCCGAGGCCGGGCCCGTTCGGCGCGTCGGTCACCGGGGCGAATGGGTCTGTCGGTTCTGCGCCGAGGTTCCTAGGCTGGGGGACACGCGACGACGTCGTCGCTCGACCTTGGGGGAGGGACGCATGACCGTTCACCATGAACTGCCCACCACGACCGATTTCGCGACACTGGCCGGTGAGCATCACCCCGCCATCTCGATCTACGCCTCGACCTCGCCCGTGGTGAGCGAGCGGGAGCGCGCCGAGGTCGCCGTGAAGAGCGCGTTCGACGAGGCCATCGATCGGGTCCGGGGCAACGGATCCGACGCCGGCGAGGTCGCGGCGCTGAAGGCCGAACGCGATGCCGTGCTCGCCGACCGCGGCGTCTGGGCGGGGCTGTCCCGCTCGCTGGCGATCTTCGTCGCGCCGGGCTTCACCGACGTCTACGTCCTGCCGAACCGGCTCGACGATGCGCTGCACGTCGGCTCGCACTTCGTGCTCGGGCAGCTGCTGCGCGCTCCGAGCCAGGACCAGGAGGCGTTCGCGGTCACGCTGTCCTCGAACGAGTGGGGGCTCTGGCACGCCCTGCCGACCGCACGGGCCGAGGAGATGCCGCTCGATCCGAGCCTGCCTCGCAACCTCGACGACGCCGCGAACCGCGTTCCCGGCGACGTCGGGCAGCGTCGCACCGGGGGACACGGCGACCGCGGAACCAACGAGGACGACCGTCGACCCGAGATCCACGACATCTACGTCAAGCGCGTCGCCGACGCCGTCCGGCAGGAACTGCAGGCGCACGATGCCGACGGGAAGGTGCCCCTGTTCGTGTTCGCCGCGGAACCGCTCCTGAGTTCGTTCCTCGACCGCGCGGGCAACGGCCGGCGCGTGGTCGGCATCCAGGGCGCGCCCGACCGGCTCGGCGCCGCCGAGATCGACGTGGAGCTGCGCCGGCAGCTGTCGGAGCTGAACGTGAACGAGGCCAGGACCGCGCTGGCCGGCCTGGCCGACGGCAGCGCCGGGCGGGTCGAACGCGACCTCGCCGCGATCGGGCGGCTCGCCGCCGACGGTGCCGTGGAGTGCATGTGGTTCGACTTCACGACCTCGGTGAACGGCACGCTCGACCACGAGTCGGGGGCGATCGAGTTCGCCGTCGACCACGGCGACGGTGACGAGCTCGCCGACGGAACGCACGCCGGAGACCTGCTCCCGCAGCTCGCGATGCTCGTGATCGCCCGCGGCGGCAAGGTCATCACCGTCCGCGGGGACGACCTCGAGGAGTCGGTGTGGACCGGGCCGGCGATGGCGGAGCTGAGGTTCGCCCTGACCTGACCGGCGTCCCGGCGCGGGCGCACCGCGCCCGCGCGGACCGCCCGGTCAGGCGGTGGCGGGGACCGCGCCGAGCGAGACGCGCGGTCGCGCGCGGCCCGCATCCGCGGCGGTCACGCGGCGTCGCGGCGCGGACGCGCGGGCGCCGGCCCCGAACGACCCGTCGGCCTCGAGCACGGGCAGCACGATCGCGGGCTGGCACTCGAACCTGACCTCGACCTCGTGGGTCCGGTCGTCCTCGATGATCGCCTCGAACGGCACGACCACCGAGTGGAAGCGCCCGCGCCGACGCGGCGGCGCCGACCGCAGCGCGATCGCGAGTCGCGCCCCGTGGCCGAACTGCGAACGGTCGGGCGCGATCTCGACGCGCCACAGTTCGCTCGGGCACGAGGCCACGCCGGAGAGGTGGATGACGCGGATGCCGCCGGTCGTGATCGCGACCGCGGTGAGGTCGTCGGCGTGCACGTGAGCGTGATCGATCGTGTGGGCCATGTCCGCCGACGGTACGGATGACCCGCCTCGCCGACATCAGTGCTGGCGCTGAGATGCGGAACCCTAGGCTGGCCTGATGCGATTCGGATTCTTCGTTCCCCAGGGCTGGCGTCACGACCTCGTCGGCATCGAACCGGCGGCGCACTGGTCGACGATGCACGGCCTCGCCGCGCACGCCGACCGCGAGGGCTCGCCGTGGGAGTCGATCTGGGTCTACGACCACTTCCACACGGTCCCCGTGCCGAGTGACACCGAGGCCACCCACGAGGCGTGGTCGCTCATGGCCGCGTACGCGGCGTCGACGTCGCGCGTGCGCCTCGGGCAGATGTGCACGTGTGTGGCGTACCGCAACCCCGCGTACCTCGCGAAGGTGGCGGCGACGATCGACGTGATCTCGGGCGGCCGGCTCGAGATGGGCATCGGCGCCGGATGGTACGAGCACGAGTGGCGTGCGTACGGCTACGGATTCCCGGACGCACCGGCGCGGCTGCGGATGCTGCGCGAGGGCGTCGAAGTGATGCACCAGGCGTGGACGACGGGTCGAGCGAGCCTCGACGGCGAGTTCACCCAGGTGTCGGACGCCATCGTGCAGCCGCAGCCGCTGCAGGACGGCGGCGTGCCGATGTGGGTCGCGGGCGGCGGCGAGAAGGTCACGCTCAAGATCGCGGCGAAGTACGCCGCGTACACGAACTTCTACGGAAGCCCCGAGGAGTTCAGCCACAAGAGCGAGGTGCTCCGCGGGCACGCCGACCGCCTCGGCCGCGACTTCGACACGATCGTGCGCAGCTCGAACTTCAACACCGTCGTCGGTGAGGACGACGCCGACGTCGAGCGACGGCTGCAGGCGATCGAGGATCGCGTGACCGCGGCCGCCGGGCCCGACGTGGCGGCGCGCGTCATCCGCGACTACCGGAGCGACGCCGCACTCGTCGGCACGCCCGAGAAGGTCGTCGCGCAGCTGGGCGACATGCGCGAGCGCGGCCTCGGCTACGCCATCCACTACTTCCCGGAGCTCGCGTACGACCGCTCCGGGCTCGAGCTCTTCGAGCGCGAGGTCATCCCCGCGCTGGCCTGACGGCGGCCGGCGCGCGGCGGTGCGAGCGGCGCGGGCAGATCCGTTTCTCAGGCGGCGGGGCCGGCCGAGACCTCGTCGAGCTTCGCGCCGAGCTCGACGTCGGTGGGCTCGGTGAAGTGCGTGCCGTCGGGGAAGACGACGACGGGGATGTTCGTGCGGCCCGAGATGGCCTTGGCGCGCTCGGCGCCCTCGACGACGACCTCGAGGTCGACGTAGTCGTAGTCGACGCCGCGTCGGTCGAGCAGCGACTTCGAGCGGCGGCAGTCGCCGCACCAGGCGGCGCCGTACATGGTGATGCGGGCAGGGTTCAGGTCGGTGACGGGGGAGGTCATGCCCATAACCTACGCGGGTACCCTGTGCGATATTCCCAGCCTGCGGTGCAGGGGTTCCGCGCACGGGTGCCGGGTGCGAGGCTCGACGCATGCGGTTCGAGACCACGATGGCGCAGACGGGGAACAACACCGGCATCGAGGTGCCGGCCGAGGTCGTCGAGGCCCTCGGCGGCGGCGACGCCATCACGGTCGAGCTCGAACTCGACCGTGAGCCGCGGGTCGTCGAGGTGCCCGAGGACTTCGCCGCGGCGCTGGACGGTGCTCCGGGCGCTCGGGCGGCGTTCGAGAAGCTGGCGCCCAGCCACCGGAAGGCCCACGTGACCGCGATCACCGATGCGAAGACGCCCGAGACGCGGCAGCGGCGGATCGCGAAGGCGATCGAGAAGCTCGTCGGAGACTGACGACCCTCGGCTCAGCCGACCGGCTCGCGCTCGCGTGCGGGAAGCTCGACGCCGACGAGGCGGGCGAACGCGCTCAGCTGGGCGACCCCCTGCGGCGTGCGGGGGAGGGCGTCGACGAGTCCCGGCGAGTACAGCAGGTACGCCGCGACCTGGGCGCGGGAGATCGCGACGTTCAGGCGGTTCTTCAGGAGCAGGAACTCGACGCCGCGCGGCGCGGCCGCGGCCGACGACGCGGCGAGCGAGACGATCGCGATCGCCGCCTCCTGGCCCTGGAACTTGTCGACCGTGCCGACGGGGACCTCGGCGAGTCCGGCGCGATCGAGCGCGTCGCGCACGATCGCGAGCTGGGCGTTGTAGGGCGTGACGACGATCAGGTCGCGCGGCTCGAGCGGGCGTGGTGGGGCGGTGGCGACCTCGCCGGCGCCGCGCGCGATGCCCGTGTACTCGCGACCGATGAGCGAGCGGGCGAGCCGCACGACCTCGGCGGCCTCCTCGGGCGACTCGGTGGTGTTCCCCTCGTGCTCCACGGGGATCGGGACCAGCCCGGGCTCCACCCCGGCGACCGACCGCAGTGCGGCGCTCGGGTGCGAGTCGAGCGCCCCCTCGTACGACAGCTGGGAGACGGGTGCCGCCAGCGCCGGGTGCAGCCGTCGGCTCTCGGCGAGGAAGTAGCCGTACTCGGGCGGGAGCACGTCGTGACCCTGCGCGATCCAGCCGAGCGCTGAGAGGTCGACCGGTTCGGGGTGCGTGCCCTGGCTCACCTGGGGGAGCTGCTGGGGATCGCCGAGCAGCAGCAGCCGCCGCGCGGCGACGGAGGCGGCGATCGTCGAGGCGAGCGAGAACTGGCCCGCCTCGTCGATCACGAGCACGTCCAGCTCGCGCCGGCCGACCCTGTCGGCGTTCGCGAAGTCCCACGCGGTGCCGCCGTACACGAATCCGCGGTCGCGGTTCGCCGCGATGAACGCGCTCGCGCCGTCCTTCTCGATCGCGGTCCACGAGGCCGTGGCGCCGTCGGCGCCGCCCTTCGGCGCCTTCGCGATGCGGCGCGGGTCGAGTCCCGCCTCGACGACGGCGTCGAGGAGGTGCTCGACGACCGCGTGCGACTGCGCGACGACCCCGACCTTCCAGCCGTGGTCGGCGACGAGCCGGGCGATCACGCGGGCGGCGACGTAGGTCTTGCCGGTGCCCGGGGGGCCCTGCACGGCGAGGAACGAGCGGTCGAGGTCGCCCAGGGACCGCACCACCGCGCCGACGTAGTCGTGGTCGGCGACGGGTGCGAGTGCGCCGCCGGATCGGGTTCGGGGCGGCATGCGTCGGAGCAGGTCGAACGCGGGGTCGGCCGGGTGGCGCGGGTGCTGTTCCACGATCGGCCGGGCCCACTCGGCGATCGCCGACTTCTGGCGGCCGGCCGGGGGCGGGTTGCCCGGGACGAGTGCGAACGGCAGGTCGCGCCACGTCTCGTCGACCGTGGAACGCTCCTCGATGCGCACGCCGTCGGCCGTCGCCTCGATCACCGTCGCCCTCGCCCACGCCCGCGAACCGGGGCGTCGGGTGAACGAGGGGAACGGCGCAGGCCAGTCGTAGAGCAGGTAGAGGTCGGCGCCCGCGCTGAAGCGCGACCCGGGCGCGATGCGACCGCGCAGCAGCAGTTCGCGACGGTCGAACTGCTGACGCCCCTCGCGATACCAGTCGTGGAGGACGACGGTCGCGGCCGGATCGACGACGAGCACGTCGCGATGGTCCTCCCACGCCTCGAGCGGCTGCTCCACGCGGAAGAAGTGGCCCCACCAGAAGGTCTTCATCTCGCGGTCGTGGTAGTCGATCGCGGCCGAGGCGAGCGCGAGCGCCGAGCGGTCGGGGTCGTCGCGCCGCTCGTCGGCGGTGCCGGCGAGCCGGGACAGCTCGGCGGCGAGCGGGCTGGTCTCGTACTGCTTGCCGCTCGGCTCGGCCAGCAGGAGCGCGGGCACCGGGGCGACGCCGCGTGCGCGCGCCAGGCCGAGCAGCCAATCGCGCAGTCGGAGGGTCGAGACGCAGTCGTAGCGGTTGTACTCGGCGAGGTCGTCGAGCACGTGCTGCGCCGCCTCGTCGCCGGAGAGGCCGGTGCTGGGATCGACCCCGCCGGTCGCCTGGAGCTCGCGTGCGCGCACGTACTCCAGGATCGAGTCGCCGCCGGACTTCACGTCGGCCTCGCGCAGCTCGTCGCCCATGTAGAGCGGTTCGAGCTTCTTGATCGAGTACGACCGGCTGCCGACCCGCACCGCGCGCTTGACGATCGGGTAGAGGTCGACGAGCACGCCGTCGGCGAGCAGCTGGTCGACCTCGGCCTCGCCGACGCCGTGCCGGGCGGCGATCGAGGTGAGGTGCGTGCGCTCGTAGCTCGCGTAGTGGTAGATGTGCAGGTTCGGATGCCGCTCCCGCCGCTCCTTCACGAGGGCGAGGTACGCGACGAGCGCCTCGCGCTCCTCGGCGAAGGAGTGCGCCCAGATCGGGGTGAACCGCTCCTCGGCGTCGATCATGCCGAAGAGGTAGTCGATGCCCCACTCGGTCGCCGCGCCCTCGGTGTAGAGCGGGTCGCCCTCGAAGTCGAAGAAGAGGTCGCCCTCGTCGGGCTCCGGGATCGCGGCCAGCGCCCCGGGCTCGCGCACCTCGACCGGCGGCGGCAGGGGCGGGTCGTCCGGCCCGTGGGTGCCGGCGGCCTCGGCGGCGCGCAGTTCGGCCTCGGCCCGGAGCTGCAGCCGGGCCTGCACGCGCAGCCCCTCGAGCGTCGCCTCCATCACGCCCTCGACGGGACCGGCGGAGGCCGCGAGCTCGTCGATCGTCGTGATGCCGGCGGCGTGGAAGTGGGCGCGCTGCGTGATGCGCAGGCCCGCGACGAGCAGGAGGTCGCGGGCGGCGTGCACCTCGAGGTCGCACGTCGGGCATCGGCCGTCGAACGAGACGCCGGGATCGCCCCACGCGACCGGGCCGTCGGCCGCGACCCGCGCGGCGACGAGCTCGCGAAGGCGCTCGCGGCGCAGCAGGAAGACCGGCTCGATGTCGGCCAGCCGGTGCGAGCTCGTGGTTCCGTCGCCGAGCAGCAGTTCGACGGTGTCGGCGCGGGGGATGCGCAGGCGGTCGAGCTGCGCCGCGTATGCGGCCAGCTGCAGCAGCGCGGTCACCCGCGCCCGCCTCGCGAGCTTGGAGTCCTGCACGAGGTAGCGGCCGTCGGCCTGCCGGACGATGAAGTCGGCGAAGCCGACGAAGCCGTCGTCGACGAACGTCGCCTGGAACACGACCGGCGCGCCGGCCTCGAACGCGGCGCGCGTCGCCTCGACGGCGGCCTCGAGCTGCGCGGCATCGCGCAGGTCGGGGCGTTCGATCTCTACGACCCCGTCGCCGAACTCGGCGCGGTACCGCTCGAGCACGCGGAGCTCGTGCGCATCTCCCATGCGCCCGGCTCGCTCGAGCATGGCGTCGGCCACGGGCTCGAACAGCGTGTCGCGCCCGAGCTTCACGTCGAGCTCGCGCAGGAACGCGAACTCGCAGTCGGACGCCTTCTTCAGGTCGCTCGCGCTCGTGACCACCGTGCCGTCGGACAGGTACATCGGGCTCCCTCCGCCGTCATCGTGGTGCCCACGCTATCGGCGGCATCCGACACCCGGCGGCCGGATGCCTCGGCGGATCAGGCCGCGCCGACGAGCGCGCCGCGCTCGAGCCCGAGCATGCCCTCGACCGCGCCGTGCACGAGCGAGCCGCGGTCGCTCGCGTCGCCCCAGCGGACGAGTGCCTGGGCGTTGAGGCCGTCGATCATGCCGAGCAGCTGCCACGCCGCCGCGCCCGTGTCGGGCGTGCGGAAGCCCGCGTGCTCGACGCCCTCCTCGATGACGCCGCGGACGAGTTCCTGCCAGGCGTCCATCTGCGCCCGGACGGATGCCGCGAGCGCCTCGTTGCGTCGGCCGAGCGCCCAGGCCTCGACCCAGACGATCGTCACGTCGTCGCGCGTGCCGTCGAGCAGCGTGTCGAGCAGGGTGCCGAGGCGCGCGGCGGGTCCCGGGAGGTGGGCGAGGAGGCCGCCGAGCTCGTCGAGCTCCTCGGCGACGATGCTCGCGAACGTGTCGGCGACGAGCGTCTCCATGCTCGGCTGGTAGTGCGCGACGAGGGCCGGCGTGACCCCGGCGCGGGCCGCGATCGCGCGGAGGGTGACCGCCATGAGCCCCTGTTCGAGGGCGAGCAGGCGGGCGGCCTCGACGATCTCCGCGGATCGCTCGGCGGGGCTCTTGCGGGCGGCTCGGGTGCGGACGGGTGTTGACATCGTGTGGCCAGTCTAGGTAATCTCCCACTTTATTGATCGCATGATCAATAAATTTCCGCTCACTCGAGCACCACCCGGTCGAACGATGAGGTTCCGCACATGAGCATCCAGTCCCCGGAGGAGACGCGCGCCGACGCCGTCGCGACGCCCTCCGCCGCAGCCGCCGCCACGGCGGATCGCCCCGCGCACGCCGCCGCTCCCGCCACCGACCGCGTCGGCCACGTCGAGCAGCACGGCACCGAGCACGTGCCCGCCTCCGAGCGCCACGGCCGCCCCTCCAGCCTCTTCTGGGTCTGGATGTCGGCGAACGTCGGCTACCTCTACTTCGTCGTCGGCGGGGTGCTCATGCTCCTCGGCCTCCCGCTCTGGGAGGCGCTCGCGATCACCGTCGTCGGCAACCTCTGGTGGGCGCTCGTCGGCTGGCTCGCCGTCAGCGGCCCCGCGTCGGGCTCGCCGAGCGTGTCGATCATGCGCGCCATGTTCGGCATCCGCGGCAACAAGGTCTTCGGCGCCGGCCTCGGCGTCCTGATCGGCGTGTTCTACGAGATCATCAACGTCGCCTTCGCGACGCTCGGCGCGATCGCACTGCTCGCGCACGTCGGCATCGGGCTCCCGCCCGGGGGCGAGTGGATCGTCCTGGCCGTCATCGGCGTCCTGAGCTTCGTGATCGGCGTCTACGGCCACGCCACGATCCTCGCGCTCGCGCCGTGGTTCTCCGCCGCGCTCGCCGTGGTCTTCGTCATCCTCGCCGTGTTCGTGTTCGGCGCCGCCGACTGGGCCTACGCGGTGGAGCCGCTTCCCGTCGCCGAGCACTGGGCGCTCGTGATGCTCGGCTTCGCGATCGTGGCCTCGAGCCCGCTGTCGTGGGGCATCGGCGCCGACTACGCCCGCTACCTGCCGGCCGACGTCTCGAAGAAGAAGGTCGCCTGGTACACCGCGCTCGGCGGCTTCGTGCCCGCGCTGCTCATCGGCGTCCTCGGCGTCGTCGCGGGCACCGCGATCGACATGACCGACCCCGAGCTCACCATCGGCGAGATCGTGCCGGTCTGGTTCACCCCGATCTTCCTCGGGATGATCGTGCTCTCGAGCATCACGAACAACGTGCTCGTCGCCTACTCCACCGGCTTCTACGCGCAGGCCCTCGCCGAGCGCATCTCGCGCCCGGTGACCACGATCGTGACGGGCGTCGTCGCGACCGCGGCGGCCGGCTGGGTGCTCTTCCTCTCGCCGAGCTTCCTCGACGCCCTGAGCGCCTCGCTCGAGCTGTCGGTCACCGTCTTCGGCCCGCTCGTCTCGATCTACGCGATCGACATCGTGCTGCGCCGCAACCGCTACGACGGCGCCGCGCTCGACGACACCCGTCCCGGCAGCCCGTTCTGGTACCGCGGCGGCGTGTTCCTGCCCGGCGCGGTCGCGATGGTCGGCGCGATGACGATCGCCGTGCTCTCGGCGAACACCACGCTCTTCGTCGGCCCGATCTCGAACGCGCTCGGCGGCGCCGACCTGTCGGCGCTCATGGGCCCGGTGCTCGGCGCCGGCATCTACGCGCTGCTGTGGCTGACCACGGACCCGTACCGCGACCCGGCGAAGCGGCCGGGCGCGGCATCCGCCCGCACCGAGGGAGTCCGCGCATGACCTGGCGCATGCCCGCCGAGACGGCACCGCACGAGCGCACCTGGATGGCGTTCCCGCGCGAGGGGATCACCCTCGGCGAGGGCGACGCCCACCGCGAGGAGGGGTACGCGGCCTGGACCGCGGTCGCCCACGCGGTCGCCGAGTTCGAACCCGTGACGATGGTCGTCGACCCGACCGAGCTGGATCGCGCGCGCCGCATGCTCTCGTCGGAGATCGAGATCGTCGAGGCCCCGCTCGACGAGTTCTGGATCCGCGACTTCGGCCCGACGTTCGTGGTTGACGACGAGCGCCCGGGCGTGCTCGGCGCGGTCGACTGGGTCTTCAACGGATGGGGTGCTCCCGAGTGGGCGGAATGGAAGGTCTCGGCCGAGATCGCCCGGTTCGCGGCCGCGCACGTGGGCGCCGAGCTCGTGAGCTCCGTGCTCGTGAACGAGGGCGGCGGCATCCACGTCGACGGCGAGGGCACGGTGCTGCTCACCGAGACCGTGCAGCTCGACCCCCGGCGGAACCCGTACGCCGACCGGGCCCGCGTCGAGGCCGAGATGGCCCGCACGATCGGCGCGACGAAGGCGATCTGGCTGCCGCGAGGCCTCACCCGCGACTACGACGACTTCGGCACGAACGGCCACGTCGACATCGTCGCGACGCTCACCGCACCCGGCCGCGTCCTGCTGCACCACCAGGCCGACGAGGCGCACCCCGACTTCGCGGTGACGCGCGATCTCCGCGCGCTGCTCGAGGCCGAGACGGATGCCGCGGGGCGGCGCCTCGAGGTCGTCGACCTGCCCGCACCCGCGACCCTGCGCGACGACGAGGGCTTCGTCGACTGGAGCTACGTGAACCACCTCGTCGTGAACGACGGCGTGGTCGCGTGCGGCTTCGGCGAGCCCGAGGCCGACGAGCGGGCGGCGGCGATCCTCGCCGACGCGTACCCCGGCCGGAAGGTCGTCACCGTCGACGCGCGGCCGATCTTCGCGCGTGGCGGCGGCATCCACTGCATCACCCAGCAGCAGCCCGCGCTGCCGAACGAGGGGACGGAGCGATGATGAGCGAGATCCGCACCGATCCGGCCGAGTCCGCCGAGACCGGCGCCGGTACGAGCGGAGGATCGGGCATCGACGTCGTCGAGGCGTCGATCGCCGACCTGCGCGCCGCGCTCGAGGACGGTCGCACGAGCGCCGTCGCCCTCGTCGAGGCGTACCTCGCACGCATCGACGCGTTCGACGGGCCCGGCACCGAGACCGCGCTGAACGCGGTGGTCGTGCGCAACCCGGAGGCGCTCGACGAGGCCCGCGCCTCCGACGCGCGCCGCGCGCGAGGCGAGCTGCTCGGCCCGCTCGACGGGATCCCGTACACCGCGAAGGACTCCTACCTGGTGCAGGGGCTGACCGCGGCATCCGGTTCGCGGGCCTTCGCCGACCTCGTCGCGCAGCGCGACGCCTTCACGATCGAGCGGCTCCGCGGCTCCGGCGCGATCTGCCTCGGCCTGACGAACATGCCGCCCATGGCCAACGGCGGCATGCAGCGCGGCGTCTACGGCCGCGCCGAGAGCCCGTACAACGCGGAGTTCCTGACCGCGGCGTTCGGCTCGGGCTCGTCGAACGGCTCGGGCACCGCGACCGCGGCCTCGTTCGCCGCGTTCGGCCTCGGCGAGGAGACCTGGTCGTCGGGTCGCGCGCCCGCATCGAACAACGCGCTCTGCGCGTACACGCCCTCGCGCGGCGTCATCTCGACGCGCGGCAACTGGCCGCTCGTGCCGACCATGGACGTCGTGGTGCCGCAGACGCGCACGATGGCCGACCTGCTCGAGGTGCTCGAGGTCATCGTCGCCGACGACCCCGAGACGCGCGGCGACTTCTGGCGCGCGCAGCCGTGGATCGAGCTGCCGGCGGCGTCCGCCGTGCGGCCTGCCTCGTACGCCGGGCTCGCGACGGGCCCCTCCGGCGCGCCGGCCGAGCTCGCGGGCAAGCGCATCGGCGTGCCGCGGATGTACGTCAACGCCGACCCCGAGGCCGGCACCGCCGCCCCCGGCGAGACCGTCGGCATCGGCGGCGCGACCGGGCAGCGGATCGAGACGCGCGCCTCGGTGATCGAGCTGTGGGAGGCCGCGCGCCGCGACCTCGAGGCCGCGGGCGCCGAGGTCGTGCTCGTCGACTTCCCGGTCGTGTCGAACTACGAGGGCGACCGCCCCGGTGCGCCCACGATCGCCACCCGCGGACTGGTCTCGCCGGAGTACCTGAAGCGCGAGATCGTCGACCTGTCGGCGTGGGGCTGGGAGGACTTCCTCCAGGCCAACGGCGACCCGGCGCTGTCGACGCTCGCCGACGTCGACGGCTCGCGCATCTTCCCGCATCCCGAGGGCGCGCTGCCGGACCGGTACACGGGCTTCGACGACGACATCGCCGAGTACCCGGGCTGGGTGCGCGCGCATCCTGGGGCGACGTGGGACGACATGCCGGAGCTCGAGGACGGCCTCCGCGGGCTCGAGGAGACGCGCCGCGTCGACCTCGAGGAGTGGATGGACGAGCTGGGGCTCGACGCGGTCGCCTTCCCGGCGGTCGCCGACGTCGGCCCAGCCGACATGGACGTGGACCCGGCATCGGCCGACCTCGGCTGGCGCAACGGCGTCTGGGTCGCCAACGGCAACCTCGTGCCCCGGCACCTGGGGATCCCGACCGTCACCGTGCCGATGGGCCTGATGGAGGACATCCGGATGCCGGTGGGGCTCACGTTCGCCGGCCGTGCCTACGACGACACGGCCCTGCTGCGCCTCGGCGCCGCGTTCGAGGCGCTCGCGCCTCGTCGGGTCGCCCCGCCGCGAACGCCGCGCCTCGGCTGACGCGCGTCCGCGCGACGCGACGCCCGGTCCCGGATGCTGCGGGGCCGGGCGTCCCGCACGCGGTCCCCGCGGCGTCCGGCCCGGCGCGTCGCGTCGCGTCGCTCAGAGCGGATGCGACATCGCCAGGAGCCGCGTGAGCGTCGGTTCGTCGACGAGTCGCAGCAGTGTCGTCGACACCACGTGGACGTCGAGCTCGAGCAGGCGCGATGCCGCGCGCCCCAGCTCGTACTCGACCCGTCCGGCCGCGGTCAGCGCGGTCTCTGCGAGGAGCACGAGACCCGCGTCGTCGGGATCCTCCGGGCCGGGTTCGACCACGCGGATGCCGGACGCCCCGTGCCGGGCGAACACCGCGACGAGTTCGCCGCGGCGGAGCGACAGGCGATCCGCCGGGGCAAGCCCGGAGCCGCTGCGCGCGCCGACTCCGGGATCGCCCGGGGCCGACTCGCCCGTCCGACCACGGAGCCCCGCCTGCGGCACCGCGGGACCCGGTCTCACGGATACGGGAGAACGATGGTCGGGTTGGCCGTGCGTGACGGCCCGATCGCGCAGGTCGGCGTACGCGATCACGGCGTTCGCGACGACCGCCTTCTTCGTGGTGCGCAGGACGAGGGCGAGCTCGGTGACGAGGCGGTCGGTGGCGGCGTCGACCTTGATGGGCTTCTCGGTCATGGCGGCTCCTTCCGATGTCCTTCGTGCTGCTGGTCACGCCCGACACCACGGAGGATGTGCCTCGCTTGGTCGGGTGCAGCTTCGCGCGTGACCGGACCTCCACCCGCTCGAGTGCTGCTCGCCTGCCGTTCGGTGCGCGGGCGGTCTCGTCGGCGCCGTCCCGGGTCCGTGCCGGGCGATGGTCTTCATGTCGCGGAACCGGTACCGAAGTACCGAAGTACCGAGGTGCCGAGGTGCCGAGGTGCCGAGGTACCGAAGTACCGGGCGACGCGAACAGGAACAGTGTCTCGGCGGGCTGCGCGCGCGCCGCGCCCCGACCGGCGGCCACGTGATCGACGGTCATCCCGGCCGATGTGGAGGAAGGGTGGCGAGGGCGAGGGCGGGGTCGGCGGGCGAGGGCCGGGCAGGCGGGCGTCGGCGCGTCAGGCGACGTCGAAGGTGCGCTCGTGCAGGCCCGTGGCGCCGTCGGGGGCGACGGGAGCGCGCTCGTCGGTCTGCACCTCGCCGTCGGCGGAGGTGGCGCGCACGCGCAGGGTGTGCGGACCGGATTCGGCCTCCCACTCGTAGCGCCACTGCACCCACGTGTCAGCCGAGATCGCCGTGGCGAGGGTCGCGGGTCGCCACGGGCCGTCGTCGACCTGCACCTCGACGCCGTCGACGCCGGTGTGCTGGTGCCAGGCCACGCCCGCCACGACCACCGTCCCCGCTTCGAGCGACTGCCCGGGGCGGGGGACGTCGATCCTGGAGGAGAGCTTGATCGGGCCGCGCTCGCTCCAGCCGCGGTCGCTCCAGTACGCCCGGTCGCGGTCGAACCGGGTCACCTGGAGCTCGGTGACCCACTTCGTCGCCGAGACGTAGCCGTACAGCCCGGGCACGACCATCCGCACCGGGAAGCCGTGCTCGACGGGCAGGGGCTCGCCGTTCATCCCGATCGCGAGGACCGCCTCGCGGTCCGGGTCGGTGAGCACCTCGAGGGGCGTCGACGCCGTGAACCCGTCGATGCTGCGCGAGAGCACCATGTCGGCCTCGGCATCCGGCGCCGCCCGGGCGAGCAGGTCGCGGATGGGCGTGCCGAGCCACACGGCGGTGCCGATGAGCTCGCCGCCCACCTCGTTCGACACGCAGGCCAGGGTCGTGACGCTCTCGGCCATCGGCAGGGCGACGAGGTCGTCCCAGGTGAGCTCCACCTCGCGGTCGACCATGCCGTGGATGCGCAGTCGCCACTCCTCGGGGTCGACCTGCGGAACGCTCAGGGCCGTGTCGATCCGGTAGAACACCCCGTTCGGCGTGATGACCGGGGCGAGCCCGTCGATGCCGAGCTCGGCGGCGGCCGGCACCGTCGCCGTCGACGCGGGTGACGGCAGGCGCAACGCCTCGCGGACCGTGGTCACCGCGCGAGAGCCGGCCGACAGCGCGGTGGAGGCGATCGCCGCGAGCACGCCGACCGCCGCCGTGCCGCCGACCCAGGCGAGGAACCGGCGCCGGTCCACGTCCGCGACCGTCGGCTCGACCTCGGACGTCGCTGCGCGGGACGCGACCTCGGCGGGCAGGCGCCGCAGCAGCATCGACAACGCGCCCATCGCCGCGAGCGCACCGACCACGGCGGGCAGGAAGGCGAGCACCGAGGCGTTGGCCCGCGTCATGGCGGCGATCGCACCGACGATGCCGGCGAGCGCGAAGAGGCCGCGCCCGAGTCGTGGACGGCGCACCTCCAGCAGCCCGGCCACGGCGCCGAGCAGGAGCAGCACGACGCCGACGCCGACGAGCAGCGCGGCCTTGTCGCCCGTACCGAACAGCGCGATCGCGGCATCCTTCGCCCACGGCGGAGCCAGGTCGATGAGCAGCGCCCCGATCGAGGCGAACGGCGAGGTCGAGGGGGCGATGAGCGCCGCGGTGAGCTCGCCGGCGCCCGCCCCGAACGCGGCCGCCGCCGCGCCGGCCGCGACCGGGCGCGGCCAGCCGAGGGGCGCGCGATCGGTCGGCATGCTCTCAGGCTACGTCGGCCGCCCACTCGTCATCGGCGGTGCGGGCCCGACGTAAGGGGTTCGTAAGGAGCGCCTCGTGCTACATCCCGGGCAGGAGCGGCAGGAAGCGGTCGAACAGGAACCCGAATCCCTCGGCGACCGCTCCGGCGACCCAGCTGAAGAGCACGATCACGCCCGTGATGATCCACGCGATCGTCTGCTCCTGACGGGTGCCGATGACGCGTCGCCCGTCGGCGTCGGTCGCCGTGTTCGTGAGCGTGAGGATCAGGTCGACCAGCCACCAGATGCCGAGGCCACCGGCCGTCAGCAGCTTGAGCACGCCCGTGCCGACCTTGCCGAGGTAGAACCGGTCGATGCCGAGCACGCCGAGCAGCCACGCGAACAGCCAGGTCGCGATGAACGACCGGGACGAGGTCGACTCGCGCGCCGCACGCTCGACCTGCGGGTTCCGCCCGGATGGCGCGGTCGACGGATTCGCCATGACGATCCCCCTTCGTCACGACCACCGTACGTCCACCCCGCGCCGGCGCGGGGTCCAAGGTCCCTGCGCCGTGCGGCGCGGGCCGCGCCGGCGCCGCTCATCCGGCGTGCGTCGACACGAAGTCCGCGACGCGCGGCGCGAGGCCGGCGCCGACCTCGGCCGCCGGACGCTTGGCGCCCTTCACCTCGAACGAGTGGTTCGCGCCGTCGATCCAGGCGAGCACGGCCGACGGCGCGAGCCCGCCGACGAGCGCGTCGAGCTGGTCGTTCGGGATCGCGAACGGGTCGTTCCGGCCCTGCAGGAACAGCATCGGCACGCCCGCCAGCTTCGGGAAGTGCTCGTCGCGCGCCTTCTCGGGCCGGCCGGGCGCATGCAGCGGGTACCCGAGGAACACGAGCCCGGCGGCATCCATGCCCTCGGCGACCGCCATCGACGCCATCCGGCCGCCGAACGACTTGCCCGACGCCCAGACCGGCTCGCCCGGCGCCGCCGAGTCGCGCGCGGCCGAGGCGACCGCGCGCCAGGTGGCGATCGCGGCCGGCGGCCGGTCGGGGAACCGGCGGCCGGCCACCCGGTACGGGAAGTCGAACCGCATCGTCGCGACGCCGAGGTCGCCGAGCGCCCGGCAGAAGCCCGTGAGGAACGGATGCTCCTTGCCCGCGCCCGCGCCGTGCGCGACGACGATGGTCGCCGTGGCCCCGTCGGGCCGGCGCAGCACGGCCGGGACCGCGCCCAGCTCGTCGCTCACCGTGATCGAGAGCTCGCGCTCGCCTGCATCGTCCATGGATCCATGGTGCCCGACGACGCCCGGCAGCCTGGGCCGAAGACGGCAGCGGGGCCGGGACGACCCGAAGCGTCCCGGCCCCGCATGCTGCGCGTCCGCGCAGCATGCCCGTCACGCGTCGACGCCGGCCCCCACCGTGCGGGCGACGCGTGCGGAGCGCGCGGACCCCACCCGCGCGACGATGGTGGCCAGGGCGACGACGGCCGCCGCGACGATGGCCGCGATCCCGGTCGTCGTGGACTCGGGCTGGTCGGTCAGCCGCCCGACCGCGACCCACGACAGCCCCCAGCACAGCGTGAATGCGGGCGCGAGGCGGCCGCGCCCCCACACGGCCAGCGCGACACCGATCGCGGCGGCGGCCGCCAGGACGATCACCGCCCACGTCTCCTCGGCGAGCCCGAAGCCCCGGAAGCCGACGGCCTGCAGCACCGCGGTCGCGTTCGCCGCGGTGGCGACGATGACCCAGCCAAGGTAGAGGCCGATGGGTCCGTCGGTGAGTGCGGCGTCGACGACGCCCGTCGGCGGGATCCGGCGGAGCTGCACGAAGATCCAGGCGAGCACCGCGACCAGCGCGACGATCACGGGCAGGCTCATGCCGAGCAGGTCGGCCTGCACCACGCCGATCCACACGGCGTTGAGCACGAGCGAGAGCGCGACGGCGTAGCCGACGCGTCGCTGCCGCTCGCTCGCCCGCTGGGCGGGCAGCGCCTGCCAGATCGCGTGCGCGAACATCGCCGTGTAGATGAGGCTCCAGATGCTGAAGGCCGGCCGTGCCGGGGCGATGAGGGTGGAGTCGGCGTCGAGCCAGCCGCCCGCGGCATCCTGGATCGGCGTACCGCCGGCGACCCCGGAGCCGATGAAGGCCCCGACGATCGCGAGCACCGACGTGACGAGCACGACCACCTGCCGGACCACGTCGGCGACGCCCGGCGGACGTCGGGTCTCGCTGCTCGGTGCGTCCGTCTCGGTCGTCGGCTGCATCGTCGCTCCCCTCGATGACTGGTGTGGCCACGGTATGGCGGGTGCGAGCGCCGACGCGTCAACCATTCGATGGAATCGGCTCCGGCTCCAGCGCGAACTCCCGTCCGGCGGCGAATGGGATGGCGGCGCGCAGCGGCGCGACCGGGGTCGGTCCCGCGGTGATCGTGGCCGCGAACAGGCGTCGGAGGCCGGGGACGCCGGCGCGCTGCCACGCCGCCACCTGCCGGGCCGCGCCGGTGCCGTCGTGACGCAGGCGGGTGAGCAGCTCGTGCACGATCGCACGGTCGCCCGACCGTTCGAGCGGCGCCGCGAGGTGACGTTCCAGGCGGCGGAGCAGGTCCCCCGCGGGAGCCAGGCATCCCGTGGCGGGGTCGAACGCGCCGCCGGAGAGCCCGGCGTGCGCGGCATGGAGCGTCGCCGCGCGAAGGAGCTCGTCCGGCACGTCGGGGTCGGGGTCCTCCGCCCGCCGGACGGGGCGGTGCACGCTCGGACCGAACCGCTCGAACTCGTCGACCGCGCGCTCCACCAGGGCCCGGCAGACCGCGGCCACGAGCAGGGTGTCGTCGGCGGCGAGCTGCGCGTCCGCCATCCGGAACTCGATGGTGGGCACGTGCTCCGACAGCCGCAGGTTCCAGGCGATCAGCGCGAGGTCGCTCATCCCGCCGTAGCCGAGGATGGCCCGGATCCGGCGGTCGTAGTCGGCCGCGTCGGCGAACCGCGGCGGGCACCCCGCCGTGGGCCATCGAGCCAGCTGGACCGTGCGCCAGCTCTCGTAGCCGGTCACGTTCCGCCGCCACAGCGGCGAGTTGCCGGTCATCGCGGTCAGCAGCGGGAGCCACGGCCGCACGGCGTCGATCGCGGCGACGCCGTGCTCGCGCGAGGGCACGCCGACGTGCACGTGCAGGCCGCTCATCTGGTGGTCGGCGATGAGGCCGGCCATGTCGTGCAGGACCCGGTGGTACCGGTCGGAGTCGCTGACCGACGGGAAGTGCGGCACGTCCGGCGGGGTCCCCACGCTCGCGACGCTCAGGGCGTGCCGCGCCGCGTCGGCGTCGACCTCGTGCCGGAACGCGACCAGCGCCTGCCCGGCCGTGCCGAGGTCGTCGAACACGGGCGTGGCGTACTCGACCTGCGCCGCGAGGAACTCCCGCTGCACGTGGCCCGTCCACCTGGCATCGGCGTCGAGGCGCTGCTGGACCTCCTGGCCGACATCCGCCGGCAGGCCGCTCACGGGGTCGAGGAAGAAGAACTCCTCCTCGATGCCGAAGGTCGTCATCGTCGGTCCTCGCCTGCGGCGACCAGCCCGCCGGCGGTTCGCGTGCACCGCATAGCGGGAGCGTGCGCCCGCGCCGGAGCGTCCGTCAAGGGGCTATCGCCGGCGGCTCCGACGTGCATCGGGACGGCCGCCGAGCACGGATCACCAGCCTTCGGCGAGCACCCGATCGAGCATCGCGACGAAGAAGTCGGCGCTCTCGCGGGTGACCACGAGCGGCGGCTTCACCTTCAGCACGTTCTGGTGGTCGCCGGTGGGCTGCATGATCACGCCGAGCGCGAGCAGGCGGTCGCAGATCGCCGCGGTCTCCTCGGTGGCGGGCTCGAGCGTCGCGTGGTCGCGCACGAACTCGACGCCGAGGTAGAGGCCCAGGCCGTGGACGGCACCGATGAGCGGATGATGCGCGGCGAGCGCCTCGAGGCGGCCCTTCAGGTACGCGCCCGTCTCGGCGGCGTTGCGCTGCAGCCCCTCGTCGCGGAACGCGTCGAGCACCGTGAGGCCCGCGACGCTCGAGGCCGGGCTGCCGCCGGTCGACGAGAAGAAGTACCCCTGGCTGCGGAACCGGGCGGCGATCTCGCGCGTCGTGATGACGGCCCCGAGCGGGTACCCGTTGCCCGCAGCTTTCGCGACGGCGATGACGTCGGGCACGACGCCCTGCTGCTCGAAGCCCCAGAACCACCGCCCGAGGCGGCCGTACCCGGCCTGCACCTCGTCGGCGATCGCGAGCCCGCCGGCCTCGCGCACCGCCGCGTAGACCTCGGCGAGGTAGCCGTCGGGCAGCGGGATGCCGCCGGCGTTGCCGTAGAACGTCTCGGCGATGAACGCGGCGGGCGGGCGGTCGGATGCGGCGAGCTCGCGGATGCGCTCGGCGGCCTCTGGTGCGTACCGCGCGGCGTCCTCGCCGCGGTGGCGGCCCCGGAACGGGTTCGGGGCCTCGACCGGGTGCACCCAGTCGGGCCGGCTCGCGAGCGCGTTCGGGTTGTCGGCCGTCGAGGTGCTGACCGCGTCGGAGGCGTACGTCCACCCGTGGTAGGCCTCGAGCACCGAGACCACGTCGCGCCGCCCGGTCGCGGCGAGCGCCACGCGGATCGCGAGGTCGGTGGCCTCCGAGCCCGAGTTGACGAGGAAGACGGTGTCGAGCGGGTCGGGCGCGAGGCACGCGAGCCGCTCGGAGAACTCGACGACGGCGCCGTAGTTGAACCGCGAGTTCGTGTTCAGCGTGCGCAGCTGCCGCGACACCGCGTCGGCGAGGCCCGGATGTCCGTGGCCGAGCGGGGTCACGTTGTTCACCATGTCGAGGTACACCCGCCCGTCGGTGCCGACGAGGTGCTCGCGCCAGCCCCGCTCGATGCGGGGCGGGGCGTCGTAGTAGTGCTCCTGCACCTCGGCGTACGCGCGGTCGCGACGGGCGACGAGGTCGGCGGCGTCGCGCGCGGCGGTCGTGGCGACTGCGCGCTCCGTGTTCGAAGGTGCGGCGGCGGCAGCGCCGCCGCCGTCCACCTCGCTGCCGCCGAGGCCGAGCGCCCGCGCGGGGTCATCGCCGAGCGCGAGCCAGCCGGGCGCGAGCTCGGGGCGCACGAGGTGCGGCACGTGCGGTCCGTCGGGTCGTTCGAGGCGGATGCGGGCTCGCGTGCGCGCCGGGACGGTGCCGTCGAGGATCGTGACGCCGTCGGCGGCCTCCACGACGAGCCGCGCGCCGCCGGCGAGGGCGAGGTGCGTCGTCGTCGCGAACCACGCATCGATGCCGGTTGGCACGGTCGCGGGCGAGTCGGCCGCGTGCACCCGGCTCGAGGTGAGCCGGGGGGTGGCGCGCTCGAGCCAGGCGACGGCCGCGCCCCGGTCGAGGGCGGCGAGCGCGAGCCGGTCCTCGAGGTCGGGGTCGAGCCACGCGCCCGCGTCGACGGCGTCCGAGGTGATCGACACGTCGAGGCGCACCGCGCGGTCGGGGTCGATCGCGGGGTCGGCGGTCAGGGGCGTCGGCCGCGTCGCGCGCGCGTCCACGCCCGCCGCCTCGACGGCCTCCGCGGCGTCCATGCCGAGCGCCTCGGCGAGCACGCCCGTCATCACCGCCGAGGGCACCGAGGTCGCCCGCGCGAAGATCTCCCACTCGCGTTCCACGCCCGAGGCCGCGTAGTCGTTGGCGCCGCCGTCGACCTGCACCTGGTGCTCGCCGCTGACGACGAGCACCGCCCCGCGGAGCACGACCAGCGGCCACAGCGCCCGGAGCTCCGCCGTCGAGAGCGGGCGCAGCGAGTGGAACGCCCGCACCGCGGGCAGCACCGACACCGGCTCGGCGCCCGCGTGGTGCAGCCCCGACGAGATCGTGATCGCGAGCTCGGCGACCGCCCACGTGCGCGTCACGTCGCCGAAGTCGATCATCCCGTCGGGCACGCGCGTGCCGCGCTCGCCGCGGCACACGACGTTGTCGTCGGTGAGGTCGAGGTGCACGGCCTGCTGCGGCAGGTCGGCCGCGACGGCCTGCAGGTCGTCCCAGGCGCGCGCCGCGGCATCCGTCACCTGCTCCCGCTTCGCGGGATCGGGGTGGAACGGGGCGAGCCGCTCGACCACGCGATCGGCGTGGCGGAGGTCCCACTGCAGCACCCGGTCGAGCCCGGGGTGCTCGAGGTCCGCGAGCGCGAGGCTCGCGCGAGCGGCGAGCTCGCCCATGCGGGCGACGACCGCGGGGGAGAGGTGGGCGGGCCCGTGCAGCGTGCCGCCGGGCAGGAACTCCAGCATGCGGACGTGGAGCGGCCCCTCGCTCGTGGTCGCCACGACCGAGCGCGGCGCGCCGTCGCCGCCCCGGCTCGACCGCGCGATGCGGAGCTCGGGCCAGGCCTCGGCGATCCGGGATGCCGCGAGCTCCTGCGCGGCGATCTCGTCGGCCGTGAAGGCGGGGGTGGTGATCTTGACGACGCCGACCGGGTCGCCGTCGGGGGTGCGCGCGAGGAAGTTCTGGTCCTGCTGGCTCCCGAGCGGGGCGAGCGCGACGTCGAGCCCCCAGTGCTCCCGCACGAGGCTCGCGACCTCGTCCGCCGGGAGGGCCGGGGCGGGCAGCTCGCCCGCCGAGAAGAAGTCGAATCCGCTGACGATCGCGCGGTGGCCCATGGTGCGCCCCTTTCCGCCTCGACCCTAGTCAGCGCGGACGGCGCGGTCCCATCGCCGGCGCGGCGAGCATCGCGCCGATCGTCCACCGTGCGGGCGACGCGCGGGCGGTGTCCGGCGGATGTCGGCGGTCGCCCGTACCGTTTCGGCCATGACCAACCCGATGCCTCCGACGCTCGAGCCCGACGTGCTCGACGAGCCCTGCCTGCGCTGCGGCTCCACCGCGGTGCGGGTCATCCTCTACGGCCCGCTCGACCTCGAGGTCGAGGCGGGCGCCGCCGCCATCGCCGTCGCGTCCGACGGCGAGGCGCCGATCTTCGACTGCCGCGAGTGCGGGTTCGAATGGGGCGAGGCGGTCCGCGACCTGCTCGCCTGATCGGTCGACCGTTCCCCACCCGCGCGCAGTGCGACGAGTGCGGCTCGCACGACGAACGCCGACCACGCCAGCACGCCGAGCAGCTTCGCGCCGTCCTCGACGAGCACCGAGGCGATGGTCGCGGGCTCGACCAGCACGTCGACGGCGGCCGAGAGGCCGAGCGCGGCGAACATCGTGGCCAGCAGCGCCGGATCGAGCCGGTCGACGATCACCTCGCGGAAGCGGATGGCGACCGTGGCGAACGCGACGGCGTAGCCGATCACGAGGAGGAAGCCGGACGCCGGGCCGAAGGCCGTGCTCTCGTGGAGCAGCAGCAGGTCGTCGAGCGCGAACACGAGGGTGAGCCCGATGCACCAGCCGAGGAGCGCGCGGAGCCGGTCGCCGGAAGCGAGTACGACGATTCCCGCGGAGGCGAACCCGGCCGCGAGCACCGCGACGACGATGCCGAGGTTCGACACCAGGCCGTAGGCGGAGCTCGTGTCGCCGTGCTTGGCGGCGACGGCCTGCCCGTCGCGCACGAGGTCGGTCGGGCTCAGCCACGGCTGCGCGACCACCAGGGTCATCGCGACGAGCGTGACGAGGACGAGGGTCGTGATCACCCACGCGGGGGTGCGTCGCATCCCGTCGACGATCCGGTCGGTCGTCGGGCTGTCGAATGCGGTGCTGATCTCGGTCCCTTCCCACGTCACGGGCGCGGCGTGCGGTCACGAGATGGTAAGCGATCGTTCACCGGAACGACGAGTCCTTGACAGCACGCGCACCCTCGCCCGGTCGTGCCCGGCCGGCGGTGCTCGCGGCTAGGGCGCGCGGTCGGGCTCCACGTCCTCCTCGAGCAGCTCCTCCCGGATGCGGCGGAGGTCCTCCATGAGCGAGCCGATCAGGATCCAGTGGTCCGACTTCGGCGGCGCGATCACGAGCGGCGCGGTCAGCGCCGGGATGGCGGACGTGAGCGGTTCCGGGTCGACGTCGGCGAGGTGCACCGCGAGCCGGATGTCGTGGGCGACGCGATGCAGCTGCTCGGCGATCGCGCGCACGGTCGGCTCGCTCGCGAGGTCGTCGTCGTAGTGGTCGACGAGGGCCCGCGTCATCCCGACGACCTGGGTGACGATCGGGCTGAGGCGGGTGAGCAGCACCTGCTGCTCCGCGAGGTCGCCGCGATGCGCCGACCGCCGCGGGTTGAGCGTGAGCGACTCCTCGGCGTCGGAGATGGCGCCGGCCGCCGCGTCGCGCATGGGCCGCATGAGCCTCGCCTCGAGCATCAGCCCGGTGAGCTCGGCCGGTCGCTGCGGCGTCGCGAGCGCGTTCGCGAGGCGGTCGACGGATGCCGCGAGCTCGCTCCCGAGCCGCGCGAGCGCCTCGCGGGCGGGCGCGGCCAGCACCGGCGGCACGATGAGCGCGTTCACGACGATGCCGATCGCCGCGCCGATGAGGGTCTCGAGCACGCGGTCGACCGCGTACTCGGGCGACGTGCCGCCGAGCGCGAGCACCAGCATCGCGCTGATCGCGACCTGGTTCGAGGTGCCCGCCGTCATCCGCCCGGCCCAGGCCGCGAGCAGGGCGACCAGGATGGCCGCGAGGATCACCCAGCTGTTCGGACCGAGGATGAGCCCGAGCACCGAGGCGATCGCGACACCCGCGATCACGCCGATGCTGCGCTCGAGGGCCTTGCCGAGCGACTGGTTCACGCTCGGCTGCACCACGAGCAGGGCGGCGATCGCCGCGAACACGGGCGGCGGCCCGCCGACCAGCCACCCGGCGATGAGCCAGGCGGCGACCGTGGCGACCGCCGACTTCAGCACCTGCAGGATGGGCGCCCGCCTGGTGGCGCGGAACCGCTCGGAGAACCGCATGGAGGTCACGCTATCGGGCGAGCCCGGGGTGACGCTTCGCAGGGTCGGGATCCACGTCGCTTCCGGCCCTGCGGGAGCACGTCCGGACGGCGCCTGGCGGGCCGTCCGGACGGTCCGGTCAGCCGGCCGCCGTGGCGGCGTCTGCGGTTCCGGCGGCGTCGCGCTTGGGCAGGCGCCATCCGGGCCGGACGAAGTGGCAGGTGTAGCCCCACGGGATGCGCTGCAGGTAGTCCTGGTGCTCGGGCTCCGCCTCCCAGAACTTGCCGGCGCGCGCGACCTCGGTGACGACGGGGCCCGGCCAGATGCCCGACGCGTCGACGTCGGCGATCGTGTCGATCGCGGTGTCGTACTGGGCGTCGGTGGTCGGGAAGATCGCCGAGCGGTAGCTCGTGCCGATGTCGTTGCCCTGGCGGTTCTTCGTGGTCGGGTCGTGGATCTGGAAGAAGAACTCCAGCAGCTCGCGGTAGCTCAGCTTCGTCGGGTCGAACACGACCTCGAGCGCCTCGGCGTGCGTGCCGTGGTTGCGGTAGGTCGCGTTCTCGACGTCGCCGCCGGAGTAGCCGACGCGCGTGTCGATCACGCCCGGCATCTTGCGGACGAGGTCCTCCACGCCCCAGAAGCAGCCGCCCGCGAGGACGGCGGTCTCGGCTCCGGGGACGGTCGTGATGGCGCCTGGGGTGGTCATGCGGTCTCCTCGGTGGTGCTGGTGCCGGATGCCGCGGCATCCGTGATCTCGAACAGGTGGAGGTACTCGCCGTAGCCCTCGACCTCGAGCTCGTCGAGGTGCACGAAGCGCAGTGCGGCGGAGTTGATGCAGTAGCGCAGGCCCCCGGCATCCGACGGTCCGTCGTCGAAGACGTGGCCGAGGTGGCTGTCGGCGCCGGCGGATCGGACCTCGACGCGCTTCATGAAGAAGGAGCGGTCGACGTGCTCGGTGACGTTGGCCTGGTCGATCGGGCGCGTGAAGCTCGGCCAGCCGGAGCGGCTGTCGTACTTGTGCACGCTCGCGAAGAGCGGCTGCCCGGAGACGACGTCGACGTACAGGCCCGGCTCGTGGTGGTTCCAGAACTCGTTCCGGAACGCCGGCTCGGTTGCCTCGTCCTGCGTGACCTTGCGCTGCAACGGGGTGAGGCGGTCGAGCGCCTCGGGAGTCCTGCGGTAGTCCTGTGACACGGTTGCTCCATTTCCGGCGACACTGGCTGTGCCGCCCCGGGGCTCGGACACCGGCTGGGCCGGTTACCTCTGCCTCCAACAGGAAGAACCGCTGCGGGGCGGCGCGTGTTCCGCAGGATGCGCCTCGGGGCTGTGGGTTCGCTGGGAGCGCGTCGAGTGCGCTGGGCGGGCGCTGCGCAGGCGATGCCGCGCGGCCCGTCGGTGCGAGGTGGGAGGATCGGCGCATGGCCGATCGCCTCATGCTGCTCGACACCGCTTCGCTGTACTTCCGCGCCTTCTACGGCGTGCCCGACTCGCTCAAGCGCGCCGACGGCACGCCGGTCAACGCGGTGCGCGGGCTGCTCGACATGATCGCGCGCCTCGTGACCGAGTTCGAGCCGACGCACCTCGTCGCCTGCTGGGACGACGACTGGCGCCCGCACTGGCGCGTCGAGCTCATCCCGAGCTACAAGGCGCACCGTGTCGAAGCCGTCGTGGAGGCGGGTCCCGACGTCGAGGAGGTGCCCGACCCGCTCGAGGCGCAGCTGCCGATGATCCGCGAGACGCTCGGCCTGCTCGGCATCCCGATCGTCGGCGTCGCCGCGCACGAGGCCGATGACGTGATCGGCTCGCTCGCGACGCAGGCGACCATGCGGGTCGACGTCGTCTCGGGCGACCGCGACCTGTTCCAGCTCGTGGACGACGATCGCGGCGTGCGTGTGATCTACACCGCCCGCGGCATGAACCGGCTCGAGCTGGTGACGAACGAGTGGGTCGTCACCAAGTACGGCGTGGAGGCGTCCCAGTACGCCGACTTCGCCACGCTGCGCGGCGACTCCTCCGACGGCCTGCCCGGCGTCGCCGGCATCGGCGAGAAGACCGCCGCAGGGCTGCTCGGCGACTTCGGCTCCCTCGACGCGATGCTCGCGGTGGCCTCCGGCGCTGCGGATGCGGCGGATGCCGCGCCGGCCACCATGTCCGCATCGATGCGTGCGAAGCTCACCGGCGCGCACGACTACCTCGCCGTCGCCCCGACGGTCGTGAACGTCGTGCGCGACCTCGACCTTCCGTCGGCGGAGGAGCTCGGCGCGCGGCTCGCTCCCGTCATGGGTGGGCGCCGCGAGACGCTCGAGGACCTGGGCGGGGAGTGGAACCTCGGCGGCGCGGTGCCGCGGGTGATCGCTGCGCTCGACGGGCGCGGCTAGGGGAGGCGAACCCGATGCGGCAGCTGAGGTACGGCATGAACGTGTCGCTGGACGGCTATGTCGCCGCCCCCGGCGACGATCTCGGCTGGAGCGCTCCGAGCGACGAGCTGTTCGAGTGGTGGCTCGACGAGGAGCGGGCGATCGAGCTCCTGCTCTACGGCCGCAGGTTGTGGGAGACGATGAGCTCCTACTGGCCGACCGGTGACGAGCAGCCGGACGCCACCCCGGCCCAGATCGCCTTCGCCCGGAACTGGCGGGACACGCCGAAGGTCGTGTTCTCGTCGACGCTCCGCGAGGTGGATTGGAACGCCCGCGTGTTCGCCGGCGACGCGGTCGCAGAGATCACGCGGCTGAAGGCCGAGGACGGCGGACCGATGCGGGTCGGCGGTGCGGCGCTCGCCGGGGCGGCGATGCGGGCCGGGCTCGTCGATGAGTTCGCGGTCGTCACGCACCCGGTCATCCTCGGTGGCGGCGACCCGTTCTTCACGGCGCTGGACGCCTGGACGTCGCTCGAGCTGGTCGAGACGCGGACGTTCCCGGGCGGCGTCGTCATGACCCGGTACGAGACGACGCGCTGAACCTGTTCCGAGCCTCGCCCTCAGCAGCCCGGGCCGGTCGGCACGGCACGGCAGTCGCCGGTGACGAGCACCGTGTCGAACTCGCCGACGAGCACGCTGATGGTCGGCGCCGCGAGGGTCAGGAAGCCGTCGATCCATCGCCAGTTCGAGCCGTCGAAGCGGTACTCCGCCGCGTACACGACGGTGGGCTGGACCGAATACGAGCCGGGCGACGCGTAGGCATGACTGGTCGACGTGGGCGAGAACTCCGCGGCGCCGAGCTCCGCCCAGGTCGCTCCCGGATCTGCGGATTCGACCACCGCCCCGTCGGAGTGCGTCCACCGATGGGCGATCGGATGGAACCGGACCTCCGCCGGTCGACCGAGCAGCGTGCCCGAGCGGGTCTCGACGGATGCCGCCCCCACGAAGTTCGCGGGAAGCGAGACGACCGCCCACCCGGAGGGCTCCATCGTGCCGACGGGCACGGCCGGCTGGAACGACGCGATGTCGCGCAGGGTCACCGCCGGCTCGCCGGGCGCCAGCGGCTCGGGTTCGGCTCCCTCGAAGAGGCAGGGTGTCGGGTTCTCGGGTGCGCAGTTGTCCGGTGGGGGTGGAGGAGGCTTCCAGTCGACGGTTGAGGCCTCGCCCGCTGGCTCGAACCCGCTTTGGGGCCCAATCACTCCGCCACCCCAGGAGTCGTTGATCGACTCGTACTGCCCCTCCAGCGTGGCGGTGTCTTCGATGACATCGCCTGATACGCCACAGATACCTGATGCCAGCATCTCCTCCGTACATATCGGAGTGCCGGCTGTGCCGAATGGCTGCGCGACCAAGACGGTCAGCAGAAGTTCTTGCCAGACCACAGTTCAGTTCCTGAGACGCGCCCAGTCGTCTCCGTCAACTCAAGTTCCACAACCATTGGCGCGCGCAGGTCACGGTCCGGGGGAGTCACGTCATTTCCCTCGGCGTCAAGGATTCGCGTGCCTGACACGTCTTGGCATGTATAGATCGTCACGAGTTCGGCTTCGCCTAGAAGCGACCGCGAAACGATCGATGTCGAGTCCGCCCGATATGCGCCGGAGACACGAAGGCCAGCGGCGGAGAAGCTCTTGAGGTCGCGAATTCGAGTCTCGCCGTAATCCGGCGTCGTCACTTCTCGCAGCTCCGTGAAGTCATCTCCCGACGACGCGATCGAGACGCTCATTGCGAGGTATTCGTCGTAGGCATCAATCGCCGCCGCCAGCGCCTCCTCGTCGCTCGAGAAGACGGGCTCTCGGGTCGCAGTGGGCGACGACGTCGCCAGCGCCTCAGGGGAGGGCGCGGAGCACGCGGCGAGACCGATCACCGCGGCGCACGCGAGCGCCAGCGCAGCGGCGCATCGGCGCGCGGTTCGAGGCATGCCGACAACGGTATGCGAACGGCTCGGGCGAGTTCCGTTCCATCCACAGGACTTCGCAATGGATCATGGCGCGATAGATCGCTACGCGATATAGTGGGCGTGTTCGACGACGCTGATGGGGGTGGCGACGATGTCGACTCGACGTGGGCAGGCATGGTGGATCGCGGGGGCGATGGTGCTGTTCGTGGTGGGGCTGCTCTCCGCGGTGCAATCGCTCGGGTACTGGATCCTCACGGCCATCTCGGGCGAACCGGCGACCATGATGTTCATCGACCACGCCGGTCCGGCGGTGACCTCCGGCCTCATCGCGATCGCGGCATTCGTGCTCGCCGGGCTCGCGCTCGCCGCGGCCCGGCGACCGGCCACCGCGGCCTGACGCTCACTCGAGCCGGCCGCTCACCGACCACGCCCGCGCGTGGAGTTCGATCGCGCCATCGGAGCGGGTTCGGGACGCCGTCGCAGCGCGCATCCGGTCGCGGATCTCCGTTCGGGCGGCATCCGTCGTCTCGGCGAGGTACGACGGCGCCGGCCCCTGGGCGCCGAGGAACGGGTCCCAGAGGTCATCGAAGTCGGCGAACACCGAGTCGACGTCGATCGACTGCACGACGACCGAGTCGGCGTCCATGCCGGGAGCGGACGTCCACAGGTCGCGCAGCGGCTCGGGCGCGCAGAGCGGGAACCGGCGGCCCTCGTCGAGCGCGGCCGCGTCGGGGTCCACCGAGGTCGCGGCATCCCAGAACAGCCTGAGCAGTTCCATGCCCTCCGCGTAGTCCCAGACGTAGGCGCCCACGAGCGCGCCGGGCGCTGCGATCCGCGAGAACTCAGCCAGCGCCGCCGGGGGATCCGGCACGAAGTTGAGCACCAGTCCGGAGACGACGACGTCGGCCGAGCCGTCGGCGACCGGGACGTGTTCGGCGTCGCCCACCTCGAACCGCGCGGCGGGGCGCCCCGTCACCCGCGGCCGAACCCGTGCGACCTCGAGGAACCCCTCGGACGGATCGACGCCGAGCACCGATGACGGCGCGCACTGGTCGAGGATCGCGGCGACGAGGACGCCCGTCCCGCTGCCGACGTCGATCCAGCGGAGGCCGTGCGGCGCGCAGAGCCCGTCGACGAACCGTGACGCGACGAGTCGACTCCACCGGCCGATGTACCGCTCGTACGGTGCACCCAGCTGCCATCGGTCCGCGACGGTCATGGTGAGGTTCTACGCCCCTTCCGCCTCGGCGGCAACGCGGCGCTCGGAGTGGCGCGCGCACGGGCGGGAACGCCACGGGCGCCGACGGGCGCCGTGCCGGCGTAAGGGTGGGTCAGGTCGGCACGCCCGGCGCCACCTGGCCCGTCGGCGCCAGCCAGTACTCGGGAGCGGGCAGGACCACGCCGCCGCTCGCCGCGACGATGACGATGAAGGCGTAGATCGCGATCAGGATGGCGAGCCCGCCGAGGCCCATCGCGATGCCGACGGCGGGCGACACGCGCACGCCCGCGCGGCGGTAGCGGGCGGGCGCCATCCACGCGATCCACATCGCGGCCGCGCCGAAGCCCGTGATCCACACCGTGCGGAGGGCCTGTCCCTCGAGCGGCGCGAAGAGGGCGATCGTGACCGCGCCGGCGCCGAGCAGCACCGCGGCCCACGCGAAGAAGCGGCCCATGCCGAGTCCGCCGACGTCGTACGCGTCGCCGAACCACGGGGTCGGCACCCGCTCGTCGTCGCGGTCGTCGGGGTCGCGGCGCGCAGGGTCGGTCATGCGTCGATCGTAGGACGCTCGACTCCTTCGGCGAGCCGGACGCGGAGGGATCGTGTCGATCGCGGGCGGACTCGCTCGTCATCATGTCGACGGGCCACCGCGGCCCGGTACAGTGACCGCTGATGGCCGGAGGGAGACCCCCATGCGCTACACCCTGCTGATGCACTACCCCGAGGTGGCCGACGAACTCGACCCCGAACTCATCGAGGAGGCGCAGCGCGCCTTCGCCGGCTACACCGAGTCGCTCGAGGCGGCCGGCGTGCTCGTCTCCGCGGAGGTGCTCCAGCCGTCGTCGAACACGACGACCCTGCGCCTCGAGGGCGGGGCGCTGCAGGTGCAGGACGGCCCCTTCGCCGACACGAAGGACCAGCTCGGCGGGACGATCGTGCTCGACGTCGACGACCTGGACGCCGCGATCGACTGGGCCAGGAAGGCGCCGCCGCTCCAGTGGGGCGCCATCGAGATCCGGCCGGGGGCCGTGTACACCGTCGCCGGCGCCTGGAACCCGAACGGGTGAGCACGGGCGCCGGGCGCACCGGCGCGCGGCGCGACGACGCTGGGGCGCGCGCCGACGCCGCCCGCGCGGCGGCGGCCCGCGCGGCGCGCGCGTCGTACGGCCGCCTGGTCGCGCTGCTCGCGGCGTCCTCGGGTGACCTCGCGCTCGCCGAGGACGCGCTCGCGGACGCCTTCGAGCGCGCGCTGCGCACGTGGCCCGAGTCGGGCGTGCCCGGCAACCCCGACGGATGGTTGCTCACCGTGGCCAGGAACCGCGAACGCGACGAATGGAAGTCCGCCGCGCGACGACGCACCTCGCCCGTGCCCGAACCGGGCGAGGCGGACGCCGCGTTCGCCGAGGATCCGTTCGCCGACGTCGATCCCGACGCGATCCCGGATCGCCGCCTCGAGCTCCTCTTCACGTGCGCGCACCCCGCGATCGACCCGGCCGTGCGCACCCCGCTGATGCTGCAGGCCGTGCTCGGCGTCGAGGCCGCACAGGTCGCCCGGGCGTTCGCGGTGCCGCCCGCGACGATGGCCCAGCGCCTCGTGCGCGCGAAGCGGCGCATCCGCGACGCGCGCATCCCGTTCGCGGTGCCCGATCGCCGGGCGATGCCCGAACGACTCCCCGCGGTCCTCGAGGCGATCTACGCCTGCGCGGCGCTCGACTGGCGCGGCGACGCGCGGTCCCTCGCCGGTGAGGCGCAGTACCTCGCCGCCGTGCTCGCCGGGCTGCTCGAGCACGAGCCCGAGGCGTGGGCGCTCGCGGCCGCGACGACCCTCCCGCTCGCCCGGCGGGCGCCGGACGGCGCGGACTTCGTGCCGCTCGACCTGCAGGATCCGACCACGTGGGATGCCGCCCAGATCGTCGAGGGCGAGTCCTACCTGCGGCGCGCGGCGCGGGAGCGCACGGCGCGCGCGACGGAATCGGGGTCGTCGCCGGCGCCGGGTCGGTTCGAGCTCGAGGCGGCGATCCAGTCGGTGCACTGCGACCGTCGCCGCACGGGCACGACCGACTGGGCCGCGCTGCGCACGCTGTACGACGCCCTCCTCGCCGTCGCACCGACCCTCGGCGCCGAGGTCGCCCGGGCGGTCGTGGTCGGGCGGATCGACGGCCCGGACGCGGGCCTCGCCGCCCTGCCGCCCGAGCCGCCCGCGTTCCAGCCGTGGTGGGCGGCGCGCGCCGACCTCCTCGCCCGCGCCGGGCGCGCGCCCGAGTCCGCCGAGGCGTACCGTCGCGCGGCGGCGCTCGCCGACGACGACGGGGTGCGTGCGTACCTGGCGGGCCGCGCCAGCGCGATCGACGGCTGAGCAGCCGCGGTCCCCGGCAGACCGCAACGCCGACCGCGCCCCGCTCCGCCACCGCGGCGCCCACCGCGACGCCACCGCGACGCCGACCGAGGCCGCCGTCGGATCGCAACCGGGTGCGCGGTCGCATCCGCACGTGCAGGATGGATCGGGTCATCGACGGAGGAGGGCACCAGGATGTCGAAGCGGATCTGCGTCACGGGCGCATCGGGACTCGCGGGCCGGGCGGTCGTCGCCGACCTGCTCGAGCACGGGTACGAGGTGCTCGCGACCGATGTCGTGCCGCTCTCGCCGAAACTGCCGCCGCGATGGTCGCGTCCCGACCTCGTGTACACGCAGGCCGACCTCACCGACTTCGGCGACGCGGTCGAGGTGCTGGGCGACGTCGACGCGGTCGCGCACCTCGCGGCGATCCCGGCCCCGACGATCTTCACGCCCGCGCGCACCCTGAACGTCAACAACGCGCTCAACACCAACGTCTTCCTCGCGGCGGCGAAGGTCGGGCTCGAGAAGGTCGTCTGGGCCTCGAGCGAGACGACCCTCGGCCTCGACTTCGGGCCCGACGGCCTGCCCGACTACCTGCCGCTCGACGAGGACCACTACCCGAAGCCGAACTCGACGTACTCGCTCTCGAAGGTGCTCGGCGAGACCATGGCCGAGCACGTCGCCGACTGGACCGGAATCCCGTTCATCGCGCTCCGGTTCTCGAACGTCATCGACCCGGAGAAGTACGACGAGTTCGCCTCGTTCGAGGACGATCCGCGATCGCGCCTGTTCAACGCGTTCGGCTACATCGACGTGCGGGATGCCGCGCAGTCGGTGCGCCGTGCCCTCGAAGCGGACGTCGACGGCGCCCGGGCGTACGTGATCGCGAACGCCGACACCGTGATGAGCCGGCCCACGCGGGAGCTCGTCGAGGAGTTCTTCCCCGGCGTCTCGCTGAAGCGGGACCTCACCGGCAACGAGTCCCTGTTCTCCATCGAGCGGGCGCGCGACGAACTCGGCTTCGAGCCGGAGTTCGGCTGGCGCGAGGGGCGCCGGTGACCGCGCGCTCGGTCGGCTGCGACATCCGGCTGGAAGTCGACGCGCCCGCCCGGCTCGCGTTCCAGGTCGCCGTCGCGTCCGGGGTGGAAGCGCGCGAGCGGCTCGAGTTCCGCCTCGACGGCCGCCCGATCGACGCGGATGAGCTGACGGATGCCGTGGGCAATCGCCTGCACGTCGTCGACGCGCCGGCCGGCTCGCTCACGTGCTCGTACGCGGCCGAGGTGCCGGGACCCGCGCCGGAGGCATCCGCCGACGCCGTCGACCTGCTGGCCTTCCTGCGCCCGAGCCGGTACGCCGAGTCCGACCGGCTGGCCGCCACGGCGGCCTCCGAGTTCGCCCGGGTCGAGGGCGTCGACCGGCTCGCGGCCGTCTCGTCGTGGGTCGGCACCCGCCTGTCGTACGTGCCGGGTTCGAGCAGCCCGACGGATGGCGCGGTGCAGACCCTCCTCGCCCGGCAGGGCGTGTGCCGCGACTACGCGCACCTCGTCGTCGCGCTCCTGCGCGCGCTCGACGTGCCCGCCCGTCTCGTCGCGGTGTACGCGCCGGGTCTCGACCCGATGGACTTCCACGCCGTGGCGGAGGCGTTCGTCGACGGGGCGTGGCACGTCGTGGATGCGACGACGCTCGCGCCGCGCGAGACGCTGGTGCGCATCTCGACCGGTCGCGACGCGGCCGACACCGCGTTCCTCTCGGTGTACGGCGGCGCCGTGCGGCTCGACTCGGTCGAGGTGACCGCGGTGGCCGACGAGTTGCCGGACGACGACGTGCGCCGGCTGGTCCGCCTGCGCTGACCGTGGCGTTCGCGCCGACCGCCGCGCCCGGGCCGAGCCGTGCCCCGCGCGCCTCAGCCGGCGGTGCCGGTGGGCATGAGCAGCGCGGGCAGCACCGAGATCCCGATGATCGCGATCGCGCCGAGGCCGAGCCAGATCGCGGCGTACGCCGCCGACGACGTCTTCAGGCCCGCACGGCGCGCGCGACGCCGGGCCACGATCCCGATCGTGGAGACGCCGAGCGCGGCGAGCGCGAGCACGCCCGACGCGACGGCGTCGCGGTACGGCGTCAGGCACGCGAGCACGACGGTCGCGACGCCCGCGAACAGCCCGATCGACCCGAGCGAACGGCCCGGGGTCGAGGTGGGGTCGGCGACGCGCATGCGCTCGTCGCCCGATTCGCTCGTCTCGGCCGTCGACATGTGCTGCTCCCCCCGGATGATCGCCGTCCGCGGCTCCGCGCCGCTGTGGCCAATCCTTCCGTGGGCCCCGGGTGCATGACGGCGGTTCGGGCCCTTGTGACGTCTCGATCAGGTCACGGCGGTCTCGATGTGGTCACGACGGTCTCGTGGAGGTCACGAGCCGACGTCGTCCTCCGCTTCCGGGCGGGCAGCGCATGCACCCACCGCGATGTCGCGCGGCCGCTCCTCAGGCGCGCACGAGGCCGTGCTCGAACAGGCTCCGTGCCGACGCCAGCACGGCCTCCTCGCGGGGCCGCGGCATCCAGCCGAGGACGCGCGTCGCCTTCTCGTGCGTCGCGTCGCCGCGGCGGCCGAGCTCGGACGCCATCGCCCGGAGGTCGCGGCTGAACGGGGCGCCCGCGCGGACGACCCAGTCGGGCACCACCCGGTCGGGCACGCGCGACGCGCGGTCGCCGAACTCCGCCCGCAGCAGCCGGGCGAGATCGATGTACTCGTACGGCTCGCCCGAGACGGCGAGGAACCGCTCGCCCGCGGCATCCGGGTGCCGCATCGCGAGCAGGTGAAGGTCGGCCACGTCGCGCACGTCGACCACGCCGACCGATCCGTTCGGCACGACCGGGTAATCGCCCTGCAGCAGCTGCCGCAGCAGCTCGAGCGAGGTCGACAGGTCACGGCCGAGCGCCGGCCCGAAGATGCCCACCGGGTTGACCGTGGCCAGCTCCATGCCGCCGCCCTCGCGCATCATGAAGTCCCAGGCCGCACGCTCGGCGAGCGTCTTCGACTTCGCGTAGGGCGTCACGCCGTGACCCTCGGGGTCGGTCCAGTCGTCCTCGGTGTACGGGCGGCCCGGGTAGGCCCGGCCGTACCCGATCGCCGCGAACGACGAGGTCTGCACGACCCGCCGCACGCCCGCGTCGCGCGCCGCGCGGAGCACCCGGAGCGCGCCGTCGCGCGCGGGCCGGACGAGCTCGTCGGCGTTCCTCGGCTGGCGGGCCGGGAACGGCGAGGCGACGTGGAGCACGTGCGACGCGCCTGCGGCGGCCTCGCTCCAGCCGGCGTCGTGGCTGAGGTCGGCCGCGACGACCTCGAGCCCGTCGGGGTCCGCGCCGCCCGCGCGCACCACCTGGCGCACCTCGTCGGCGCGCGCGAGGTCTCGTACGGTGGTCCGCACGCGCGTGCCGCCCTCGAGCAGTCCGATGAGGCACGCCGACCCCACGAAGCCCGTTCCGCCGGTGACCAGTACCAGTTCGTCGTCCATGAGCGCCTCCCGGCTCGGGACTCTATCGCCTGTCTCGGATCGGAGGCTGGGTGCGCGATCCTTGCGGCCCGTGGCATCCTTGCCACGACGCCGGATGGCCCGGCCGCAGGGTCTCGGAGGATCGGATGTCCGGCAGGAAGCACAGGGTCGCCGTCCTGGTGCTCGACGGCGCGAAGCCGCTCGACGTCGGGATCCCGGCGCAGACGTTCACGACCAGGGCGAGCATGCCGTACGAGGTGCGGGTCTGCGGGGCGCACCCGGGGCACGTGACGGGCGGCGACGGGCTGTCGTACCAGGTCGAGCACGGCCTCGAGGCGTTCGAGTCGGCCGAGACGATCTTCATCCCCGGCTATCGGCATCCGGACCGCGACGACCCGCCGGCCGCGGTGGTCGACGCGCTTCGTGCGGCGCACGACCGGGGGGCGCGGCTCGCGGCGATCTCGACGGGGGCGTTCGCGCTCGCGGCGACCGGGCTGCTCGACGGGCGGCGGGCCACGACGCACTGGCACTACACGCGGGCGCTGCAGGCGCGGCATCCGCTCGTCCGCGTCGACGAGAACGTGCTGTTCGTCGACGAGGGGCAGGTGCTGACGTCGGCGGGCGCGGCATCCGGCATCGACCTCTGCCTGCACCTGGTGCGGCGCGACCACGGCGTCGCGGCGTCGAACCACGCCGCACGGCGGCTGGTCGCGGCGCCCTACCGCAGCGGGGGCCAGGCGCAGTACGTGCCGCGGGCGCTGCCCGAGCCGCTCGGCGAGGTGTTCGCGGCGACGCGCCAGTGGGCGCTCGAACGGCTGGAGGAGCCGCTCACCCTCGGCGACCTCGCGCGCAACGCGAGCGTGTCGCCGCGTACGTTCTCGCGCCGCTTCGTCGAGGACACCGGCTACACGCCGATGCAGTGGATCCTGCGCGCGCGGATCGACCTCGCGCGCGAGCTGCTCGAGCGCACCGACCTCGGGGTCGAGCAGGTCGCCGACCGGGTCGGCCTCGGCACGGGCGCCAACCTGCGGCTGCACTTCCACCGCATCCTCGGCACCTCGCCGAGCGAGTACCGCCACACCTTCGCGGCCTGACGCCGCCGCGCGGGCTCGGGTCAGTTCGAGCGGCCGACCGGGATGCGGCCGGTGCGGTGCGCCTCGTCGGCGGCACGGAGGGAGTCCGTCTGCGCGCGGGAGAGGCGCGCGGCGCGCATCGCGCGCGCCATCCGCGCGGCACGGCGACGCGTTCGGATCCTCGCGGGGATGCTCGCGATCGCGTCCGAGAGGCGGGCGAGCAGGATGCCGATGAGCGCGCCGAGCGAGTTCGCGATGAGGTCGCGCGGGTCGGAGATCCGGTCGTCCATCGGGATCTGCCCGACCTCGATGAGCAGTGCGAAGCCGCTCGCGATCACGAGCGCCGCGAGCGCCGGCACCCCGCGCAGGGCGAAGGCGAGCAGCGCTCCGAGCGGCACGAACAGCAGCACGTTCAGCGCGAACTCCGTGCTCGAGCCGAACGCCCAGGTGTCGGCGTCGAGCCACGTGCGCACGCCGAGCACGCCGTTCGTGGTCTGGTTTCCCGCCACGGCACCCGGTGCGGGGCCGAGCGTCACCCACAGCACGGCAGGGACGTACGCGAACAGCAGCGCGACGGCGAGACGTGAGGGACGCATCCCTCGATGCTCCCCATCGAGCCTGTGCCGACCCTGAATACGCCCTCCGTGTCGCGTGAATCGGTCGCGAGAGTTGGCGAGATACTTTCGCATGCTGTCGTCCCAGCCACTTCTCCGACAGGGTCCCGGTGACGACGCTTGGGATGGCAACAGAAAGGACCCTGACGTCATGACCCGCATCGCCGTCAACGGATTCGGCCGCATCGGCCGCAACGTCGTCCGCGCCCTCGTCGAGCGCGACGCCGACTTCGAACTGGTCGCCGTGAACGACCTCACCGAACCCGCCGCCCTCGCGCGGCTGCTGAAGTACGACACCGTCGGAGGCCGCTTCGGCCGCCCCGTCGAGGTGGACGGCGACGTCCTCGTCATCGACGGCCGCCGCGTCAAGGTGCTCGCCGAGCGCGATCCGGCGAAGCTGCCCTGGGGCGAGCTCGGCGTCGACCTCGTGCTCGAGTCGACCGGCCGCTTCACCGACGCCGAGGCCGCCAAGGCCCACCTCGAGGCGGGCGCGAAGAAGGTGCTCGTGAGCGCCCCGTCGAAGGGTGCGGACGTCACGCTCGCCTACGGCGTGAACACGGACGCCTACGACCCGGCGTCGCACGCGATCGTCTCGAACGCGTCGTGCACGACCAACGCGCTGGCGCCGCTCGCGAAGGTCCTCGACGACCTCGCCGGCATCGAGCACGGCTTCATGACCACGATCCACGCGTACACGCAGGACCAGAACCTGCAGGACGCCCCGCACTCCGATGCCCGACGCGCCCGCGCCGCCGCCGAGAACATCGTGCCGAGCTCGACCGGCGCCGCGAAGGCCATCGGCCTCGTGCTGCCGAACCTCGACGGCAAGCTCAACGGCGACGCCATGCGCGTGCCCGTGCCCGTCGGCTCGATCGTGGAGCTGAACACGACCGTCTCGAAGGACGTCACGCTCGAGGAGGTGCTCGCCGCCTACAAGGCCGCCGCCGAGGGGCCGCTGAAGGGCGTGCTCGAGTACTCCGACGAGCCGCTCGTCTCGAGCGACATCGTCGGCAACCCGCACTCGTCGATCTTCGACGCCGAGCTGACCCGAGTGGACGGAAAGCACATCAAGGTCGTCGCCTGGTACGACAACGAGTGGGGCTTCTCGAACCGCGTCATCGACTCGCTCGGGCTGCTCGCCGCAGCCTGATCGCACCGACTCCGGTCGGCTCGGGGGGCGGTACCCGGGCCGCCCGGCCCCGACATCGCGTCGGCGGGGGAGTGGAGCCCCCGCCGGCGCGATTCACATGCCGGGCGCCGTCGCGGGCTCAGCTGTAGTGCGAGTGGTGCGGCGAGAAGTCGATGCGCTCGGCCTGCTCGAGCACGCGGTTCGCACGCTCGGCCGCGCGGCTGGCGAACTCGGCCGCGTCGCGCGCCTGGGCCGACCTGGTCGTCGCCGCCGCGGTGCCGATCTCGTCGAGGATCCCGCCGATCACGGATGCGAGTCCGTGCTCGAGCTCGCTCAGGTTGGTGCCGCCGATGAGGAGCCGGCGGTCGGCGGGGCGCAGCGTGACATGCGCGTAGCCCGCCTTGGCGAGGGCGGTGTCGACCGCGGGGGCCGCGAGCAGGTCGAGCTCCTGCGGCAGCGGTCGACGCGTGAAGACCGCTGCGACGGTGTAGCGCTCGGGTGCGTCGACGGTGCCCAGCTCGGGCGGCAGCTCGGCGACGAGGATGTGGCCGACCGCGAACGAGTCCGACTCCTTCGCGGTCCGGCTCGGCGGAGGGGTGGTGGTCTCGGAGTTCGCGTTCATCATCGGAGCGTAGGCCTCGAACATGTACTCCCTCACAGTTTCGCGTCGCGTGCGCGGAGCGCATCGGCGGTCGCGATCAGGGCGAAACTGAGAGTTCCTCCGGACTTTCGGAGCGGCCCGCGAAAGCGGACGTAGCCTGAAGGAACGGCAGGACCGGCAGGCGCCGGATGGCGACGAGAGAACGTCCCGCCGGCGCACCGTCGGTGCGGGGAAGCAGGTCGTCATGACCGGAATCATCGAGGTCGCGACGACGCAAGGCGGCACGCGTCCGGCCCGGAGCAACAGCGACTTCACCGTTCTCGCGCGCCGCGTGAAGGACGCCGGACTCATGCGGAGGCGCTACGGCTACTACTGGACCAAGCTCGTCTCGGTGCCGCTCGCCTTCGCCGCGGCGATCACGATCTTCATCTGGATCGGTGACACGTGGTGGCAGCTCTTCACCGCGGTCGGATTCGCCGTGCTGTTCACGCAGACGGCGTTCCTCGGGCACGATGCCGCGCACCGTCAGATCTTCCGGTCCGGGCGGTGGAACGACTGGATCAGCCTGATCGTCGGCGACCTGTTCATCGGCATGAGCTACGGCTGGTGGCAGCACAAGCACACCCGCCACCATGCGACGCCGAACCAGGTCGGCGCCGACCCCGACATCGAGCTGCCCGTCATCGCTGTCACCCCCGACCGCGCCGCACGTGCCGGAAACCGCGTGACGCGGTGGATCATGTCGCACCAGGGGGTGTTCTTCTTCCCGATCCTCCTGCTCGAGGGAATCTCGCTGCACGCGTCGAGCGTGCGTCGAGTCCTGATCCGCGAGCGCGTCCCGCGTCGCCCGATCGAGATCACGTTCCTCGCCGTACGGATCATCGGCTTCGTCACGCTCGTCTTCCTCGTGCTCTCGCCCGGCGTGGCCGCCGCGTTCCTCGCGGTGGAACTCGGCATCTTCGGGGTGTACATGGGAATGTCCTTCGCCCCGAACCACAAGGGGATGCCGCTCGTGCCCAAGGGCATGAAGCTCGACTTCCTCCGCCGGCAGGTGCTCATGAGCCGCAACATCCGCGGCAATCGATTCCTCGACGTCGTCATGGGCGGCTTGAACTACCAGATCGAGCACCACCTCTTCCCGTCGATGCCGCGCCCGCACCTGCGCCGGGCCGCGGCGATCATCGCGGACTACTGCCGCGACCGCGGCGTGCGATACACGGTGACCGGGCTCTGGCAGAGCTACGGGATCGTGCTGCGCTACATCAACCGCGTGGGCCTCGGCGAACGCGACCCGTTCGCGTGCCCGCTCGTGGAGCAGCGGGCGAGTCTCACGGCCTGACGGCCTGCCCCCGCGGTTCGGTTCCTCCGGGTCGAACGAGATGCCTCCGGGCGTTGTGTCGATCCCGGAGCGCCCCGTTCGACGTCCAGAATGAGAGGCACCTCCGCCTCGCCCGAACCGAGCAAAGGACGACCCATGCGCACCCTCATCGTGACCGAGTTCATCACCCTCGACGGCGTCATCGACTCTCCCGGAGGCGGCGACCACCCGCGTGCGGGCTGGACCTTCACGGAAGTCCCCTTCGTCGAGGAGGCCTACGAGATCAAGGGCCGCGAGCAGCTCGAGGCGGGCGCCATGCTCATGGGCCGGGTCAGCTACGACGAGTTCGCGCCCATCTGGCCGACGATGACCGAGGAGTTCGCCGGGTACAACGCCATGCCGAAGTACGTGGTCTCCTCGACGCTGGCCGATCCCGAGTGGGAGGGCACCACCGTGCTCCGCTCGCTCGACGAGGTCGCGGCGCTCAAGGAGGGCGACGGCGACCCGATCATCGTGCACGGCAGCGCGACGCTCGCGAAGGGCCTCGCGGCCGCGGGCCTCGTCGACCGCTACCACCTGCTCGTGTTCCCGGTCGTGCTCGGCGACGGCAAGCGCCTCTTCGACGGCAACGAGCAGGGCACCCTGAAGCTCGTCGAGCACGAGGCCTACTCGAACGGCGTCGTCAAGAACGTCTTCGACGTCGTCCGATGAGCGGTCTTCGATGGATGTCACGGCGACGGGCCCGACGAGGTGACGGCGACACGTCCGCATTCGGCTTTGCGGTGGGCGCGCGACGCGGTATCTTCCTCTGCACCGGTTGACGACGACCTCATGATCGCTCCGAGGACCGAGAAGAGGAGACCATGATCTACGAAGACCGGGATCGCCTGAAGCGCGCCCTGCAGGCCAGCGCAGAGGGAACCAGCCGACAGCTCGAACTCGACGAGGCCGCGCGCGAATGCGCGGAGGCCTTGATGACGGGCGCGATCGACCTGGCGCAGGTCCACGCACAGCGCTACTCCGAGCTGAAGGGCGTGCCCGCCGCGGCGCCGGCCGGAGCCTGACGCGGGGCACCGCCGACGGCGCGCGCTCGCACGCGAAAACCGCGCGAAACGCGCCGGGTGCATACTGATCCCGAGCGCCGGGCCCGACTTCCCCCGACCGGGACCCCGGCTGGGAGGAGACCCGGCATGAACCGATCCGTGCGCTTCGACGACATCCGCGCCCTGCTCGTGTGCCACGTCGACAATGCCGGCATCTCGCGCGTGAAGGTGCTGCCGCACCGCAAGCTGCTGTCGGCGAGCACGCACGGCGTCACGATCTCGAACAGCGTCGGCGTGCTGTTCTCGGTCGACGACCACCTGAATGCGACGGCCCACGTCGACCCGGTGGTGGGCGACCTGCGGGGCATCGCCGACACGTCCTCGATGGCCATGCTCGACCGCGAGGCGCGGCTCGCATGGGCCCCCGCCGACCTGTTCTCGCTCGACGGGTCGCCGCACCCCACGTGCCAGCGCACCGCGCTGCGGCGCATCGTCGACGACGCAGAGGACGCCCGCCTGACCTTCGTCGTCGGGTTCGAGCTCGAGTGCACGGTGTTCCGCCCGTCGTCCGTCGAGGGCGAGCCGCCGGTGCCGGCGACGACCGGCCCCGCATACTCGACCCGCGCGCTGCTCGAGATCGAGTCGTTCGCGTTCGCGGCGCTCGAGGCGCTCGACGTGGCAGGGGTGCCCGTCGACCAGATGCATCCCGAGTTCGGAGCCGGCCAGCTCGAGTTCGCGTTCGCCCCGCGCGACCCGCTCGCCGCGGTCGACGACCTCGCGCTGGCGCGCGTGGTGCTCACCCGCGTCGCGCAACACCACGGACTCATGGTGTCGTTCGGCCCGGTGCCGATCGTGGGCGGTTCGACGAACGGATGCCACGTGCACGTGTCGGCGCGACGCGACGGGCGCAACGTCTTCGCCGACCCGAAAGCCAAGCTCGCCGTCACGCCCGTCGGCGCGAACATGATCGCCGGCATCCTGGACCGCCTCGAGGAGGGCGTGGCGCTGCTCGGCGGCAGCGTGCTCTCGTTCCACCGGCTGCGCCCGCACGCGTGGGCGGGCGCCGACGTCTGCTGGGGCGAGGGCAACCGCGAGGCGGCGATCCGCTTCGTGCCCGGGCAGGCGGGCATGGGGGCCGAGCAGTCCAACATCGAGGTCAAGCCGGTGGACGGCGCGGCGAACCCCTACCTCGCGGTCGCCGCGATCATCGCGGCCGCGGTCGACGGTGTCGCCCGCGACGCGACGCCGCCGAAGCCGGTGCGGGTGGACCCCTCGACGCTCACGGCCGCGCAGCGGCGCACCGCCGGCATCCGCCCGTTGCCCGCCGACCTCGGCTCGGCGCTGCACCGGCTTCAGTCGAGCGAGTTCTACCGCGGCGTCTTCGGCGACGTGCTCGTCGACGCGTACGTCGCGGTGCGGCAGCACGAGTGGGAGGCGTACGGCGAGCACGTGCCGGATGACGTCGCCGAGCTCGTGCGCTGGAAGTACTGAGCGCGGTCGCCGCCGCCGCGTCGCGGCCTCACGCCAGCAGCGGCTCCAAGCGCGCGGCCGCGTCGACGAGCGTGGCGCGCGCCGGGCCGGGGTCGGCGAGGCGGGCCGGCGTCGACGATGTGGAGGATGCCGCCGTCGTAGCGGACGAGGTGCACGCCGGCGCGCCCGAGTGGTGGACGCTCGCCGACGCCGAGAACCACGGGGTCGACGTCACGACGTGGTGGGGGCGCGAGTCGACGCGACTCGAGGAGGAGCGGCCGGTGCGCTGAGGCGCGCTCAGGCTCCCGCCTCGTCGAGCACCACGGTGACGCGCGACCGGTCGCGATCGTGGTACATCGCGCCGACGCGGCGGCGGCGCACGTCGCCCAGCAGGTCGGCCGAGCAGCACGCCCGTTCCGACGCCGTTCCCAACGCCGCGACCGCCTCGTCGATCCGCGTGGCCCGGTCGGCCTCGGTCGCCGCGGTCGCCGAACGCCATGCCGCCATGGCCGCGTCGAACGCGCGCGGCGCGTATGCGGGCACGTCGGCGCGGCGCGCGCGAGCGAAGGCCGCGGCGAGTCCGGCGAGGGTGGTCGCCGGGCGCCGGCGTTCGCGATCCTCGCTGGCCGTCGCGGATGTCTCGGTGTCGGTCATCGGACCCAGCTCTCCTGTCGTCGGCGCAGACCCGCTGGTCGTCTCGCATCAGCGACTCCAGGCCCGGCCAGTCTGGTCGCTGCGCGGCGGCCTGTCGAGGGGAGACGGGTCGCATGGCACGAATGGCGACGCTGCGGGCCGTTCGACCCGCGCCCGCGGCGTCCGAGCGCCTAGGGTGGCGAGAGACGCGGGGGAGGCTCGTGATGATCCGGAAGCGTGAATCCGACGACGGCGCGGAGACCGAGGCTGCGGCTGAGGTGGAGGCGGAGACCGAGGCGGAGGCCGAGGCCGAGTCCGCCGACCGTGCCAAGCGGTGGTCCGACGAACGCGCGGAGCACTGGCACGGCGCGTCGTCGTCGTCGGCGACCCAGGATCGCGCCGACGAGGAGTGACCGACCGGACCGCGCCGCAGGACGATCGGCCGTAGCCGCAGGACGTCGACGGCGTTACCCTCCTCGCGTGGCCCACCTCCACGAGGCATCCGCTGCCCGCCGGACCGACCGCGCCGACCTGGACGCGGCCCGGAACTCCGCGCTCGTGCGCCGCATCCGTGAGTCGGTCATCGGCGACGACCAGGTCGTGCCGGGGCCGTACGGCCCGCGCCGCGTGACCTACGCCGACTACACGGCATCGGGTCGTGCGCTGACCTTCATCGAGGACTTCATCCGCGATGAGGTGCTGCCGAGGTACGCGAACACGCACACGGAGTCGAGCGGCACGGGCCTGCAGACGACCCGGCTGCGCGAGGACGCGCGCGCGACGATCCGCGACGCGGTCGGCGGTGACGACGACACGGTCGTGATCTTCACCGGGTCGGGGTCGACGGGCGCCATCGACAAGCTCGTCGGGATGCTCGGGCTCCGGATGCCGTCGGCGCTCGACGACCGGTACCACCTGAGCGGGCACATCCGGGCCGGCGAGCGGCCGGTCGTGTTCATCGGCCCGTTCGAGCACCACTCGAACGAGCTGCCATGGCGGGAGTCGATCGCGGACGTCGTGACGATCCCGCAGGATCCGGACGGGCACATCGACGCCGACGCGCTCGAGGCCGAGCTCGTGCGGCACGCCGACCGGCCGCTGAAGATCGGCTCGTTCTCGGCCGCGAGCAATGTCACGGGCATCGTGACGGACACGTCCCGGATCTCGGCGCTGCTGCACGCGCACGGCGCGCTGTCGTTCTGGGACTTCGCGGCGGCGGCGCCGTACGTCGACATCGAGATGTACCACGGGCCGCCGGCGGCGGCGCTCGCCGACGGACGGTACAAGGACGCGATCTTCCTCAGCCCGCACAAGTTCATCGGCGGGCCGTCGACGCCGGGGGTGCTCGTCGTGCGACGCGAGCTCGCGACGAACCGCGTGCCCGACGTGCCCGGCGGCGGAACCGTGGCCTTCGTGAATCCCGACGAGCACCGGTACCTCGACGACGTGGCCGCACGCGAGGAGGGCGGCACGCCCGGCATCGTCGAGGCGATCCGCGCCGGGCTCGTGTTCGGGCTGAAGGACGCGGTCGGCGTCGACACGATCCGGGCGCACGAGGAGGACTTCCTGCGCCGGGCGATCACCGCGTGGAAGGACGAGCCCGCGATCGAGGTGCTCGGCAACCTCGACGCCGAACGCCTCTCGATCGTGTCGTTCGTCGTGCGCGCGCCGAGCGGGAGGTACCTGCACCACAACTTCGTCGTCGCGCTGCTGAACGACCTGTTCGGCATCCAGTCGCGGGGCGGATGCTCGTGCGCCGGGCCGTACGGTCACGAACTGCTCGGCATCGACATCGAGCGATCGCACGAGTTCGAGCGCGAGATCTCCCGCGGCTGCGAGGGCATCAAGCCGGGCTGGGTGCGCATCAACTTCAACTACTTCATCTCGCCGGCGGTGTTCGACTACCTGGTCGAGGCCGTGCTCCTCGTCGCGCGCGACGGCTGGCGGATGCTGCCCGACTACACGTTCGACCCGGCGTCCGGGTTGTGGCGGCACCGCCGCGGGCCGGTCGAGCCGCCGTTGCGCCTGCGCCAGCTCTCGTACGACGCCGACGGCGCGCTGACCTACCCGCACCACGAGGATCGCGCCCCCGAGTCCGCCTTGCGCGGCTACCTCGCCGAGGCGGAGGCGGTGTTCGCAGCGGCCGCCGCGCGGGGCGGGCCGACCGAGCCGGCGGATGCCGCGGCCCCGGGCGTGACCGACGACTTCGAGCACCTGCGCTGGTTCGACCTGCCGGCCGCGTGCCTGACGACGTAGCGTCGGATGGTGCGGATGCAGCGGACCGCGGGCGTCGACCTCGCGGCGGACACGGCCGGCACGGCGCTCGCCGTGGTGCGGTGGGAGTCGGGCGGCGCGGTGCTGGAACGGCTCGAGGTGGGTGCGACCGATGAGGCGATCGCGGATGCCGCGGCCGCGGCATCCATGACCGGCATCGACTGCGCGTTCGGCTGGCCCGACGACTTCGTGGAGTTCGTCGCGCGGCACGCGCGCGGCGAGCGGGTCGACCAGTCCGTCGACCGCGGTCTCGAGGGGCGTCGCCGCCTGGCCTACCGCGAGACCGACCGCGACGTGCAGCGCCGCACGGGCTTCCGCCCGCTCTCCGTCGCCACCGATCGCTTGGGGCTGACGGCGATGCACTGCGCGGTGCTGCTCGACGCGATCGCCGACCGCCTCGGCGAGCCGGTCGCCCGGAGCGGCTCGGGTCGTGTGGTCGAGGTGTACCCGGCCGCGACGCTGCGGGTGTGGCAGCTCATCCTTCCGCGCTACAAGACGGATGCCGCGGTCCGCGCCGACCTGCTCGAGGCGCTCGTCGTACGCGCCCCCTGGCTCGACCTCGGCGGGTGCGGGTCGCTGATGGTCGCCTCGGACGACGCCTTCGACGCCGTCATCGCGGCGTTCGCCGCCCACGCCTACGCGGTCGGCGCCACGCACGCCGTGCCGCGCGAGCTGCGGGCGCGTGCCGATCGCGAGGGCTGGATCGCGTTGCCGTCGGGCGAGTTCGAGGCGCTCGCGGCGCTCGCGGCGGTGTGAGCGCGGACGGTCACCCGGTGGAGGTCACCACGGCGATCGCGACCCCGTCCCATCCCTTGGCGCCGACGGTCTGCAGCGCGGTCGCGTCGACGCGGGGGTCGGAGCCGAGCACGTCGAGCCCGCGGCGCGTGCCGATGACCATCGGGTCGGCGGTGTCGGGGTCGGCGACTTCACCCGAGCGCACGACGTTGTCGACGACGATCACGGTGCCCGGGTGGCCGAGCCGGATGGCCCAGTCGACGTAGGTCGCATTCGACTCCTTGTCGGCGTCGATGAAGACGAGGTCGAACGGCTCGACGTCGCGTTCGGCGAGGCGGCGGAGCGAATCGACGGCGGGTCCGACCATGACGTCGACCCGCTCGGCGACGCCCGCGCGCTCGAGGTTGCGGCGCGCGACCTCGGCGTGGAGCGGTTCGAGCTCGAGCGTCACGACCCGCCCGTCGTCGGGGATGCCGCGGGCGAGCCACGTCGTGGAGTACCCGCCGAGCGTGCCGACCTCGAGCACGCGCCGGGCCCCGGTCATCCGGGCGAGCAGGTGCAGGAACTTGCCGCCGAGCGGCGTCACCTCGATCGCTGGCAGTCCGGCGTCGGCGGCATCCGCCAGTCCCTGGGTGAGCGCGACGTCGTCCTCGACGAGGGTGTCGACGAGGTAGCGGTCGACGCGCCGCTGGTTGTCGGAGTTGAGCTCGGCCATGGGGTCAGCCTCCGCCTGCGCGGTGGCGGCGTCAATGCCGCACGTCGATACCCTGCGAGTTCGTATCGCGCGCGGACGCGGCCCGCGGATGCCGTTGCCTTCGCGAACCGTCGGTACTTCGGTACCGCGTTGGCGAGAGCGAGCATCTCTCCGGAGCGGGTATCGATCACGACGCGCGGTCGGTCCAGACGGCGATGTCGACCTTGTTGCCGGCGGGATCGGCGAGGGTCCACCATCCGTGCTCCTCGGATCCGGCCGCGATGCGGCCGCCGGCACGGAGGGCCGCCTCCACGCGGGCCAGGCCGACGGCGCGGGGGACCGAGACGTCGAGGTGGAACGCGTGGCGCAGCACCTTGTCGGGCGGAAGCTCCTGGAACCAGAGGCTCGGGCCGCGGCCATCGAGGTCGACGAGGTCCTCGGTGCCGTGCTCGGCATAGCCGAAGAGTTCGCGCCAGAAGGGTCGCACGGCGTCGTCCGGGTGCGACGCGATCGCGATCTGGACGGTCTGCACGCGGGCGGGGTCGGAGCCGGCGCCGGAGGCCGCGGCGACCTCCGAGATCCGTCGTGCGAGCTCGATGTCGGCCTCGACGAGCAGGTGGAAGTCGCGGGCCAGTCGAGCGGCGAGCCCGTCGGCGCGGAGGTCGAGGTGCAGGCGGTCGGCGCCGTCGAGCTCGGCGAGCTGCGCAGCGAGGGCCGCGCTGCGCGCGAGCGACGAGGTGCCGAACCAGGCCGTCGGACCCCAGAACACGACCGGCCAGTCGACGAGGTCGGATGCCGCGCGGAACGCCGCGAACATCGCCTCGCCGCGTTCGAGCTCGGCCGGTCCGGCGGCCACGAGGGGAGCGGTGCGGGGCGCGGCCGCGCCATCCGTCGCGGCGGCCGGTTCGGGGTCGTCTGCGCCGTCCGTCGTCGCCGGCGACGAGGAGGCCGCGCCACCGCGCGGTGCGGAGAGCACCTCGAGCGTTGCGGGCTCGTCCTCCGGAACCGGTAGGTCGGGCCACGAGACGAGGTCGACCTTGTTGCCGGCGGCATCCGCGCACGTCCAGTACTGGGGTGCCTCGCGACCGAACGCCACCCGGCCGCCGGCGTCCCGAGCGGCGGCGAGGCGCGCCGCCGCGACCTCCCGCGGCACCGAGAGGTCGAGGTGCATCGCGTGCCGCAGCAGCCGCTCGGGGTCGAGCGGCTGGAACCAGATCGCCGGCGCGCGTCCGAGCGGGTCGACGAGGTCGTCGCCGACGTGATCGACGTAGCCGAGCGCGGCGCGCCAGAACGGCAGCACTTCGTCGACCGGGAGGCGGGTCGCGATCGCGACCTGCACGTCCTGGGTGCGCTCGGGCTCCGGCTCGAGCGCGTGCCGGCGCGCCAGCGCGGAGATGGCGCGCACCCGCACGGCGGAGCCGTCGTCGAGGTCGGTGAGGTCGGCGCCGAGCCGCACGACCGCGCACCGCGGGCGCACGTCGATGAGCGGCGGATGCTCCGCCATCCCCTCGAGCGCGGCGACCTCCGTCGCGAACGCCGTGCCGGCCTGCACCGAGCTGCTCGCGAAGCTCGCGATCGGCCCGCAGTACCCGACCCGCCAGTCGTCGAGCCCGTCCTCGGCGAGGAACGCGAGCCGCTGCTGCTGCCGGCCCACCTACCCCTCCGCCTCGGCCTGCTTCTCGACCTCCCGCGCGTAGTCCGGCACGGAGTTCGTCCACTGGCGCGGCGGCCGCTCGTAGCCCGTCGAGGGCGGCCGCTCGGGGATCTCGATCTTCCGCTGCGGCACTTCCTCCCACGGCACCTTCGAGAGGAGGTGCGCGATCACGTTGATGCGCGAGCGACGCTTGTCGTCGCTCTCGATCTCGTACCAGGGCGCCTCGCCGATGTCGGTGTGGAGGAACATCGTGTCCTTCGCGCGCGAGTAGTCCTCCCACTTCGTGATGGAGCTGAGGTCGGTGGGGCTGAGCTTCCAGCGCCGCATCGGGTCGTTCAGGCGGGAGCGGAAGCGCTCCTCCTGCACGACGTCGGACACGCTGAACCAGTACTTGAGCAGGATGATGCCGTCCTCCACGAGCATCCGCTCGAAGATCGGCGCCTGATGCAGGAACCGCTGGTACTCCGCGTTCGTGCAGTACCCCATGACGCGTTCGACGCCGGCGCGGTTGTACCAGGAGCGGTCCATCAGCACGATCTCGCCCGCGGCCGGCAGGTGCGGCACGTACCGCTGGAAGTACCAGCGGGTCTTGTCGCGTTCGCTCGGCGCGGGCAGCGCGACGATGCGCGCGACGCGCGGGTTCAGGTACTCCGACACGCGCTTGATCGCGGAGCCCTTGCCCGCGGCATCCCGCCCTTCGAAGATCACCACGACGCGGGCGCCCGACTGCTGCACCCACTTCTGCATCTCGACGAGCTTCGCCTGCAGCGCCTTCAGTTCCTGCTTGTAGAGCGGTTTCGGCATCCTCTTGCCCATGGCGCACCCCTGCACCGAAGCCTAGAGCGGATGCCGCGCCGCGTCGCCGCTCCTCGCTCGGCGGGGACGGCCGCGCATCGAGTGTCCATCGGATGTCGGTCGATCCCGCGACATCCCGCCGGAAGTGGACACTCGGCGCTCGGTGGGCTTCGGCGATCTCCTGCGTGCGGCAGGCGGCGTGCTGCAGGCGGCGGCCACGCGTGCGGGAGTACGCTCGCGCCCAGCGACACCCGACGCATCGCGACGAGGCGATGCACGCGACGATCGCGGCCCCGCGCCGCGGCGAGGAGGCGGACATGACGGTTCCCGAGATCAACTACTGGGCGGTGCTCCTGGCGACGCTGTCGAGCATGCTCGTCGGCACGATCTGGTACGCCCGAGGCGTGTTCGGCACCCGCTGGGCGACGCTCGCGAAGGTCGACATGGACCGCCCCGCCGCGAGCGCCGTCGGCCCGATCGTCACGACCGTCATCGTCAGCTTCGTCACCGCCTGGGTGCTCGCCGGCGCGACGACGATCGCCTGGCACTTCTACGGCGGCAGCTACCTGCTCGCCGCCCTGTTCACGGCGATCATCATGTGGGCCGGCTTCACCGCCGCGCGCATCATCACCCACGACGCCTTCGAGGGCCGCCCCGCGGCGCTCACGACGCTGAACATCGCGCACGAGCTGGTCACGCTCGTGGTGATGGGCGTGCTCATCGGCGTGTGGCCGCCGGCGGGGACGGTCTGAGGGGCGGGTCAGCGACGCTCGGAAGCGGCCCGGATGACACGGTCGATGAGACGGGAAACGGCCGCGGGAGCCCGCATCCGGCTCTGCGGCGCCCCGTTCAGGCCGAGGTCCTCCATCGCCTCGAGGGAGAGCAGGGCACGTTCGTACTCGTCGAACTCGCGGACCAGCCGAAGTCGCATCCACGACCGGCTGCGCCGATCCGCGAGCGCGACCGGATCCGTCCAGAAGCGGGCGTCATCGATGCGTCGGCCGAACGGCACATCCGTCTCGGTCACGACGCAGCGGTGCGTGATGGCCTGGATCGGCGCGGTCCCGTAGAGCGACACCACGTCGCCGACGGTGATGCCGACGGAGGTCTCGCTCCAGTTGACCTCCGGCAGGACGGCGAACGCGCGATCGGCGTCGTAGATCCTCGGGTTCGACGCGACGAGCCATTCGGTTCCGGTGAGCGCGGGAGGGGTCACGCTGCGAAGTGTAGCGACGAGGCGCACGTCGCCTCCGGCCGAATCCGAATCGCACCGCTCGGCGGCGGGATGGCATTGCTTCGCGCACTGCGCGGTACTTCGGTACTTCGGTACCGCCGCGGCGGCACGAGTGATCAGCCCGAACTCGCCATTGACCCCACCCCCACCCCACCGCTAACGTTCGAAGGCTGCGCACCCGCGCGGCATCCCGGAGGCCTGCACGAGGAAGGACGAGCCGCCGTGGTTCTGCAGCACACGAATCGCCAGTCCTTCGTCGAGCCCGCGAAGCGCCGCCAAGAGCGGCGGCTTCGCACGCTCGAGCAGGTGCTCGAACCGGCACGCTGACGCAGCCGCGGCCCGATGGCCGCGAGAATCGCGTCACCCTGTGCCATCCGAGGCCCGGGGTCTTCTTCCGTCTGCGCGCGACGGGAGTCCTCGGGCTCCGCGATCCGCACCGACCCGCCCGCCCGTGAACGCGGGAGCGGAGCGGAGCGGTGCGACATCCGCAACGCAACCAGACAGGAAAGGAACATGGAGAAGCTCTCCGCACGGCTCGTGTCGTGGGCGAGCCTGATCGACAAGAAGACCGTCGAGCAGGCCCGCACGTCGTCGACGATGCCGTTCATCCACCCGCACCTCGCGCTGATGCCCGACGCGCACCTGGGCCTCGGCGCCACGGTGGGGTCGGTCATCCCGACGCTCGGCGCGATCATGCCGGCCGCGGTCGGGGTCGACATCGGCTGCGGCATGATCGCCGTGAAGACGCAGTTCGAGGCATCCGACCTGCCCTCCGACCGGAGGGAGGTCCGGGAGCAGATCGAGCGCGCCATCCCGCTGTCGGCCGGTCACGCGAACCGCAAGGTCGTCGCGACCGCCGAGCCGCGGATCGCCGAGCTCGAGGCCCTCGCCGAGGCGAAGGGGTTCGACCCGGCCCGCTACCGGGGCGATTGGCGGCTGCAGCTGGGGTCGCTCGGCAGCGGCAACCACTTCATCGAGGTCTCGCTCGACGAGGCGGATGCCGTGTGGCTGTTCCTGCACTCCGGAAGCCGGGGCGTGGGCAACAAGATCGCGCAGCACCACATCCGGGTCGCGCAGGAGCTCTGCCGGAAGTGGTGGATCGACCTGCCCGACAAGGACCTCGCGTACCTGGTGGAGGGCACGCCGGAGTTCACGCGGTACATCTCGGAGCTGCGGTGGGCGCAGCACTTCGCGCTGCTGAACCGGGAGGAGATGATGGACCGGGTCATCCGGCAGGTCTCGGAGTGGGTCGGCGTGCCGGTGGAGGAGCGGGAGCAGATCAACTGCCACCACAACTTCACCGAGAGCGAGGAGCACTTCGGCAAGCGGGTGTGGGTCTCACGCAAGGGCGCGATCCAGGCCGACGCGGGCCGGCCGGGCCTGATCCCGGGTTCGATGGGCACGGCGTCGTACGTGGTCGAGGGCCTGGGTGATCGGATGTCGCTGAACTCCTCGCCGCACGGCGCGGGCCGGACGTTCTCGCGGTCCGCCGCCCGGCGGACGTTCACGCAGGATCAGCTGCGGGAGGCGATGGCCGGCATCGAGTTCCGCGACACCGACGCGTTCATCGACGAGATCCCTGCTGCGTACAAGCCGATCGACCGGGTGATGGCGGATGCCGCGTCGCTCGTGCGGGTCCGGCACACGCTGCGGCAGGTGGTGAACGTGAAGGGCGACTGAAGGGTCGCTCGCCCTGCATGAAGGGGTGACGGATGCCGCGGCTCGCGCCCGCTCGGAGACGGGCGGGGGTCGCGGCGTCCGCTCGCCGCAAGCCGAGTACGGCGAAGGCATGCGAGAGTTCCACAGTGATCGCACGTCGGCGCACGTCGTCGATCCAGTTGGGTGTCCCGCGGATGGCGGTGGTAGCCGACAAGGACGATGTCCACCTCGCCCTGAATCGGCGACCATCTCGCCGTCACGGCATTGGCCCGAGGTCGCGACGCGGTTCGGTGAGGCGTGCCGATGGCGCGACCATGGCATCAACTCGGCCGCCCCCAGCATCACTCCTGTCGTCCGGACGCATCTGCTGAACGTGAATGAAGGGGTTTCCTGCAATGTCGCTCATAGTCGATATCGTGACCCTGGGGAGGATTGGCGATGTCTCTGGAGGATGCGGTGTCGTATGCGCGCTGGCAAGGCGCGCTTGCGGACGCATTCCTGCAGCAGCAAACAGGGCCCGTAGTCTTCTTTGTCGACGATGACGAACTGCGCAAGATCCGCACGGATCTCGACGACCCTACGGACGACCTAATTCATGCAGTGCGGGGCGTCTGCAATTGGGGAGCCGGACCGCTTTTCGCACGTGTCACCAGGATGTGCGCCGAATGGCTAAGGGGCGATCGGGCTGAACCGCCTCCGGTGCTCCCGGTCCTCGCCCTGACCGTCCTTGCCGCCACGCGGATGCGGTCTGATGAGGAGGGCCGCTCAACTAACTACTATCTGCGACTTGCGCAGGCGCTCGCCGACGGTGATTCAAGTTCGGTTGAGCGGCTGCGCACTGAACTCTCAACTGACGAGTTCCTCGATGTCGTGGATATGTGGCGCTGTCTGCATGATTGGATCGAGGCGCAGGACGGCGTCGGCGTCTCAACGATTCGTACTCACGAACGACTGAGTCGTATCGGATATCCGCAATCGCAGGCGCTCCTTCGCTTCAGCGACCGCGCTGACCTCACTCGGTTCTTTCACGCGCTCGACGTCGTTCGCATCGGCGTCCCGGACGCGCAGGAAACTTTGCGCGGTCTCGAAATTTGGACAACCGCACGGCAGAACAGACTCAGCGACACCTTCATGTCGGCACTGCGCGACCCTGATATAAGGCCATTGATCGGTACGGTGGTGCAGGCGCTAGCAGGAGCATGGGATGGACGAGTAATCACGCGTGAAGGCAAGCGCCGGATTTCGCTAAGGCTCGGAATCGACCTGGACGAATGGGTCGCGCGTTGGCTGTTCCTGGCTGAAAATGACGCACCCGGCGAGCTGGCGCTTGCTGTCGGCGGGGCCGTTGTATCGCTCACCAAACGCCCACCCTCCATTTACTATCGCGTGACAGGAGCGCTGCCGGTGACCGCCGAGGCGCTGAAACGCGGGCTGCGACTCCAAGGCTCGGGATATGCTGCGGAGTTCACGCCGCTCGACGTACTTCTGTTTCGCCTCGACGCGCAGACCGGTAACTGGTCCTCCGTTCCGGGTATCGCCCCCTATGAGGATCATGTCGTCGCTGCGCACGGAAGTCAGCAGGCCGCCGTGAGGCGCCTGCTTGAGGCTGCCGCGGAACCGGGATGGAGGTTTCGGCCTCAGCGGAACGGAGCACTTCTTCCCGGGTACGCGCTGTTCGAGCAGGTCCGGTTCGGGGATCAGGAGGCGCTTGAGAAAGCACTTCGGGACAGACCTGGCTTACGCATGCTTGGAGTCGCGCCTACGCTCATCCCTCGCGCACGATTCGTGCGAGGACTTCCGTTGGCTCGAGAACTTGCGCCTAGTCATTACCTGGTCGGGGGGCAGCCCGATCTCTTGCTGCCGACCGCTGCTGAGCCGAGCCTCGTGCCAATGGTGCTCGACGGCAAGGAGGATTTTGTTCCCGCATATGGATTCCCACTCGAGTTGCGCAGGTTCGAACTTGAACCTGGCCGCCACGAGATCGATGCCGATGGGCAGAGCCTGTCCTTCACTCTCATCGAGGAGGTCGCCGGCGTCGAAAGTCCGAACGGGACTGCATCGCTGGGCTGGTCGAGGAAGGCCGAGCTCGGGCCAGCGGGTGAGGCGCACATCATCGGCGGTGTCGTCAGTCACGAGCGGCAAACCCATGTGGCCGTCGGACGCCGTGGCCGTGACGAGTCATGGCTGCTCCTCGAGGGCGGGGAAACTCATGCCGTGCTCGAGCCCGAAGGGCCCGCGTTCGCGGCAGAGGTCCGCCTTGACTTCCTCCCAACGCGCTTTGAGCTCCCTGTACCGGAGCGAGCGAGGTGGCTCGCGCAGCGGAAGGGCAGACGCTGGACCCTGATCGCGCTCCACCCATTGTCGGCGCGAGAAGTGACTGCCGAGTTCGATGTGCTCGGCACCTGGGGGCGTGCCTTCCAGCACGAGAAAGGCCAGATCTTCTGGGAGCTGCAGCTCGGGTTAGCCGGTGCATAGCCGCATCGGCGACCTGCTTCTCACCTGGATGAGCGAGACGGGATCAGGGAGCATCGCGGACTTCCGTGCGCGCGCCCATTGGCTGGCGCGTACGGAGGACATCGGCCTGCCTGCCAGAGCGAGTGGGCGCTGGCTCCGCGACATGTCATCACTCGGTCACTGCGAAGTTGACTGGAAATCGGGGATCTGGGCGGTTGCCCCTGCCGCTGTTTCGAGGCTGCCGATGGCAGATGGCCTCGCCGTCCTGATCGGAGCACGCCGGCCACGCTTGATGCGTGCGCTGCGCGAGAATGGCATCTGGCTAGAAAAAGCATCGCGTGCCGTTCCGGATGGCGAACTTCCGCTGCCAATGACTATCTACCTGCCGTTCGAGAGCGAGGTTGATCTCGTTGCCGAGCTTCAGCCGGTCGATCTGACCTACGTCGGCTGCGCAGCTGACCGGATTGCGAGGTCACTGGGACCGACGGCACCCGTGGATATCGCCGCGCCCCCGTCGCGCACAAACCCTCTTGAGCGCCTGATTGCGTTATACCCAAAGTCCTGGGGCCCGGTCCGAGCGACAGAAACGAACGCGCCCGACGGCCTGTACCGCGAGCAGGTGAACGGTCGCTGGGTGTACCTCTTTCGAATTGTCGGGAAGTGGCACGCCTGCTCGCTTGCCTCAGGCGTGTTCGCTGAGCTGGCGCGCCAAGGCCATACCGCCCTGCGGTGGCGGCCCGATGTCGCGCGCGCAGCGTCCGATACCGGGACCGTCTTCGTCGACTGGGGCGCCTCACTACCCCCGCTTCAGTCGCGTGCGTTCGCTCTCTGTAGCGGACTTGCACCGCGGTTCGGCTCCTCGGCCGAAACGGTCATCTTCGACAACGTCCCTCGCAGCATCGCTGCAAGGGTATTCACCTCTCTTGGGCAGATGCTCACGATCGACGAAGCGAGAAGGCAACCGAACTAATGAACGCTCCTACCGACCGCTACCTCGACGCCGTCCAGACTTTCGAGCACCTTCGTGAGGCGTACTTCAGGTATTACGACACTCCGTTCGGGCTTGCCGACGAGCGGCTACAGGCTGAGCGGCGAGCTTTGCTGGACCGGGATGGGGGAGTATTCCGGTTGCCCTTGCTTGAGTTGCGACCAGAGTATGAGAGCGCGGGACGAAGCTTGCGTGATTCGGTTGCAGCCGCAGGAGCAGACCCGGATTTGGCTGCGCTCGCCGGGCTGGGTCTAGTCAAGGGGGTCGGACAGCTCTACCACCACCAGGAGGAAGCGCTTCGAGCTGGCGTCCAACGTGGACGTCACATGGTTATCACGGCGGGCACAGGATCCGGGAAGACCGAATCCTTCCTCCTCCCCGTACTCTCGTCGCTGCTGGAAGAGTCGCGTCTCTGGCGACGAAGCGATTACCGCGGAGGCGACTGGTGGAGCGACGATAAAGGGCAATTCGTGCCGCAGCGTTCCGGAGACCGGGATCGTGCTGCGGTCCGGACCATCGTTCTCTATCCGATGAATGCGCTAGTTGATGACCAGCTCATCCGGCTGCGGCGCGCACTGGACAGCGATGCGGTGCGTACATGGCTCGACGAGCACAGGGGAGGACATCGGTTCTATTTCGGCCGGTACACAGGTTCCACCCCGGTCACCGGGTCTCCCAACAACGCGCTCGCGCAAGACGAACTCCGCAAGTACCTTCGGGCGACCGAAACCCGCGGGCAACAGGCACGTCGGCTCGCGGCTGAGAAAGGCGACGAAGACCTGGAGTACTTTGTGCCGCGACTGGACGGCGCGGAGATGCGGTCCCGCTGGGACATGGCGGACGCCCCGCCGGACATTCTGATTACCAACTACTCGATGCTGAACGTCTTGCTTCTACGCGAGCGGGACAGTCATTTCTTCGACTCCACCCGGGCTTGGCTTGAGAACCCGGAGAACCGCTTCACGCTAGTCGTCGATGAGCTCCACACATACCGGGGAACGGCGGGAAGCGAAGTCGCCTACCTTCTGCGGAATCTCAAGCATCGGCTGGGGCTTGACTCGCGTCCCGACCAGTTCCGCGTGCTCGCCGCCTCCGCATCCCTCGACCCTCTCCGTGACAGCGACTACCTTCATGACTTCTTCGACGTACAATCCAACAGCTTCGCATTCGTGAGAGGGACGAGTGTTCTCCCGCAGCGCTCTAGTTTGCGGTCGAACGCGGATGCATCGGCGCTTGCAGAGATGGCGCCCGAGGAAGCGGTGGTAGTCGCTCGCGCCGAGGGCGTTGTCGACTCGCTCCGTGGTGCGCTACACGAGGATGGTGGCGGAGCGAAGACACTCGACGCCATCTCATTGGCGCTGTTCCCCGAAGTTGGCCGCGACACTGCGATGGAGGCCGTCTCGCGTGTGCTTCAAGGACTTGCCCGGCAACCCGCGGATGCAGATCCGAAGCTCCGCGCCCACCTGTTCTTTCGTAATGTCCCCGGCATGTGGGCCTGCTCTGACCCCAATTGTCCTGCTGTTGAGAATCCGCAGGTGAACCGGACGATAGGCAGGCTATACGCGGAGCCCGGTACCCGCTGTGAATGTGGTGCGCGCATCCTTGAACTGCTTTACTGCCAGAACTGCGGTGACGTCTACCTCGGTGGCTTCGCGCCGGAGGGGGAGCTTCAGAAGCCTGGCGCTATCAAGACGATGCTTCTGGCGGACGTGCCGGAATTGGCGAAGCTCCCCGACCAGGTGAGCCTCCAGCGCACCGCGGAGAACTACGTCGTGTATTGGCCGAACGCCGAGACGCACCTCGCGCGGCTGGACAAGAACTCGTGGACGAGGGACAAGGCTGCCGTGACTTATGAGTTCCGGCCAAGTCGGCTCAACCCGTCTTCGGGGGAGCTCGTGAACACCGCTGAGGAGTTCACTGGCTGGAGCTTCCATGCCGTCGTTGCACGTGACAAGACGGGCCAGCCTCGCCGCGATTTCGCAACGGTCAGTCCGTTTCCCACGCAGTGCCCGGCTTGCGGTGACGACTGGGAAGTGCGGTATGGGCCGCAGGGTGCGCTTAAGCCGACGGATCCGCTCGCGCAGCGTTCGCCCATCCGCGCCATGCGCACCGGTTTCGAGAAGATCAATCAGGTGCTGACGACGGAGGTGGCAAATGATCTCCGCGAGTCGGAGCGCAAGCTCATTGTCTTCACGGACAGCCGCCAGGATGCTGCGAAGCTCTCGGCCGGCCTCGGGCTCCGTCACTACCAAGACCTTCTGCGCCAACTTCTCTACCTCCGCCTCAGGCAGGTTTCGGATGGTTCGACAGACGTCGCGCTCGCCAAAGCACACATCGCTGAGGGCCAGAAGACAGCCGAGTCTTGGCAAGCCATCACGCGACTGTCTGAGCGTGATGGGGCAACGTTCGGCGCCCTCCGTGACATCTGGGAGGGGAATCCCGCCGCCGACGCCGCGTCGGAGCCGGCTCTTTCGGCGGCGATGTCGAAGCCGCCGTCGCTCCGAGACCTTGCCCGTCTGGTCTCCGGCGACTTACTCGCGCTCGGTCTCAATCCCGGCGGACCTCATGCCAGCCTGCGCGACACAGGCGGCAAGAACCCAACGTCGTGGTCGCAGTTATACAACTGGGCCTTGACACCGCCCACGCCGCGACCTGGGCTCTCCGACCCCGAAGTCGCCCTGCTGCAGGAGATTCAGGCCTCGCTCGAGAAGGAGCTACTCGACGGACTATTTGCCGGGGGTGGGCGCGACTTCGAGTCCATTGGATTGGGCTGGCTTTCGTTGACCAGTGATGCGAGCGCGGCGGATGCGCCGATCGACCAGCCGACCGGGCTCGTGCGCTCGGCATTGCGCATTCTCGCGGACCAGCGGCGATTCTTTGGGCTCCGGGGGCGCAGGGACGAGCCCACCCCGCGGCTCCGAGCCTTCTGGACGAAGGTGGCCGAGTCTGAGGCGACCACGATCGAGGCGCTGCGTGATGACGTGCTTTCGCGCGCGCATGGAGCCATTACCGAGTACCTCATTGACCCCGCCGAGGTGGCGATCCGCCTCAGCGATGGGCGTGCATGGGTCTGTGACGTCTGCCGTCGCCAGCACCTCACCATCGGCAGCGGATACTGCACGAAGTGCGGTCGGCCACTCCCTGCGGACCCCGTTCGCGCGGGCATCGGCGAGGACTATTACTCTTGGAAGGCCTCTCGCGAGGACGGGCTCTTCCGACTCAACTGCGCCGAACTCACCGGCCAGACAGACCGGGTCGATGCGCAGGCTCGCCAGGGCCGGTTCCAGGGGGTCTTTCTCGACGGCGAGAACCCGAGAACGGACGCGGTTGACCTTCTGTCCGTAACGACGACGATGGAGGCTGGAGTTGACATCGGCTCTCTGTCTGCCGTTGTCCTTGCCAATATGCCGCCGAGCCGGTTCAATTATCAGCAGCGCGTCGGGCGTGCAGGTCGGCGCGGCTCTCCCGTCGCTATTTCGCTCACGGTTTGTCGTGGTCGCAGCCATGACGAGTACTACTTCGACCGTCCGGACCGCATCACCAACGAAGCGACGCCTCCGCCGTACCTCGCTCTAGATCGCCCTGAGCTATTCGACCGCTCGCTGAGAAGCGAGGTCCTTCGTGGCGCCTGCCGCGAGCTCATCATGGTCGAGAATGACGAGGACGCTTCAGTCAATGTGCACGGGGCATTCGGGAAGACCGTCGACTGGCCGAATCTGCTCCGCCCCCGCCTCATCAAGTGGCTCGATCAGAACGCGGACGCCGCGCGAGAGGCGGCAGTAGCGCTTGCAGGAAGTACGGCGTTTGCGGAGACCGCGGAGCAGCGTGCGCAGGCCGTCACTGCAAGCCTCGTGGCCGACATCGATGCGGCGGTCGTAACCGGCAAGCATGATGACCTCAGTCAGCTTCTGGCTGAGGTCGGTCTGCTGCCGATGTTCGGGTTCCCCACGTCTGTCAGATACCTCCATCTCAGCCGGCCCAAGAGGTCGTATCCCTGGCCGCCTATGGGCGTCATTGACCGCGACATCAGCATGGCGGTCAGTCAGTTTGCCCCCATGAGCGAGGTCGTCCGCGATGGCAAGGTGTATCCGGTCGTCGGGATCGCGTCGTTCAAACCTGTTGGCAAGGAACCTCAGCCCGTCCCTGAACCTCTCGGAATTGAGACGCCGCTCGTGATCTGCCGCACATGTTCGTATCTCGGTGTCGCTCCCGAGACGCACCCAGGCACGTGTCCGCGGTGCGGCGCTGGTCCGGCATTCTTTACGTCGGTACCTCTCCGGGAGCCAGCCGGCTTCCGCAGCGGAAGGGGCACGGATTTCGACGGGAACTTCTCCTGGACGCCACGCGCGATGGCCGCGCGGGCTATGGCCGACACCAGTGAGCTTCTCAGCCAGGAAGTTGGACATGCGCACGTGTTCTCTGGTCCTGGGCATCGATACGTCATCAACGACAACGGCGGTCGACTGTTCACCTTGTACCGCAATGGGGCTGGCGATCCGCTGGCTTGGGGTGGCTACGTTTCCAGTAAGGCCATTGAAAGTGGGCTTCTTCCCCAGATTGCTGCCAGCGGCGACCCATTGCATGTTGCACTCGGCGCTGTCCAGCACACCGACTTCCTCTTCGTGGGTGCGACCTCGCCAATCGATGTTGAAGCCGGCATTCGGCTGAATCTGGTCTCGGGCATTACTCAGTCAAGCGGGACGCCGGACGTTACGGAGGGCCGACGGGCCGGCTGGTATTCTCTCGCGTTTCTGCTGCGCACCGTCGCATCGGCCTGGCTCGACATTCTGCCGCTCGAGCTAACGGCGGGTATCTACTCCACAGTGACCAGCGCGGGAATCCCCACGGTACAGGCGTTCCTCGCCGATACGCTCGAGAACGGCGCTGGCTTCAGCACATACCTCGGTTCGGAAGAAATCCTGCCAAAGTTCCTCGTCGCCGTGGAACACCACATCGAGCGGCTGGAGGAGCCCGGTCACGCGGATGCCTGCAGTTCCTCGTGCTACCGCTGTTTGCGCGACTACGGGAACATGGCCTATCACGCCCTCCTCGATTGGCGGCTCGCGCGGGACTTGTTCCGTTTGCTCCGCGGTGAGGGCCTCCGAGTAAACGTGAAGGAGGAGTCTGCCGCGCTTGCGCGCTGGGCACGGGCGTACGACGGCCGAACACTCGATGTCTCGGGCGTCGCTGCAGCAATCCACAGCGGACGCGACGGGAGGTATGCCGTCGTCGTCCGGCATGCGTACGAAGGATCCGACGAAACCGTCATCAGCGAGCGGCTTGCTGAAGCGCTCGCGCACATCGAGTCCACCGAGGACTGTGATGGCGTGGTCTTCGTAGATTCCTTCACGCTCGACCGCGACCCACGGCGCGTTCTCACCCTCATCTCCGATTCCTGGCGCGAGGACCAATGACGAGCGAAGCGCGGTGGCTATCGGCGACCGCAGCCGCGCGCTTCGTGCTGTGCCAAGCCGCCGCAGCCCCGAGGATGGCGCCGTCAATCCCTGTACCGACCGCGCCCGGCAACGCGGGGTCCCTCGCTCATGCCGCGATGAGCTCGTGGATTGAGAGTGGCGGATGGAGGCGACCCGACGCTGGCCCGGCGCTGCAGTCAAACTGGGATGCTGAGGTGGTGAAGTGGGGCCTCGAACGACGTATCCTCCGCGACGGCGTTGTCACGCGCGCGCGTTTGGGCACGCGTGGCGCAGAGCTCGCCACCCTGCTCACTAGGGCCGGCACGCGCGCGCGCTCGGAGCTCTTCATCAAGGACGACGTCCATGGACTCTATGGTCAGCTCGACGTAGTTGTGGACGGCAGTGTCGATGCGGGACTCGTGATCGATCTCAAGACAGGACGGGAGGGCGGCGACTTTCTCAGCGCGGTCACCCGCGGACAACTCCTCACTTACGCCCACTTGTTCCGCGTGGAAACGGGAGTCCTTCCTCAGCGGGTCGTTGTGTTTAGCCTCAGGCGTGGAGTTCTCGAGTTAGGGGCGGATCCGAGCGAAGTCGACGACTTTGTAGCCCGGGTGGCTTCGCTAGTCGACGAGTCGATCAGGGCGGCCGTCCCTGATCAACGTGTGTGTAGATTCTGCCCGCGTCGATTGGCCTGCGAACCTCATTGGACCGCAGCGAGGACTTGGGAGGACCCTGATTGCGTCGAGGGGCGTGTCATAAGAGTGCAACACGCGGCAACTGGCGCAACCTCAATTCAACTCGACACGGCTGGGGTCACAGGGTGGCTCACCGGATTGCGGCCTGAGCACCTCGATGGAACCCCGGCGCTCGGGCAGCTTATCCGTGCTGTGCGCCTAGGTCGGCGCGGATCAAGCGAGGAGCCCGAGTGGGCGGCGACGCGCGTCACGAGGGCAGTGATTCGACCTTGAGAACTCCCAGAACAGGGGCCGGGCGCTGCGTGGGATGAGAGGGATGCCGGGATCGCGAAATGTGACTGTCAACTGACCTTGTTCCGGTGTCGCTCGAACAACTCATGCCGAAGGTGGTCCTCTTGCCCAGTGAAACCTTTGAACTGGCCCAAGCGGTACGAAGTGCCCTTGTCTGACACATCCACGTCCAAGACGAAGTCCTGCGCCAGCCGAGTCAGCCGCTGCTCAACCTCGGACAGGTTGTGCTCATTGAGGGTAGCGACGAGAGTTTCGATACTGACGTATCCCTCGGAAGTAGCGAGAGCTCGGTAGATCGGATCGTGAACTTCCGCTGACAGCTGAGGGATGTCATGAGGGACTCCATCGTGGTTGAGCGCAGTGACAATCGAGCTGCCGACAGCCCGGGCGACGGGCGGCGGGAAGGCATTGCCGATCTGACGGTACTGGGAGGTCTTGCGACCAGCAAACTCCCAACTGTCCGCCTCGGTCCACCCCTGGAGTCGCGCAACCATCTCGATCGTTAGGCGCGGACGGCTTACCGACGCGGGCGGGGCGTCAGAGCTGGGGGGCGAGTTCGCAATCCCTCGACCGTCCACTCCAAGGGCGTCCCAGGCGCGCTTGGCGCGCGTGGGGCCAAGATCTGCGCCACCATGCTTCTTACTACCTCCGACGATCGTGGGGCCAATCCCCGATGCCATGGCCACCCATTCGTCGACGTGCGGCCACCCATTGGCAGCCATCAGGTCGCGGAGCAGTTCACCCACGGTCGTGTCCACGGGCTTCGGTTCAGGCCACCTGAAGTAAGGAGCGTCCTCGGACGAAAGGGCGACGAGAACGAAACGAGGACGGAGCTGCGGGACGCCGTAATCCGAGGCATGGAGCAACCGCCAGTCACCGGTGTAGCCGAGCTGCGCGAGTCGATCGAGCACTCGCTGCCGGTAGCCAGAGAACCGAGACGAGGCGAGTCCTCGAACGTTTTCCAAAAGGACTGCTCGTGGGCGCAATACGGAAACCTGTTCAATCGCCCAAGCGAACAGATCGCGTTCATCGGAGGATCCGAGCTGCTTGCCGGCGATCGAGAAGGGGGGGCACGGGACGCCGCCAGCAAGCAAGTCCACGCCTTCGTAGGCCGATGGTTGCCATACCGCGGTGTCCGCAACATCGCCAACAGCAACCTCGATCCCCAGGTTCTGTCGGAGGGTCTCGGCGGCGGTGGGATCCAGCTCGACGGCGAGTGACGTGCTAAACCCTGCTTTATGAAGCCCGAGAGCCTGGCCACCCGCACCTGCGCAGATCTCGACCGCTGAATACCGCGATGTGCCCACTACCCACTCTTCCCATCTGGCGCTGAACCTTGCGTCAGCTTAGTTTCGGCGGAGCCGCTGACATGACCAGGCTCGCGGAGTTCGGTGGTGCTGGCGCGCACCGCCTCGATCACCGTCTGCAGTGCAACATCCGGGGCGACGTGCTCCCAGATCCGGATTACGCGCCAGCCGGCGTCCGATAGGGCCTGCGATTGTGCTGCGTCACGCGCTCGATTCCGCTCGAGTTTGGGTGCCCAGTACTCGATGTTGCGCCGCGGCACTGATCCGTGCTCCGGGCAGGAGTGCCAGAAGCACCCGTCGACGAAGATAGCGATCTTCCTCCGAGTGAAGACAATGTCGGGCCGAGCTGACGAACCGGTCAGCTGGATGCGCATGTCGCAACGGTATCTGTACCCCTCGGCGAAGAGGAGCGAGCGCAGGAGCTTCTCTGGTCGCGTGTCACGGCGACGGTTCGCCTGCATGTTTCTGCGGCGGTCGTTGGGAGGCGCGTAGCTCACCTAACCATCCTGCGGCACCTCGCGGATGCCGGCATCGTTCTGCTACTCCCGGACCCCGCGTTCAGGCAAATCTGGGGCTGCCTCCGTTACCTGTTCCTCCGGTCGCGCCCGCCGCCAGCGACGCCCAGCGATCATTGCGCCATGATCTTGGTCATCCGACGGCACAACGCGAACCGACAGGTACTGAAGCGGCGACAGCTCGGCGAACCCGAGGGCCTGAACGAGATGGGCATGATACTTGCCGCTAAGGATGATGAAGCCCTCCGGTGCAAGCGACGAGCGCGATCCCCCGTTCCGGCGAACGCGCTTCTGGTCATCGAGTTGCATTGCGACCGTTCGCACAGTTGAGCGGTGCACCGGACGACCCTCGGCAGCGCGGAAGAGGCGATCGACACGCACGGTGCCGGAGCGATGATCGAAGATGTGATCCACATCCGACGGCGGCAACTGCAGCAGGACGCTAGGCGGGAATGACGCATCGCGCCAGATCCATAGCACCTGAGTTCGCCCGAAAGCGCTTAGCGTTAGCTTCTTGTCTCGGTTGCCGGCGCCCGTGGAGAGGTACTCGGGCTTGACCCTGACCACTCCGAGCGAGAACGTCGCGCGCGTGTCACTGCCCGTAGCAACGAGCGCTAGAGCGCCGATGACCTCCGGCGGCAGCATCCATTTACCGTCGTCTTGACTCCATTTCGCATCTACATCGTGACCCGCGATCTGAAAGTCGAGCTTGTCGCCGTCGGCGAATTCGAAGGCACGCTGCGCGTTGATCTCGAAGATGGTGCCAAAATGCGTCTTCTCGGTCTTTGCTAGCTGATCCCAGCGATATCGACCAGTTTCTGCCCCGTTGTAGAGCGTGTCATAGGTATGTCTGAGGATCGCGGCCCATCGCTCGCCCGACGGGTCCAGCCGGAGAATCTCCTGGACGACTTCTTCGCGTTCAGAGTCGGGCTCCGGCTGCTCGTCAAGAAGTCGGGTCATATCGGATGACTCTACCGGCGAATCGCACGAGTGATCTGTCGCCACACAAACCGTGGACCGACGAGCGATTTGACGTCGACAGGTCGGCCAGATCGGAGCGTGGCCGTGGTCGCGTGTCAGCGGGTGGCATCCAGCGACCTCCTGGGCCGCGTCGGCCACACCGGCAACTCGACCGCGCCGCACCTGCACTTCCAGCTCATGGACTCCGCCGGCCTGATGACCGCGAACGGCATCCCCGGGCGGCGCGAACGGCTCCGCGCCGTGTCCGGAACCTGATCGCACGACCGGGGGCCGGATTGACGCGCCGCGATCAATCGGTATTCCGCAATGATCGGGATCGGTATTCTGCAAACGGTCTGATCGGTGGAAGGCAATCGCGATCCCATGTCACCGGGCCGTTCGAGGCCGGTGGAGACCTCCGGGCCCACCCCGATGCATCCGCCCTCACCCCGGCGCATGATCACCACGTAAACATCGGTAGTAGCCGGCCGCCCGCGCGCGGCGCCCAGCGCACGCGCGCGCACGACCGCCATCCGCAACGGAGGGGAGCGGATCATGGGCATGATCGACGGCAAGGAGCTCGACCCGGCCGAGGCGCCGGAGGTGCAACCGCGGGTGGTCGTCAAAGTCACCGATGCGGCGCGGCGCGAGCGGGCGTTGAAGGAGCGTCCGGGTGAGCGGCGGGCGGGGGAGCGGGAGGACGACGTCGGCCGCGAGCTGGTCGATGCGGTCGCGGTCCTCGGGGATGTGATCGCGGAGTACCAGGATCGGGTGGCCGGGGAGGCGTACCTCGAGCCGATGGTGGGGCGCGACGAGCGGGAGCGGCTCGGGCGGGGGCGGCGGGCCCGGTTCGACGGGTATGCGGCGATCACGGTGCGGGACGAGGCATCCGCTGCCGAGCTCGCGAAGGAACTCGACGCGCGCGACGACGTCGAGACCGCCTACGTCGAGGGCGGGCCGACGCCGCCGCCGGTGAATGCGGGCGACGACCCGCGCAGCGGGAACCAGGGGTACCTGGATGCCGCGCCCGACGGCATCGACGCGCGGTGGGCGTGGGGTGCGACGGATGGCACGGGCATCGGGTTCGTCGACCTCGAGCAGGGGTGGACGCTGAACCACGAGGACCTTGCGGCGGCCGGCATCACGATCATCTCGGGCGTCAGCCAGGCGTACGCGTGGCACGGCACGGCGGTGCTCGGGAGGTCGCGGTCGACAACGCGAAGGGCGGCATTGGCATCGCGCCCGCGGCATCCGCTCGGTGAATCGACCAGCGGTGCGCTTCGTTCAGCCCGAGCCTTCCGTGCCGGAATCCTCGACCGCCTCGATCAGCACCGGGATGCTCGCCTCCGACCCGTCGTCCGTCGTCACCCGTAGGGTCGCCTCATACGTGCCCGGACTGTCGGGGTCGAACAGCAGTGAGATGGAGCACGGCAGGTCGGGGGTGACGGTCTGGCCGGTGCATCCGTCGTTGTCGACGCTGAACTCGCCCGACGTGTCGAGCGCGATCGAGTCGACTACCGCGGATCCCTCGTCGACGTTCACCTCGAAGAAGGCGAAGTAGGGCAGGCCGAACGGGAACTCGACCGTGGCGCTCGACGCCCCGCTCGTCTCGACCCACGTGAGCCGGACCTCGTTGGTCTCGACGGGCTCCTCGGTCTGGGTGACGTCGTCGGTATCGGGCTCCGGGTTCGCTTCGGGCGCGGACGTCTCCTGGGAGCCGATGGGATCGGCCGTCGCGCACCCGCCGAGCACCGCGAGGAACAGTGCCGCGGCGCCGGCCGCGGCTGCGAAGCGTGGGATGGCGTGCATCGTCATCCACCTCCAGCCGTGAATTCGATTCGGATGTCCCCGTCGTCGCGGAGCACGATGACGGGGCCTTCGCCGCTGCGCCAGCCGTCGGGCAGCAGGAAGTAGGAGCCGTCGGACTTCAGCAGCAGCCGGAGCCCGTCGTACCGGACGACGTACCGGCCGCCGTCATCGACCGGCTGCGGCTCGGCGGGCGGCTCGAGGCCGAGCGGGACAGCGCTGAACACCACGACGGATGGCAGGCGCCCGAGCTGCTGCTCGACATCCCGTCCGCGACCCCGGCCGAGCGCGTCGGCGTACAGCGTCGACCCCCAGAACAGGCTCGCGACGACGATCGTCGCGATGAGCACGACGCCGCTCCGGCCCCACAGGCGGGCGAGGCGCTGCTTCGGGTCGGCGGCGGTGCGGCGGAGCACGGTCGCCGACGTGCCGGCGAGCAGGGCGCTGACGCCGAGCACCATCGGCGCGGCCAGGTAGTGCGTGCCCGGCGCGAAGCCGACGAACATCGCGCGCAGCGCGACGAGCACCCCGACGAGCGCGAGCGCCAGGGCGATCGTGGCGCCGATGCGGACCGGATGGCGCAGCTCCGGCCGGTCGAGCAGCACGTTGACGCCCGCGATGAGGCTCACCCACAGCAGCCCGCCGAGGCAGATCAGGATGATGGGCACGATGACCGCATCGGCGCTGCGCAGGATGTAGTCGGTCGGCGTGAAGCCGAACACGCTCGCGTCGACGCCGAGGTAGCGGCTGCGCGAGTTCGTGAGCGTCCAGCCGAACCAGAACGCGAGTGCCGTGAGCACGGTCGTGAACGGCAGGAGCACGCCGATCCACTCGATGACGACCTTCGAGGTGGGGGTCGCGGGCTCGGGCGCGGCGGATGGCGTGTCCTCGGGCGGTTCGGGGACGCGGTCGTCGACTCCGGTCGGGCCGTTCATCATGTGCTCCGCGTGCCGTGCGGCGGGCCACGTCCGTCGCCGTGCTCGACCAGTGTCCCGCGAATCCGACGGCCGTCGCGTCAGGGTGCCCACCGAGTCATGGATCCCGCGCGGCTACGCCTCCGGCTCCCCCTGCAGTGCACGCACCTCGATCGGCGTCCGCAGCGCGCGCGACGCGCGCGTCGCCCACTCGACGGCAGTGGCCTCGCCATCCGCCTCGATGACCCAGAAGCCGCCCACGTAGAGCGGCGCCTCGACGAAGGGCTCGTCGAGCACGCGCGGCTCGGCGCCCGAGGAATCCACGGTCTTCGCCGTCGACGGCGGGTGCAGGCCGCCGGCGAAGCGGAACGCGCCGGACTCAACGAGCGCGGTGTTGAACTCGTCGACCGCGGCCATCACGGCGGCGAGCTCGGCCGGGTCCATGGCCTGCATGGACTCCATCGTCGGCTCCTCGGCCGAGTCGTGGGGCATGGTCAGGAAGTACTGGGTCATCGGTCGGTCCTCTCGTGAGCGGGCGGAGGTCGCCCTCACTGAAGACGTCGAACGGAGGTCGACGCGATCGACATCCCTGCCGACCCGTCCCTCGATTCGAGCCGGCACGAATCTGTACAGAAATATGTACAGATTCAGCCTCGATGCGTTGAGCCGTCGGGCGCCGTGCTCCACAGCGCCCACGCCACGAGCACGGGCTGCAGGAACAGGCGCAGGAACCGCGCGCGGTCGGTGCGCATGAGCGGCACCGAACGGCCCGTGCGCCAATGGTGGACGTTGCCGGGGAACACGGCCACGAAGAACGCGGCGATCACGAGGCCGACGCGCCGCCGTTCGTGGGGCAGGGCGACCGCGGCCGTGCCGAGCAGGATCTCGGCGGCGCCCGAGGCGATCACGACGGCATCCTTGTCGGCCGTCTCGGTCGCGAGCCAGTCGGGCACCGCGATGCGAAACCCCTTCCGCGCCCAGAACAGGTGCGAGAGACCGGCGAACACGAGCATGCCTGCGAGCAGCCAGCGCGCGACCGAGCGGATGACGGTGAGCGGGCCGGGGCGGCGGGGGCGTCGCGTTCGGGCGGGGCGTCGGGTGCGGGTCGGCATCGGGCCAGTGTGCCATCGCGTGAGCGACTCAGTCGCGCCACGCCCCCAGCTTCTCCGGGTTCATCATGATCCACACGTCGGCGACGCGTCCGGCGACGACGCGCAGGTTCACGACTCCGATCACCTCTTCGTCGCGCACGACCGCGAAGCCCGTGCCATCCATGGTCGCTCGCGGTTCGACGCGGTCGGTGGGGTTCTTCGCGAGGAGGCCGAGGAGGAAGCGCGCGACGTGGTCGGCGCCGAGCACCGGCTTGCGGGCCGCGGAGACGAGGCCGCCGCCATCGGAGCTCAGGGTCACTTCGGGGTCGAGCACGCGCATGAGGGCCGCGAGGTCGCCGGCCTGGGCGGCGGCGGCGAAGGCCGCGACGACGGCGTCGTGCTCGGCGCGCGGCACCTGGCGGGAGCGTTCGGCCGCGACGCGGCGGCGGGCGGAGCTCGCGAGCTGGCGCACGGCGGCGGGGGAGCGGCCCACGATCTCGGCGATCTCGGGGAACGGCACGGCGAATACGTCGTGCAGCACGAACGACACCCGCTCGGGCGGTGTCATCGACTCGAGCACGACGAGCAGGGCGCTGCTGACCGCCTCGTCGAGGGTCACGCGGTCGAGCGGGTCGGCGGCGTCACCCGTCGAGGCGGTGACCGATCCGGACCCGACACCGGCCGAGACCGTCGAGGCGGATGCCGCGGCCGGCCCGGTGCCGGCGGCGAAGAAGCCGGCGGGCAGCGGTTCGGGCAGCCACGGGCCGACGTAGCGCTCGCGCCGCGCCCGCGCGGTGCCGAGCAGGTCGAGGCACACGCGCCCGGCGACCCGGGTCAGCCAGCCCTGCGGGTTCGCGATCGCGGCGCGCTCGGCATCCGACATCCGGTACCAGCGCACGTAGGTCTCCTGCACGGCGTCCTCGGCCTCGCCGGTCGTGCCGAGCATGCGGTACGCGAGCGCGAGCAGCCGCCGACGCTCGTCGACCACGTCGGCGAGGTCGTCGCGGGCGAGCGCCGCGCGCCCGGCGTGCCCGGCAGCGTTCGCGCGGTCGCTGCCGTCGTCGCGGGCGTCGGCCCCGGTGCCATCCGTCGTCGTCATTCCATCCCTCATACCCAGCATGACGACACAGCGGCCCGAATCGTGAGCCGCCTCACACTCTCGGCTCCCATGTCGTCAGAAGAGCATGAGCAGAATCCACACGGCCGCGCTCGCGGCCTCGGCGGCCATCGCGTTCGTCGTGGGCGGGTGGGCGGCGTTCGCGCCCCGCGCGTTCTACGACTCCTTCCCCGGCATGCTCGGCACCTGGGTCTCGACCGACGGGCCGTTCAACGAGCACCTGATCCGCGACGTCGGCGCGCTGTACCTCGGCCTCGGGGCCGCGAGCATCGCCGGGCTCGTCTGGCGCAGCACCGCGATGTTCCGCGCGCTCGGCCTCGCCTGGACGACCTTCGGCGCGCTGCACCTCGGCTACCACGTCACGCATCTGGGCCACAACGAGGCCGCGGAGGACGCCGCCTCGATCACGTCCCTCGCGATCTCGCTCGCACTCGGCCTCGTGCTGCTGAGCCCCGGGCGTGAAGGGCGCCGAGCGGATGTCGCGAGCGCGACGGATGCCGCGTCCCGCACCACGACCCGCACCGCGACCCCCACCGCGGCATCCACCCGGACCGCCGCCGACACGAAGGAGATGACCCGATGAAGATCGCGATCGCCGGAGCGACCGGCGTCGTCGGACGCCACGTCACCGCCGCCGCCGAGGCGCGCGGCCACGACATCCTGCCGCTCACCCGAGGCGCCGGCTACGACCTCGCCCGGGGCACCGGCCCCGACGGCGCGTCGCTCACCGACGCGCTCGCCGGGGTCGACGCGGTGATCGACGTCACGAGCGTGCAGACCACCTCGGCCGCGCGGTCGCGGGACTTCTTCACCGCCGTCACCACGAACCTGCTGCGCGCCGAGCGCGAAGCCCGGGTCGGCCATCACGTCGCGCTGTCGATCGTCGGCATCGACGGGGTCGACGCGTCGTACTTCGCGGGCAAGCTCGCGCAGGAGCGCCTCGTCGACGCCGCGCCCGTGCCGCACACGATCCTGCGGGCGACCCAGTTCCACGAGTTCGCCGAGCAGGTGACGGCGCGGCTGTCGCTGGGGCGCCTGCTCACGCCGATCCCGATCGGGCGGTACCGGCCCGTCGCGGCGCGCGAGGTCGGCGAACGCCTCGTCGAGGTCGCGGCGGACGCCCCGGCCGGCCGGGCGCGCGACCTGACCGGCCCGCGCGAGGAACGGCTCGCCGACATGGTCCGCCGGATCTTCGCGCACGACGGCGTCCGCCGCCCGGTCGTCGAGTTCCCGTTCCCCGGGCCGTACGGCACGGCCTCGGCGTCGGGCGCGCTGCGCGGCGGTGCCGACGCGGATCGGGCGATCATCACCTTCGACGACTGGCTGCGCTCCGACGACCACACGCCGATCGGCGCGCGCACGGATGCCGCGGCATCCGCTCGCACCTGATCGCGGGGAGCTGCGCTCGCCGGCGGCCGGCCGCGTGCTACCGATGCACGTGCGCCGGTTCGCCGGTGAGGCTCGTGATGTCCTTCTCGGTGGCGTGCAGCAGTCGCTCGGCGAGGCTGCGCAGCGCGCGGGCGACCGCGAGCTCGTCGCCGATGGCCGGCACGTCGGGATCGAGGGGGTTGCGATCCGCCTTGCCGACGCCGGTGACGTCGTGCCCCGCCGGTGTGACCACGGTGGCCTCCGCGACCGTGTGGTTCTCTTCCTCGTCGATCTCGACGGTGACGCTCCACTGCTTCATCGCAGGCATGGAACCCACCACCCCTCCTGGTCGTTCCGCCCTCAGGGTACCGAGCGCTGCGGGCGGCGGCGCGGGCTCGCGGACGCCCGTCCCGAGGTCCGGTGGTCGCGCGCCGCGACGTCCGAATCCCGCCACGAATGGGCACCGCCGCGCGCCCGCGCCGCGGGAGAATCGAGGCATGCCCCGCCGCCACGCGACCCTCCGCACCGCCCTCGGCGACCTGCTCGTCGTCGCGGACCACGACGGGCTCGCGGGGCTGTACTTCCCGGGCCACTGGCATCCGCCCGCCCCCGACTCGCTCGGCGTCGCCGTCGACGCGGAGCACGACGCGCTCTTCCACCGGCTCGGCGTCGAGCTCGACGAGTACCTCGCCGGGCGCCGCATCCGCTTCGACCTGCCGCTCTCGCCGATGGGCGACGAGTTCCAGCATGCGGTGTGGGGGATGCTGCGCGAGATCCCGTTCGGTGAGACCGTGACCTACGGCGAACTCGCCGAGCGACTCGGCGACCGCAACCTCGCCCGACGCGTCGGCGGGGCGGTCGGACGGAACCCGATCAGCATCCTCGTGCCGTGCCACCGCGTGGTCGGGGCGGATGGCTCGCTCACCGGGTACGCCGGCGGCCTCGACCGCAAGCGCCGCCTGCTCGAGCTCGAGGGCGCCGAGGTCGTCGCGCAGCGCCGCCTGTTCTGACGCGGCCCGCGCCGCGCGCCGCGCGCCCGCGCCCCGCGCCCTCGCGAGTGTCCACTCGATGTCGCATCGCGCCCGCCGTTCCGACATCCGATGGACACTCGCGGCACCGCCGGATGGGGCGGCGAGCCGACCGGGGCGGTCGACGACGCGCGCGCCATACCGCATTCGGGCGAGGCGTCAACTCCCTGTCGCCGCGCGCGCCACGACGGTTGGCTGGGGTCCACATCACAGCACCAACGAGACCGGAGGCGCACATGATCACGACCACCAGCAGGAAGCGAGCCCTCAGGTTCGCCGCCGCGGGCGCACTGGCGCTCGGCGCGCTGAGCCTGACCGCGTGCGACGCCAGTGGCGTCGACATCGACCTCGACCCGACCGCGAGCACCGAGCCGACCGAGAGCGTCGACCCGACCGACGGCGTCGACGAGACCGAGGCGACGGATGACGCGGACGACTCCGGCGAGAGCGCCTACGACGGCCCCTACGACTCCGGCGTCCTCGACGAGATCGACTCGTACGTGGGCAAGCGCGTGACGATGACGGGCACGGTCGACCAGACCTTCACCGACTTCGCCTTCACCGTCGTGAGCGCCGACGGCGACATCGACCCGCTCCTCATCGTCGACCGCAGCGGCGAGGACGGCCCGGCGGTCGCATCGACCGTCGAGGTCACCGGCGTCGTCGGCGCGTTCGACGCCGGCCAGCTCGGCGACGACTGGGGCATCGAACTCGACGAGGACGTCTTCGGCGACTGGGAGGGCCTCTACTACATCGACGCGGAGCGCGTCGAGGCGGAGTAGCCACCGACGAGTGTCCACGAACGGTCGCCCCGGCGCTCCCGGGGCGACCGTTCGCGGACGCTCGCGCCGCGCAATCGCGCGGAAGGGGACGGATGGCTCGCGCCACGGATTCGGCATGCCGCAACCCGGGGCGGCGAGGATCGCCACGAACCCGTACCATCGGGCGTACGCGTCGACCGTGACGCCGTCCCCCCGCGGCCCCTGAATCGCCGAACACCCCCAGAACCGACACCCCCGAACCCACCCCCGGAGCCCCGCTTGAGCGCCCCTGCCGACGACGAGCCGATGGACGAGTTCGCCGAGAACGACCCGAACCGCACCGACGCGGCGCCCTCGACGGCGTGGTGGACCGAGCGCGTGAACAGCACCAATGCGGGCAGCCGCGCGCGTCGCCGGGCCACGGGCCCCGTGCCGCTGCCGCCCGTGCCGAAGCCCGCCGATGTCGCCCAGGGCGACCGCACGCGCTACTTCCTCAGCTGCTTCGAGCCGGGCGGCGAGTTCGAGGCCGTGATCGTCGCGGTCACCGACGGCGCCCGTCGGCGGTACTTCACCTCGAACGACGGCACCAGCCTCACCGAGGTCGACGAGCTCTCGTTCGAGCAGCGCCGCAAGAGCGGCACCCGGTCGATGCTCGAGATCGACGAGCGCGAACTGCGACGGCTCGAGGACGAGCTCGACTTCACGCGCGCGCTGCAGGGCCGCGACCCCATCGCCGAGGCCGAGGCGGCCCGCCTGGAGGAGCAGGCCCGCGAGACGACGGTCGTACCGGTCGGAGCGGTGGACGCCGCATCCGTGCCGGCTGCCACCGGCGACCAGAAGAAGGAGGAACCGATGACCTTCGACGAGAACGACGAACTGCTGGCCGCCTGGCTCTCCCAGCTCGACGACACCGCCATCCCGCACCGCAGCCGCACCGGCGAGCAGCCCGAGGTGGAGGCCCCGGCCGACGACGCGGCGACGGCATCCGCGCAGCCGCCCGCCGAGCCGGTCGCGGCGCCCGCGCCCGCGGCGCCGGCGCCCGCCCCAGCATCACCTGCGTTCGGCGACGACGACTTCGACGCGGCCGGCGCGGCGGATGACGCGAGCGAGCGCGCCGAGCACGACGGCGCTGACGCCGCCGCGCACGCCGCCGACCGCAGCGACGACGGGTACACCGACGTCGCGACCCAGTACCTCGACATGGCGTCGGTGCTCGACGCCGCACGCGGCTTCGACGCGACGCCGAGCGCGGCCCCGACCGACTTCGACCCGGCGGCCTTCGCCGCGGCGGTGCAGCCCGACGAGGACGCGGACGACGCCGTTCACGAGTCGACCGAGCGGCCCGACGACGCCCAGCACGTCGGCGCCGAGGCCGACCACGCGTCGCCGAACGGGCGCGCGCACGGCGTCCCGGCCCCGACCGAGGGCGCCGAGCCGTCATCGCCGACCGAGCCGGAGCAGCCCGCGGCGGCCGACCCCGCGCCCGCGTCCCAGCCGCCGGCGCCGTGGCCGACGACGCAGTCCGACCACTGGTCGGCGCCGTCGGCCCCGCCCGCCGCGCCGGCCGCGTTCCCGGCCCCGCCCGCCGGCCCGGCCTTCCCGACCCCGCCCGCCGCCGCCGCCGCGTTCCCGGTCCCGATCGCCGACGCCGAGGAGGCCCCGACGGGACCGATGCGCACGCGCCGGTCGTACACCCAGCCCGGCGCGCCGGAGGCGCGACGCGACGCCGGCCACGGCGCGCACGGCCACCACGCGGCCCCGGCTCCCGGCCCCGTCCCCCAGCCGCACTGGACGGTCGCCGCCCCGCCGGCGTCGCACCACGCCGGGCCGTCGTACGCGGCTCCGGTCGGCGGCGCGGCCTCGGCCGTGCACCTCTCGGGCGCCGAAGGGCTGGTGCAGGTCTCGCTCGCCAAGGGCATCGCGTTCGTCGCGCACCGCGGCCGGCTCGACAAGAGCGGCCTGCCCTACATCGACCACCCCGGTCGCGTCGCGGAGCGGTTCGACCCCGAGCACGACCCGGTCGCGGCGGCGTCCGCCTGGCTGCACGACGTGCTCGAGGACACCCCGATCACCGCGCGCGAACTGCTCGAGGCGGGCATGATGCCCGACATCGTCGAGGTCGTGGAGCTGCTCACCCGGCGCCCCGAGGTGTCGGCCGACGAGTACTACGCCGCGATCCGCCGCCACCCGGTCGCGCGCCGCGTGAAGCTCGCCGACATCGACGACAACACGGCACCGTGGCGCCTGCGCCGGCTCGACTTCGCGATGCAGCACCGCCTCGCCGAGAAGTACCGGCACGCGCGGATGGCGCTCGGCGCCGAGTAGGCCCGCGTCGGGTCGGGGATCGCGCGCGCCCGAGCGCGTGACCTTCGTCCCATCCGCTCGTCTCGCGACGCGAGTACGGTGACGCCCGGAACGGCGCCCGTCCGGCGGCGCGCGTCAGCGACGACCGGATGGCGCGAGACAACTCGAGAACGTCCGGTCGAGCCGTGAGACAAGAGCGGGAACACCGGGTTTCAGGCGGCCCACGCGACGCGGGCCCTGCCCCGCGAGCATCCGCATCGCGGGCACGAGGGCAGCGCCAAGCAGAGCACGGCTGGTCCCACCCGCCACCGGACCTCCCCGGGGGGTCGGGCGCGCCCGCGCTCGGGCGACGCCGCGCCTATTCTTCGACGCCCGGCTCGTCGCCGTCCAGGCCGCCGTCGGTCGAGTCGGTCATCGGCTCGGCGTTGTCGGCGTCCCCGGGCCGATCATCATCTGGCCGCTTCACCGACTCGGCGTCGTCGCGCTGGTCCTCCAGCGGGGTGTCGCTCGGCGGGTTCGTGTCGCTCATGTCCGGCTCCTTCGCTCGGGCGGCGTCCGCCCGGGCGCCGCGGTGAGGCTGACCTCCCCAGCGTCACCCGCGCGGGTCCGGAGCGGCAGGGCTTGACATCGCGGCGGCACCCGAGCGCGCGAACACGAGCGTGTCGAGCAGCAGCTCCACGGAACGCTGCACGCGCTCGTCGGGCCAGCCCTCCGGGTCCTCGACCGACTTGACCTCGTAGCCGCGGCAGGTCAGGTAGAGGAGGTCGGCGATGCGGGCGGCCTCGTCGCGGTCGACCGCGCGGGCGCCGTCGAGGAAGCTCGCGTACGTGGCATCCGTCACCGACCGGAGCAGTTCGTAGGCGCGGTCGTGGCCCGCGCGCACGTCGGCGATGACCTCGATCCAGAGGCTGCGGAAGACGGACTCCTCAGGGGAGGAGGTGCACATCCAGCGCACCTGCGCGGCGAGGCGTTCGACGCCGACCAGGTCGCCGAGGGCCTCGCGGCGCTCGGCGTCCCACTGCGTGCGGGCGTGCTCGAGCGCGTTGGCCATGAGCTCGGCGCGGCTCGGCACGTAGTGCGTGATGAACGCCGTCGATCGCCCGAGCCGCTCGGCGACCGCCCTGAGCGTGACCGCGTGGGTGCCGCGCTCCCGTGCGACCTCGACGGTCGCGCGCGCGAGGTCGGCGAGGCGCTCGGCGGTGTCGACTTCGGCCGGCATCGGGTCCTCCTTCGCGTGGGCGGGGCAGCGGATGGCGCTCGGTCCGTTGACAATCCGCGGCCGCCCGCATAGGTTCACAACGGCGTTGTACAACAGTGTTGCACGGAGGAGCACGATGAGCGAGGACCGCACCCCCGAGGGCATCCGGAGCACCGCGGCCGACGGACCCGGCCGCGCCGACGGACCCGGCCGTCCCGCCAACGGCGGCGTCTCGTTCTGGATGCAGCAGGTCGGCGTTCCGACGCCGCGACCCGCGCTCGCGGGCGACCTCGACCTCGACGTCGCGATCGTCGGCGGCGGCTACACCGGGCTCTGGGCGGCGTACTACCTGAAGCGCGAGCAGCCCGACCTGCGCATCGCCGTGCTCGAGCAGCGGTTCGCCGGGTTCGGCGCGTCGGGGCGCAACGGCGGATGGCTCACCAACTCGGTCACGGGCGGCCGCGAGCAGTACGCGAGGAGCCACGGGCGCGATGCCGCGATCGCGCAGCAGCGGGCGCTCAACGACACGGTCGACGAGGTCATCCGCGTCGCGGCCGCCGAGGGCATCGACGCCGGCATCCATAAGGGCGGCGAGCTCGAGGTCGCGACCGCGCCCGCACAGCTCGCGCGCCTCCGCGCCACCGCGCAGGCCGAGCACGAGTGGCCGGGGACCGACCTCGAGGTGCTCGAGGCCCGGCAGGCCGCGGAGCGGGTCAACGTCGCCGGCGTGCTCGGCGCGCTGTGGCATCCGCACTGCGCCCGGGTGCATCCCGCGAAGCTCGCGCTCGGGCTCGCCGACGTGGTCGAGCGGCTCGGGGTCGCCATCCACGAGGGCACGCGCGTCACCGAGATCGCGCCCGGCGAGGCGCGCACCGCCCACGGCACCGTGCGCGCGGCGCACGTGCTCCGCGCGACCGAGGGGTTCACGCCGAACCTCGCGGGGGAGCACCGCACGTGGCTGCCGATGAACTCGTCGATGATCGTCACCGAGCCGCTCGCGGCATCCGCCTGGGACGAGATCGGCTGGAACGGCCGCGAGACGCTGGGCGACTTCGCGCACGTCTACATGTACGCCCAGCGCACCGCCGACGACCGCATCGCGTTCGGCGGGCGCGGCGTGCCCTACCGCTACGGCTCCCGCGTCGACCACGACGGGGCGACGCAGGCGCGCACCATCGAGAGCCTCACGGCGCTCCTGCACCGCTTCTTCCCGGTCACGTCGGAGGCGGGGATCGCGCACGCCTGGGCGGGCGTGCTCGGCGTGCCGCGCGACTGGGCCGCCACGGTCGGCCACGACCCGGCGACCGGGCTCGGCTGGGCCGGCGGGTACGTCGGCACGGGCGTCACCGCGACGAACCTCGCCGGGCGCACGCTCCGCGACCTCGTGCTCGGCCGCGACACCGAGCTCACGCGGCTGCCGTGGGTGAACCACCGCGCGAAGCCCTGGGAGGTCGAGCCGCTGCGCTGGCTCGCTGTGCAGGCGATCTACTCGGCGTACCACGCGGCCGACCGCGCCGAGGCGCGCGGGCGCGCGACGACGTCGCCGATCGCGCGGGTCGCCGACCTCGTCGCGGGGCGCTGACCGTCCCGATCAGGCTGCGGAGCTCGCCTCGACGTCCTCCTCCGGGTCGTCGTCCGCGAGGCACCTCGTGACGTCCGCCAGCGAGATGAGGCCGACCAGCCGACCGCCGTCGGTGACGTGCAGCCTCCGGATCCGGCGCTGCTGCATCATCCGCAGCGCCTCCCGGATGTCGCGGTCCACGCCGATCGTCGCCGGCGGACCGCAGGTGAGCTCCCCGACGCGCATCGCGTTCGGGTCTGCGCCGTCGGCGACGCAGGTCGTGACGATCTGGTGCTCGGTCAGCACGCCGCGGAGCAACTCCTCGTCGCTGCAGACGGGCAGCGATCCGATGTCGAGGTCCCGCAGGATCCGCGCCGCGTGGGCGATCGACTGCGTCTCCGTCACGTAGGCGGGGTCGGGGGTCATCAGGTCTCGTGCCAGGGTCATGATCTCTCCCTTCGCGGTTCATTCGGGTGCGATCACCGCGGCAGGCTACGTCGGTCGCACCCCGACCGCTGCGGGGTTGACGCTCGTCACGAGGGGCGTACCCTACGCGGGCTCGACCTCGGGGAACGTCCAGCTGCCGTCCAGCACCTCGTGCCGCGGCCGGTACATCCGCACGATGTAGTTCCAGCCGTCCATGAGGCCCAGGCGGTTCGGGCGTCCGTCGTCCGGGCCGCCGAAGTGCACGGTCACGCTGCCGTCGTCGTTCGGGGTCGCCGTGACGCTGTTCACGCTGACGAGCCCATCGGTCGCCTCCATGTAGCCGGCAGGGTCGTAGACGGTGACCGACCAGAACGCGTCGACGGGCACGTCGCGGACCGTCAGCGCGTACGCGCCGACCGGGAGCCTGGGCTCGACATTGACGTAGGCGGCCTCGGAACTCGGCAGGCCGCCCCATCCGGCGGCCGTCCCCAGCAGGTGGTGCACGGGGTCGACCTCGCCGCGCCGGCCGAACGCATTCGCGAACCCGCTGACGCCGCGCGCGAGTTCGAGCAGCGCGTTGCGCGTGGCCGTGAACGAGGCGTCGTCGTACTCCGGCATGGGGAACGCGTCGCCGGTCGGGGCGTCGAGGACGAAGGCGTCCTGCAGCGCGTTCACGGCCGCGATGTCCTCGTCGTCGGCGGGATCGACCAGCACGCGGGGCACGAGCACGGCCCACTGCGTGTCGACCTCGTCGGCGCGGACCCGGTGCTCGCCGGGCCCGTGGAAGATCAACGGGATGTAGTGGTCCTGGCTCACGACCATCACCGACAGGTAGCGATCGCCGGCGTCGGGCAGCGTCAACGTCACGCCGTCCGACACGTCCACGACGGCCATGCTGTACAGCGTGTCGCGGTTCTGCCGGATCACGGGCTGGTTGTCGATCGGCGTCGGCACGCGGTTGTGGACCCACCTCCCGGTGCCGCCGGCCTGCGCCGCGAGCGCGGCGAACATCCGGTTGGTCTCGGCGCGCACGAAGTTGTCGACATCGACCTGCTCGGCCATCGGCTCATCCCCCTGATCCACTGACGGTCGGGGTCAGCCTAGGCTCGGCCCGGATGCGCCCACGGGACCTCCGGCCCGGTGCGCCGGGCACGGGCCGGGCACGGGCCGGGCCGAGGAGGCCTCGCGCGTCGGAGGCGCACCATCCGCCGTCCGCTCCGCCGTGTCCGGTCCCGAAGTACCGTGGTCGCGTGAACGCGCCCACGTCGTCCGCCCCGTCGCGGGTCGGCGTGCGCGGCGCCCTCGCGACCGCGGGGCTCGTGCTCGCGACGTTCGGCGCCGTGCTGCCGCAGGCGATGAGCGCGCCGACCCTCGCGCTCACGGCCGAGTCGTACGGCACGACGGTCGCCGAGTCGAGCTGGGCCCTCACGGCCACGCTCATCGTCGCGGTCGCCTCGACGCCGGTGCTCGGCCGGCTCGGCGACGCGTTCGGGGCCCGCCGGATGCTGTTGATGCTGGTGCCCGTCGTCACGATCGGCCTCGTCATGGCCGCGCTCGCCCCCGACCTCGGCTGGCTCATCGCCGGACGCGCCGTGCAGGGCCTCGCGGGCGGCGCGTTCCCGCTCGCGATCGCGTGCGTGCCGCACGTCGTGCCCGAGCGCCGTCGGGCGGCCGCCGTCGGGCTCGTCACCGCGACCTTCGCCACCGGAACCGGCTTCGGCGTCGTGATCGCGGGCCTGCTCGTCGACCACGTCGGCGTGCGTGCGCTGTCGTGGGTGCCGCTCGGGTTCCTCGTCGCGGCCGAGCTGCTCATCGCCGCCGCGCTCCCGCACATCCCGACCCACCCCGACGTGCACCTCGACGTGCGCTCGGCGCTGCGCCTGTCGCTCGGGCTCGCCGCCCTGCTCGTCGCGCTCACCGAGGCGCCGCTCTGGCCGCTCCCGGCGCTCGCCGTGGCGGGCTGCCTCGCCCTCGGCGCCGGGCTCATCGCGGCCTGGCTCGTGCGCGAGCACCGCAGCCCCGATCCGCTCGTCGACCCGCGAACGCTCCGCCGTCGCGGCGTCTGGGCCACGCACCTGACCGCGCTGCTGCTCGGGGCGACGCTCCTCGGCAGCTTCGTGCTCCTGCCGGCGTTCGCCGAGGCCCCCGCCGAGACGGGGCGCGGGCTCGGGCGCACGGTGACGGATGCCGCGCTGCTGCTGCTTCCCGCCTCCCTCGCCATGCTCGCCGTCGGCCCGCTCTCCGGGGTGCTGCGCCGGCGCATCGGCACGCGCGGGCCGGTCGTGCTGGGGGCCGTGACGGCCGCGGCCGGCGGATTGGTGATCTTCGCCGCCACGCGCGACTTCCCCGCACTGCTCGTGGGCACGGTCCTCCTCGGCGCGGGCATCGCGGTCGCGTCGGCCGGCATGGTCAACGTGCTCGTCGACCAGGTGCCCGACGACGAGGTCGGCGTGACCACGGGCGTCAACGTCGTCGCACGGCAGGTCGGCGGCGCGCTCGGCGCGGCGGGCGTCGCGGCCGCGCTCGCCGTGGGCGGGGCCGCACCGGATGCCGCGGAGTACGGCGGCGCGTTCCTCCTGCTCGCGCTGCTCGCGGGGGCGGGCGTGCTCGCCGCGCTGCTGATCCCCGCGCGGCCGGGGCGGGTCGAGGCGCTCGCGCCGGGCCGGCGCCCGACGGAGTGAGCCCGACCCGCGGGATCAGGGCGACCAGACCGGCAGCGTCATCCGGGTGCCGGTCGCCCCGCCATGGGCGAGCTCCTGATGGGCGACCACCGTCGCCGCCGCGTCGATCGCGGGCTCGCCGGTGCCGGGGTTCCGCGCCCAGCGCGGGTGCGCGCCCGAAGCGAGCTGGATGCCGATGCGGTGCCCGGCCGCGAACCGGTGGAACGTCGGCCACAGCGTCACCGCCACCTCGCGGAAGCCCTCGCCGTCGGGTTCCGGGTCGGTCGCGGCCGAGCCGACCGAGCCGATGCGCCGGATGCCGTCGCACACGGTCATCGACCGTCCGTCCGGGTGCACGTCGGTGATCCGGGCGAACACGTCGAAGCTCGGTGCGCTCGAGCGGATGCGCACGGCCGCGACGGGTTCGCCCGCGAGGTCGAGCGGCGCGCCGAGCACGTCGGACCGGGCGGTCATGACATCCGCCCGCTCCTCGTGCTCGGCGTTGTCGACCGGCTCGGCGCCGCGCTGCTGCCACGGGCCGCCGAGCGCGGGCGTCGGGTGCGCCGGATCGTACGTGAACGACCGGACGCCCGCCGCCGCGGCATCCGGGGACATGCCCCCATCGGCGCCGAGCCGCCAGGTCTCGTCGGAGACGCCCGGCGGCGGCCACTCGGGGAGGTCGTGCCAGCGCTCGGCGCCGGTCTGGAAGGCGTGCACCGGCGCCGGGCGGTCCCAGGCCTCGCCGAGGAACACCTCGCGGAGGAAGGCCACGGTGTCGCGATGCGACGGTGCCCCGCGTCCCGGCGACCGGTGGCTCCACGGCCCGATGGTCAGGCGGGGCGGGTTCCCCGCGTCGACGAGTCGGCGGTACGAGCGCAGCTGCCCGGGCAGGAACAGGTCGTACCACCCGGTGCCCATGAGCACGGGCGCGGTCACGTCGGCGACGGATGCCGCGTGCGACTGCTCGGCCCAGTATCCGTCGTCGAGGTCCTCGTGCCGGAGCCAGTCCTGGTACCACCCGATCGGATGGCCCGCGGCGGCCGAGTCGCCGGCGCCGAGGGGGAGCACGTCGAGGGCCCGCTGTAGGGCCCGATCCGGCAGCAGCATCGCCAGCGGGTTCATGCGGCCCTGCCGCATCCGATCCATGCCCCGACTCCAGCCGAGCGCGGTGTTCAGGGCGAACGCCCCGTGCTCCCACGCGACCGGACCGAAGTCGGGCATCGTGACCTCGGCGACGAGCGCCTTCGGCGCATCCTCCGACTGCTCGCCATGCAACCGCCCCGCCGCTGCCCACACCGCGTACCCCATGTAGCTCTCCCCGGTGGCCGCGAGGCGACCCGTGAACCACGGCTGGCGGCGCACCCAGCGGTACGTCGCGATGCCGTCGGCCTGCTCGTCGACCCACGGCCGGAACTCCCCGCCCGAGCCCTTCGTCCCGCGGCAGCTCTGGAACAGGACGGTGAACCCCGCGTACGCGAGGACGCGCGCGATCGTGCCGATGCCGCCGCGCCGCCCGTACGGGCTGCGGATCACCACCGTCGGCAGGCG